>NZ_JBLRMH010000006.1:0-271455 GCF_047921575.1 Proteus sp. TSJ240517
TGCATTCTACATCTTCCTCATTCAGTGTCAAGCGTTTATTTTCAAGGCTTTTCACTTTTTTCTTCGTTCTCTCAGTCAGTTCGCTTAGCGCCCTGTGCCGTGACAACGAGGACGCATTATAGGGAGTTTTCTGAGGCTGGCAATAGTTTTTTTTAAAAAAAATGTTCGTTTGTTGGTAAATTAAACGAAGTGCCTATTTTTTGTGGCTTTTTAGCCATTTTGGCAAGTCTGCAAGGCTATCGAGAACAAAATCTGCACACTGTTGTGCCTCTTCAGTTATCTCTTTTCCAGTGCGAACAAGAATTTTATGACCCACTCCCGCAGTTTTTGCTGCCAACATATCTTCTTTTTTATCGCCAACCATATAAGAAGAAGCCATATCGATGTTTAATTGTGCTTTTGCATCCATAAACATACCTGAGGCTGGTTTGCGACAATCACATTCTTTCTTATATTCTTCTACAGTGGCGTCAGGATGATGAGGACAATAATAGATACCATCTAAATCAACACCTCTATCTGCCAAAGACCAATCCATCCACTCTGTTAGGTGTAAAAATTGATCTTCACTATAGTAGCCACGCCCAATGCCCGATTGATTAGTCACTAGTACCAAGGCATATCCCATAGCTTTTAATTCAGCCATTGCCTCAATCACGCCATCGATAAATTCAAAGTTATCAATTTCAGACACATAACCATGGTCTATATTAATAGTTCCATCGCGATCTAAGAAAATCGCAGAAATCCCCTTGCTCACAGCATTACTCCATTTAGATATTTTTATTAGTATCGCATGTTTTTTCTTATATAGAGAATGATATCCACGGCTTTCTTTCTTTATTAGTCTTCAACTCTTTTTTATTGACTTAGCCGTCTAGACGCCTTAACATCTATTTTAACTCGGGCAGAATAGTCTTTATGTCCCATATCTACTTATATAAAGAAAAAAATGATTAAACTGACGAATATAAACAAAGTATTTAAGCAGGGAGAGCGTTCTATACAAGCGCTATCAAATATTAACCTGCATGTGCCACAAGGGCAGATTTTTGGTGTTATCGGATCGTCAGGTGCGGGTAAAAGTACACTTATACGTTGTGTGAATATGTTAGAAAAACCCACTTCAGGTGAAGTGCTTGTTGATGGGCGTGATCTCACAAAGTTATCTGATAAAGAATTAACGAAAGCACGTCGTGGTATTGGCATGATTTTCCAACATTTCAACTTACTGTCTTCACGTACCGTATTTGATAATGTGGCACTGCCATTAGAACTTGATAACACACCTCGCGCTGAGATTAATAAGCGTGTTAATGAATTACTTGAATTAGTTGGTTTATCAGATAAGAAAGAGTATTACCCAGCAAACTTATCTGGTGGACAAAAGCAACGTGTTGCAATAGCGCGTGCATTAGCAAATTCACCCAACGTTTTGTTGTGTGATGAAGCCACCAGCGCACTTGATCCAGCAACAACACGTTCTATTTTAGAATTGCTGAAAGACATTAACCGTCGTTTAGGCCTCACCATTTTATTAATCACTCATGAAATGGACGTTGTAAAACGCATTTGTGATCAAGTCGCAGTAATAAGTGGTGGTGAATTAGTTGAAAGTGATGCAGTGAGTGAAGTTTTCTCTCATCCAAAAACACCTGTTTCTCAGGCTTTTATCCAATCAACACTACAATTGGATATTCCTGAAGATTACAAAGAACGTATGAAACCAGAGTGGGAAGAAGGTTTGTTCCCATTATTGAAACTTGAATTTAACGGTCAATCCGTTGATGCACCATTAATGTCCATCGTTGCTCGTCGTTTTGACGCAGATATTAATATCTTAAGTTCACAAATGGACTATGCCGGTGGTGTGAAGTTTGGCGTGATGTTAGCTGAGCTACACGGTAAGAATGGTAATACTGAAAAGTCGATTGCGTTTTTAGAAGAGCATCATGTGAAAGTAGAGGTTCTCGGTTATGTCTGAAGGAATGGTTTATTTATTAATTAGTGGGATCTGGGAAACCTTAGTCATGACCTTCGTTTCAGGCTTCTTTGGTTTTGTCATCGGGCTACCACTTGGTGTTTTACTTTATGTCACTCGTCCTGAACAAATTATGGCAAATCCACCTGCCTATCGTGTTATCTCAGCACTTGTGAATATTTTTAGGGCTATCCCTTTTATTATCTTACTAGTATGGATGATCCCTTTTACTCGCTTGATTGTAGGAACATCTATTGGCTTGCAAGCAGCCATCGTGCCATTAACTGTTGCCGCAGCACCTTTTATTGCTCGTATGGTCGAAAATACGCTATTGGAAATCCCACAAGGATTAATTGAAGCATCTCGTTCTATGGGTGCAACACCAATGCAAATTATTAAGAAAATTTTATTACCAGAATCTTTACCAGGCTTGATTAATGCTGCAACCATTACACTAATTACATTAGTGGGTTACTCAGCGATGGGTGGTGCTGTTGGTGCAGGTGGTTTAGGTCAAATTGGCTATCAATATGGTTACGTTGGCTATAATGCAACTGTAATGAATATTGTGATTGTTCTACTCGTTATTCTTGTTTTTATCATTCAGTTTTTCGGCGATCGCTTAGTGAAGCTGACAACACATAAATAATTAGATTGAAGGTTTCAATTATTAAATCGAAACCTTTTAATTAACAGATCAAATAAGGGTAAATGTATGTCATTGAAATTTAAATCGCTCGCAGTCGTAAGTGCTTTAGTTGGCGCATTAGTATTAGCTGGTTGTGGTGAAAAAGAAAAAGATCCAAACCATATTCGTGTTGGTGTTATTTCTGGCTCTGAACAACAAGTTGCAGAAGTAGCAAAACAAGTTGCTAAAGATAAATATGGTCTTGATGTAGAACTCGTTACTTTCAATGACTTCGTAATGCCTAATGAATCATTAAGTCGTGGTGATATCGATCTTAATGCATTCCAACACAAGCCTTATTTGGATCAACAAATTAAAGATCGTAATTTCAAGATTACTGCGGTAGGAAATACGTTTATTTACCCTATCGCGGGTTACTCTAAAAAAATTACTGATTTAGCTGATTTACCTGATGGCGCTCAAGTGGCTATCCCTAACGATCCAACTAACTTAGGTCGTTCACTGCTGTTATTAGAAAAAGTGGGATTAATTAAATTAAAAGATGGTGTAGGCTTATTACCGACTTCTTTAGATATTATTGAAAATCCTAAAAATCTAAAATTAGTAGAATTAGAAGCACCTCAATTACCACGTTCATTAGATGATCAAAAAATCTATTTGGCGGTAATCAATACCACTTATGCAAGCCAAGTAAACTTAACACCAGCAAAAGACGGTATTTTTGTTGAAGACAAAGAATCTCCATATGTAAATATCATTGTTGCTCGCGAAGATAATAAAGACAGTGAGAATGTGAAGAAATTTATTCAAGCTTACCAAACTGATGAAGTTGATAGTGCTGCAAATAAAATCTTTAACGGCGGTGCTGTAAAAGGCTGGTAATACGTTAAAATTTAACTTAATTATAAAAAAGGCGGACATTTGTTCGCCTTTCTCTTTTTTACTTGGCTAATTTGCATTAAATTAGTGCCGTTTAATTTTTGTATAGACAATAATAAAGAGGATATAACCCATGCACATGCGCTTGCTACTTCTTGGCATCATGGCGCTGTTTATGACAGGCTGTTCAATGCAAAAATCATCTGATGTTGATCAGTCTAAATTTACGGATATGCGTTTAAATAAACCAGGACAACCACAAAAACCGAGGTCACAAACTTTACCTTCAGTGCGTATTGTTGAAAAAACAGAAGACCTTTTAGGTGCACCTTTTAAAGATCTCGGTATTGTCGCTGGCGAGTCTTGTCGTCAAACATTACAAGACCCACCAGCAAGTTTACCTATTGCTAAAAAAAGAATGGCAACAAAAGCGGCTTACAAAAATGCGAATGCCGTTTTATTGCATGAATGCCAAATTGTCACAGGCTTAGGTTGCTATCAATCCGCCATTTGTGAAGGCACAGCCCTACTCATTACAAAATGAACACCTACCAAATGAATCCTATAGGGTATATTTCAAGCCCTTATAAAGAAAAATTTGCCGTTCCACGCCAACCTGGATTAGTCCAGGATGGCGGCGGTCAACTTATTCTACATACCCCTTATAATCACCCCGATGCAGTCAGAGGTTTAGAACAATTTAGCCACCTTTGGTTACTGTTTGTTTTTCACCAAACAGCACAACAAGGTTGGCATCCTTTGGTTCGCCCACCGAGATTGGGTGGAAACGCAAAGATTGGCGTTTTCGCCACCCGTTCAACCTTTCGTCCTAATCCAATTGGTATGTCGTTAGTTGAATTAAAAAAAGTAAATGCCGAAAATCAGTCTGTTATTTTAGAATTAGGCAGTCTCGATTTAGTGGATGGCACTCCTATTCTTGATATCAAACCTTATTTACCGTTTGCAGAATCTCGTCCAAATGCGATTGCAGGGTTTGCACAAGAAGCCCCTAATAACGAAATGCCAGTTTTCTTTTCACAGATTGCATCCGAACAACTGCAACACTATGCAAGTGAATACCCTCATCTTTCACGCTTTATTACCCAAGTATTACAGCAAGATCCTCGTCCTGCTTATAAAAAGGGAGAACAAAATGATAGAATTTATGCGGTACACTTACTCGAATTCAATGTTCGCTGGCAAGTCAATGGACAACAGACACTTGTTCTTAGTGTAGAACCGCGGTAACTTGCTATTATCTTCATTGATATTGCTATCATGAATAATCTAATCTGAGAGTCATTCTCATGTCTTTAGACAAATCAGATTGAAAAAAATGCTTTGCCCCTTTTGGCAGACCTAAGTCACTGGTAGACTAGAGCGTGTTGACCTTTGATGGTCGATTTTTATTCGAATTAAAAGCATTTTAGGCAAGGAGAGGGGCTCGCCGCCTAGTGAACTAGGCTAGCGCCTCTCAATGCAGAATAAAATGAGTGAAACGTCTTTTAATCGAACCCGTAGGGCTGTTTTTATTTTTAAGTGGTCATTGTTAATATCAATCAATGCCCAAACCCAAAATGTTGAATATGTTGCTTGTTTTATAAATTTCTTTTGCTGTAAAAATAAGCAGCAAAGATAAACACGCTCTAGAGTCTTTCTCTAATTATATTGATATAGACTGGCGTGACAGTCAGCCTAAGTATTTTTGTTCTAATGGAACCTAATAATGCGTACTAGCCACTATTTGCTCTCTACTTTAAAAGAGACACCTGCTGATGCAGAAATTGTCAGCCATCAACTTATGCTTCGCGCAGGCATGATCCGTAAACTCGCTTCTGGTCTTTATGATTGGATGCCGACAGGGGTTCGTGTTCTAAGAAAAATTGAAAAAATTGTTCGTGAAGAGATGGACAACGCAGGATCTCTTGAGATTTCAATGCCCGTTGTTCAACCCGCTGACTTATGGCTAGAAAGTGGTCGTTGGGAACAGTATGGCCCTGAATTACTGCGTTTTTCAGATAGAGGTGAGCGCCCATTCGTTTTAGGCCCAACTCATGAAGAAGTTGTTACTGATATTGTTCGTAATGAAATTACCTCTTACAAACAACTTCCACTGAACTTATATCAAATTCAAACTAAATTCCGCGACGAAGTACGCCCTCGTTTTGGTGTTATGCGTTCTCGTGAATTTATCATGAAAGATGCTTACTCTTTCCATATCTCTCAAGAGTCTTTACAAGAGACTTACGACAGAATGTATGAAGCTTACAGCAAAATTTTCTCACGTATTGGTTTAGATTTCCGTCCAGTACTTGCAGATACAGGCTCTATCGGTGGCAATGCCTCTCATGAATTCCAAGTTTTAGCAGACAGCGGTGAAGATGACATCGTCTTCTCAACTGGCTCTGACTATGCAGCCAATATCGAATTAGCAGAAGCAGTAATGCCTGCAACTCCACGAGCTGCTGCAACTGAAGAATTACGTTTAGTGGATACACCAAACGCTAAAACAATTGCTGAATTAGTTGAACAATTCAATCTACCAATTGAAAAAACAGTTAAGACACTGATTGTTCATGGTACAAAAGAGAGTGGTCACCCATTAGTTGCATTATTAGTCCGTGGCGATC
Organism: Proteus sp. TSJ240517; assembly: GCF_047921575.1. Taxonomy (NCBI): domain Bacteria; kingdom Pseudomonadati; phylum Pseudomonadota; class Gammaproteobacteria; order Enterobacterales; family Morganellaceae; genus Proteus; species Proteus sp. TSJ240517. The sequence goes on from NZ_JBLRMH010000006.1 coordinate 6,140, forward strand.
ACGAACTTAATGAAGTTAAAGCAGAAAAATGCGCTATCGTTGCAGCACCTTTAACTTTCGCTACTGAAGCTGAGATTCGCCAAGCTGTAAATGCAGGTCCAGGTTCATTAGGCCCAGTTAATCTGCCACTACCTGTTATTATGGATCGTTCTGTTTCTGTGATGAGTGATTTCGGTGCAGGTGCAAACGTTGATGGTAAACACTATTTTGGTATCAACTGGGAGCGTGACCTACCTGTTGCTGAAATTGCAGACATCCGTAATGTTGTTGAAGGCGATCCAAGCCCTGACGGTAAAGGAACATTACTAATCAAACGTGGTATTGAAGTTGGTCATATCTTCCAACTTGGCACAAAATATTCAGAAGCATTAAAAGCAACCGTACAAAACGAAGAAGGTCATAACCAAATCGTTACTATGGGCTGCTATGGTATCGGTGTAACTCGTATTGTTGCTGCCGCTATTGAACAAAATCATGATGCTCGCGGTATTATTTGGCCAGATGCGATTGCACCATTCCAAGTTGCTATTTTACCAATGAATATGCATCGTTCTTATCGTGTTAAAGAAGTCGCTGACAAACTTTATGACGAATTACGTGCTCAAGGTATTGATGTTCTGTTTGATGATCGTAAAGAACGTCCGGGTGTAATGTTTGCTGATATGGAACTTATCGGTATTCCACACACGATCGTGATTGGTGATCGTAACCTCGATAACAATCAAATCGAATATAAAGCACGTCGTAGTGATGATAAATCACTAGTCAATGTTGATGATGTTGTTGCCTTTATCAAAGAGCAACTCGCTTAATCATTAAGCCTCTTGACGATAAGAGGCTTCATTGAGCAACAAAAAACCCGCAAAAGCGGGTTTTTTATTAGGAATAGAATAACTAAAACTTAGCTTCTGCTACCACGATGATTTCCACAAGAACCATGACGATTAAAACGAGGTTTTTCATCTGCAACAACTAAAGCTCGGTCATATTGACCGTCTTCCATTGAAGGACGAATACTGTAATAACCATTTACTTCGAGGTAAACAGGTGTTCCACCCTCAACACCCGTTGAGAAATAGCCTTTTTCCAATTCAATACCACTGGCTGCGTAAACACGCCCTGATTGGCAATCTTTAAACGTACCTGCATCAGCAAAATAAGTGAACTCGCCGGCAAGCTGTTTAGGTTGAACCTTAGCTAAAGTATAATTTAGTTCTGAATTAATAACGTTGCCATCAATATCAAGCATGACTAATTTATCTTCACGAGGTAAATAATAGCTCTTCTCACCATAACTATTAGTCAATGTCAGCTTATCTTTACCTAATACCCATGTTCCTGATTCAAAGAAACTACGTTTATCATCAGGTGAACCTTGATAGCTTTGCTCCATAACATAAGAGCCATCTTGATTAACAAGAATTGTCGTGTCGATGCCAGAGCAATCGGCACAAGGCAGAATACTGTTGTAAGTTTGGTCTACAATTTTTCCATCAAGTGATAAGCCAATATTATTTTGGCAACCTGACAGTATAAATAACCCAGCAGCAACGGCTGCAAATAAAAATTTTTTCCCCATCATCGACTCCCTACATTCTGGGTACTTTTTAATAAATCATTCTCTATATGATTCTAACATTTTTTAAAATAAAAGGGGGCAATAAAACAAGCTTTAAGATAAATGCACCCATAATTGTTAATTATTTCTCAAATCACTTCGAATAAAGAACTATTTCAGAAAATTATTATAATAACTATTGTGCTCACATCGAATAACAGCATAATGATTTTATTCTGAATTATTCACTGGCGGCAACACCGCCACGAAAGAGTGGTGAGGGAATATGTCAACAAATACAGAATATCAACCAATTAACTGTGATGATTATGAGTATCTGGAGTTAGCATGCCAGCGTGGTTTAGCGCTCCATATTGAACTGCATGATGGTGAGCTTATTGAAGGTGTTGCGGATGACCTTTTCTTAAGCAAGAAAGTTGAATACCTAAAAGTCAAAACGTCTGAAGGCTCTAAAGATTTACGACTGGATGTTATTGCCAGCTTTTCTAATCCCGAACTTGGGACAATTGTTATAAAATCGGAATAACCGAATAAAGAACAACCGCCAACTGGCGGTTGTTCATTCATGAGCCTTTCGCCACTCAATAGTAATAGCGTGTTCTGATGTTGCTTTTCCCTCAAAAGTAACAAATGTGTCAATAGCTGCAATTAACGTATCATTATAATAAATCAAAGGGATCCGGGTTCTACGCCAAGGTGCAACTTCAAGCTCTTGCCAAATCTTTTTACTATGTCGAGCATGCTCTCGCCCTACAATACGTAAAGATGCTTGTGTTAAACCAAAACGCACAGTGACTTTTTCATCACTCGAAGGCTTTCTGACAGTGTTTTTTCCAGTTTCGGCTACGAGTGATAGAGCACCTAATCCATTAGGTAAACATAAAGGCTCATTGAGCGACCACTCAATAGCATGCTCAGCAGGCTCTTTAATGATTGGAACTAGATAAAGGCGCTGTTTATAACGTCTGACTTCATCTTGATAAAATTGTAATCTAGGTTCAGCATCCGCTTTGGCTAAAGCCACTTCTTGCCATAGTCGTAATATTTGTTGTCTTGAAGGCATGGTTTTATTGTGTTTAGCAAACCAGCGCCTCAGTAAAGCATTGCGCTTTATAACACTACAATGGGCAAGTTGATTAATATCTAAGCTGTGTTCACTGTCCATTAAACTATTAAGTTCAGAATCTAATAGTTCGTCTAGTAGTGCTTCTTGTTCACCACACAATGCAGCACTTCTAGTTACCGCTTGTGAAAAATGAGGCCAACGTTGAGCTAGTAAGGGCATAACACGCAATCGTAAAAAATTGCGATCATAACGATCATCTTGATTACTATCGTCTTCTATCCAAATTAATCGTTGCTCTGTCGCATAGGACTCGATTTGCTCACGAGTAATATTAAGTAATGGTCGAAGTAAATAACTATTCTCAAACACCATCTTGGCAGGCATTGAAGACAATCCAGCAGGGCCACTGCCTCGCTTTAAAGCCAGTAAAAAAGTTTCAGCTTGATCATCTTGGTGTTGAGCAGTCACTAATACTTGTTGTGGCTGTAAATATCGGCGAAAAGCTTGATAACGCGCCTCTCTTGCACCATTCTCAAGACCGCCTTCTTTAGGGTCTACATTCACTTTTTCACTGATAAAATCGACACGCCATTTCTGACAATATTGTTTACAGTGGGCAAGCCAATCATCTGCTTTGATATTTAATCCATGATGAATATAGATAGCTGTTAATTCTAAAGGTAACTGGAATTCATCACGCAAACGAACAAGCCCATGCAATAAAACTGTTGAATCTACCCCACCACTAAAACCCACCAAAATTTTAGTGTAAGGATCAATCTGTTGTTTGATTTCTTCAAGAAGTGAACAGTTTTCCAGTTCCATAGCATTATCATTTATCTGTGAATTCAGATGATTATGTTAAGCTTTTCTACCTGATTTTGCACGAATACAAAGCATTCCTGCAATTAATACCATATCCAAGGATCTTGAATGGCTCATAGAAAGAGCCAAAGAAAGCAGAATATTGATTATTCTGCCTTTGAACAAAAGCTATTTATGCTGTAAAACCACCATCGACCAAATAAGAGGCTCCAGTGACAAACGAAGCTGCGTCACTAGCCAAAAATGCTACAACATTAGCCACTTCTTCTGGCGTACCAAGACGACCAATCGGGTGCAATGTCGCCAACTTTTGCTTATCTAGTTCACGCCCTTCTAATAAAGGTGTATCAATATAACCTGGACAAACCGCATTAATACGAATACCTTTGCTTGCATAATCAATAGCAAGTGTTTGTGTCAGTAATTTAACACCACCTTTTGATGCACAATAGGCAGGAAACTCGTGTTGACCAACAAAAGAGCAAATCGAGCTACAATTAACAATTGCACCTGATAGTTTGTTTTTCAGCCAATATTGAATAGCTGCACGATTAATCAGAAAGAGCCCATTAAGATTAACGTCTAATACTCCTTTCCATTTTTCATATTCTAATTTATCTGCGATGTTATCAGTTAAAATACCAGCATTAGCAAAGATGAAATCCAGTCGCCCATATTTATTTACTACATAATCAATAAGTTGTTCGTTCTCTTTTTCACTTTTCACATCCATTTGTATAAATTCACCCGAAAGCCCTTTTTCTTTTAGGTATTTTTCTGCTTTTTGCCCTCGGGTTAAATTACTGCCAGTGATAACAACAGATGCGCCTAAAGATAGAAACTTTTCCGCAGAAGCTAATCCAATCCCGCTATTACCACCTGTAATTATCCCAACCTTACCATTAAACGATATCATCGCTTTTTCCTCACAAAAGAAGTAAATGACCCTATAAAATAATAGATAGGGTTGATTATTCTTTTAGTAAAAAAGTGAATTAATATTGTTTTTGAGATCAACTTAACACATTGATATATAATGCATTATAGTGAATATAACCTCATTTTATTATCTCAATGAGGATAGTTTTTAGAGACAAAAAAACCTCATGTTATCAACATGAGGTTTTCTTTTACTTTTTGAATAACGTGGTGCTATTAGCAGTAACCGTATTCCATTAAACGTTGGTAGCGACGGTTTGTTAGCTCTTCTGATTCAAATGCATCTAACTCGTCTAAATCAGCTTTGATTTGTGCTTTTAAAGACGCTGCAATTTCATCATAGTGACGATGTGCGCCCCCTAAAGGCTCAGGAATAACTGTATCAATCAGCTTAAGCTCTTTTAAACGATTTGCAGTGATACCCATCGCTTCTGCGGCTAATGGTGCTTTATCAGCACTTTTCCAAAGGATAGATGCACAACCTTCTGGTGAAATAACAGAATAGGTGCTGTATTGCAGCATATTCACTTTATCACCAACACCAATGGCCAGTGCACCACCAGAACCACCTTCGCCAATAACAGTACAGATGATTGGCACGTCAAAGCGTGACATTTCACGTAAGTTACGTGCAATCGCTTCTGATTGACCGCGCTCTTCAGCACCAACACCAGGATAAGCACCTGGAGTATCAATAAAAGTGATAATAGGAAGATTAAAACGTTGCGCCATTTCCATTAAACGAAGCGCTTTGCGATAGCCTTCTGGCGCTGGCATACCAAAGTTACGGCGGATTTTCTCTTTCGTTTCACGCCCTTTTTGGTGCCCAATAACCATCACTGGACGACCATCTAAACGAGCGATACCACCAACAATGGCTTTATCATCAGCATAAGCACGGTCGCCTGCTAATTCTTGGAAGTCAGTAAAGATACGATGAATATAATCCAGTGTGTAAGGTCTTAATGGATGACGTGCAAGTTGTGCTACTTGCCATGCACCAAGATCAGAAAAAATCTTACGCGTTAGCTCTAGGCTTTTTTCTCTTAAGCGTGAAACTTCTTCATCGATATTAATATCAATTTTTTCATCATGTTGGCTAACTGCGGTTAGCGAATCAATTTTCGCTTCTAACTCGGCAATTGGCTGTTCAAAATCCAGAAAATTAAGACTCATAACATTCCTATTTTAGTCAAATTCTAATTCTACCTGCTCATTACCCAGCAGAGTTCGCAGATCCGTTAAAAGCATATCTGTTGGCGTTACACGCCAAGTCGCACCAAATCGTAAACGTGCGCAGGCATCATGCTTTTCAAAATAAAGATGAACCGGTATCGTGCCTGAACGATGAGGTTCTAAAACGCCGCGAAGACGATTTAATAATTGCTCATTAATTTGCCTGTCTGATAATGAGATAGCAAGTCCTCGTGCATATTTTTCACGGGCTTCGTTGATATCCATAAGTTCGCGGACTGTCATTTTAAGCCCACCATTGAAATCATCAAAGCTGACCTGCCCAGTAGCAATTAAAATCTTGTCTTGTTCTAATAAATGTTGGTATTTATCCAATGCATCAGAAAATAACATAATTTCTAAGCGACCTGAACGATCATCTAAGGTACAAACGCCGATCCGATTTCCGCGTTTCGTTGTAAATACTTTAGAAGCAAGTACTAAGCCTGCTACCTTCACCATTTGACCACGAGGTGTTGGTACTAAATCTTTTAGACGCGTTCCTGCCGCATATCGTTCAATTTCTTTTAAATAACGTGTGATCGGATGACCTGTTAAATATAAACCTAACGTCTCTCGCTCACCTTCTAAAACGACTTGGTCTGGCCATTTAGGTATATTGGCATAAGAACGCTCAACTTGTTCAGGCGCTTCAGCTAACACACCAAACATATCCGATTGGCCTATTGCTTCAGCCTTGGCATGTTGGTCTGCGGCTTTTAATGCATCTTCTAATGAAGACATTAAAGCAGCACGATGAGGTCCCAGCTTATCGAATGCGCCTGACATTATCAGTTTTTCCATCACTCGGCGATTCAATTTTTTGGTTTCTGTTCTAGCACAGAGATCAAAAATATCTTTAAAGTGACCGCCTTGCTGACGCGCCTCTACAATTGCTTCAATTGGCCCTTCACCCACACCTTTAATGGCACCAATACCGTAAACGATTTCGCCTTCATCATTTACGTGGAAATGATAAAGACCACTATTAATATCAGGAGGAAGAACCTTTAAGCCCATTCTCCAACATTCATCAACCAATCCCACCACTTTTTCAGTGTTATCCATATCAGCCGTCATTACAGCAGCCATAAATTCAGCTGGATAGTGGGCTTTTAGCCACAATGTTTGATAAGAAACTAATGCATACGCTGCTGAGTGTGATTTGTTAAATCCATAACCGGCGAATTTCTCCACCAAGTCAAAGATCCTCATGGCAAGCTCACCATCGACACCGTTTTTAATAGCACCCTCTTCAAAAACAGAGCGCTGCTTTGCCATTTCTTCAGGTTTTTTCTTACCCATTGCGCGTCGTAACATATCCGCGCCACCTAGCGTATATCCCGCAAGAACCTGTGCAATTTGCATAACTTGTTCTTGGTATAGGATAACACCATAGGTTGGTTCTAGAACGGGCTGTAAGCTTTCATGTTGCCACTTAACATCAGGATATGAGATCTCTTCAACACCGTGTTTACGGTCAATAAAGTTATCTACCATGCCTGATTGCAATGGCCCCGGACGAAATAGGGCAACAAGTGCAATCATATCTTCAAAACAGTCAGGACGTAGGCGTTTGATGAGATCTTTCATACCACGAGATTCCAACTGGAATACCGCGGTCGTTTCTGAACGCTGCAACATGTCAAAACTGCGCTGATCCGTTAATGGGATCGCCGAAATATCAACAGGTTCGAGAGATTTTTTAGCTCGTCGGGCATTAATCATCTCTAATGCCCAGTTAATGATGGTTAGTGTTCTTAAACCTAAGAAGTCGAATTTAACAAGACCCGCGTATTCAACGTCGCTCTTATCAAATTGTGTAACGGGGTTATTTCCCTCAGCATCACAATAAAGTGGCGCAAAATCGGTGATTTTCGTTGGTGAAATAACGACACCACCCGCGTGTTTACCTGCATTACGCGTCACACCTTCTAATTTACGAGCCATATCAATAAGAGACTTAACCTCTTCGTCGGCTTCATAAATTTCTGGTAATTGAGGCTCGGCTGCAAACGCTTTTTCCAGCGTCATACCTGGATCAGGAGGAACGAGTTTTGAAATTCTATCAACAAAACCGTAAGGGTGGCCTAAAACACGTCCAACATCACGAATAACGGCTTTCGCCGCCATCGTACCAAATGTAATGATCTGAGATACCGCATCTCGACCATACATTTCAGCAACGTGGTCGATAACTCTATCGCGTTTTTCCATACAGAAATCGACGTCAAAGTCTGGCATCGATACACGTTCTGGGTTAAGAAAACGTTCGAAAAGTAAGTCGAATTCAAGAGGATCAAGGTCAGTGATTTTGAGTGAGTAAGCGACTAATGAACCAGCACCAGAACCACGCCCTGGTCCGACAGGAACACCGTTATCTTTAGACCACTGAATAAATTCCATCACGATCAGGAAGTAACCAGGGAATCCCATTTGGTTAATCACTTGCAGCTCAATATCAAGACGCTCATCATATTCAGGGCGTCTTTTTTGTCGCTCTTCAGGATCGGGAAATAAAAAGGCTAAGCGTTCTTCTAAACCTTCTTTCGATTTTTTGACGAGGAAATCTTCTGTGCTCATATCCCCTGTTGGGAATTGTGGAAGAAAGTATTCCCCTAAGCGGATCGTGACATTACAGCGTTTAGCGATTTCAACACTGTTTTCTAATGCTTCAGGTATATCAGCAAATAATTCACACATTTCTTCTTCTGTGCGCATATATTGCTGAGGACTATAATTCTTAGGACGTTTGGGATCAGATAACGTAAAACCGTCATGAATTGCGACACGAATTTCATGTGCGTCAAAATCATCACTGTCGAGAAAACAGACATCATTGGTTGCAACGACGGGCAGACCTTTTTCAGAAGCCAGTGCTACTGCTTCATGAAGATAAGTTTCCTCATCAGTACGGCCTGTACGAATAAGCTCTAGATAATAACTATCGGGAAAATGAGTTTGATAATATTCAAGGCACTGATCAACTAAAGCGCGATTTCCGCGAAGTAGGAACTTACCCACATCCCCCATTCTACCGCCAGAAAGCAACAAGAGCCCTTCTTTGTAGGTTGTTAACCACTCTTGTTTAATCGTCGGTCCAACAGCACCATAACCGTGTTTGTAAGCTTCTGAAATCAATAAAGTGAGGTTTTGGTAGCCTACATTATTACGGGCAAGAATAGTAAGATGAGCATATTCATCACCTAATAATTCTGTTTCAAGGTAAACATCAGCACCAATGATAGGTTTAATGCCAGCACCATGTGCAGCACCATAAAATTTCACTAACCCACATAAGTTAGTGAAATCAGTAATCGCAAAAGCAGGCATTCCCAGCGAAGCCACTTTCTTCACAAGAGGCCCTGTTTTTGCCAATCCATCGATCATTGAATAATCGCTGTGTACCCTAAGATGGATAAAACGAGGATCTGCCATAGTGTTTAATTACTCTGTGGATTACTTTAAATTTAAAGCACGTTTTACAGGCGCAAAACTTTTTCGATGATAGGGTGTTGCCCCTAATAAGGCTAGTTTTTCCATATGGAAAACAGTTGGATACCCTTTATGTTTAGCAAAACCATAATCAGGGTAAAGCTTATCTAACTCTTCCATTTCTCTATCACGAGTCACTTTAGCAATAATAGAAGCTGCACTAATTTCTTGAACTAAACTATCACCTTTTATAACCGCTTGAGAGGCCATTGGTAATTTAGGGCAACGATTACCATCAATTAAGACCATATCAGGTGTTATTGATAATCCCGCAACAGCACGTTCCATTGCTTTCATGGTTGCCCAAAGAATATTTAATTTATCAATTTCTTCTGGCTCTGCACGGCCTATCGCCCAGCATAATGCTTTTTCTTTTATTTCGTCATAAAGAGCATTACGCTTTTTTTCTGTTAGCTTTTTGGAGTCTGTTAATCCTTTAATTGGATTTGCTGGATCAAGAATAACAGCAGCGGTAACTACTGCACCGACTAATGGGCCTCGACCAACCTCATCAACTCCAGCAATAAGATTTGCTTTTGGATATACAAATTCCATTATTTTTCTACCAATTCTAATACTGCATTTGCTGCTTGCTCATCCGCATTACAACGAATGTCACTATGTAGCTGTAAAAATATCTCTTTTAATTGACGTACTTTTTCTTCATCGGTTAAAAGAGGTAAAAGTTGTTGTGCTAACACTGAGGGTTCGCACTCTTCTTGCAATAATTCTTTGATAATTTCTCGGCCAGCTAACAAATTAGGTAACGAGACATAAGGCGTTTTAACTAACCTTTTTGCTAACCAGAAAGTAAATGGTTTCATGCGATAGCCAACAACCATCGGGCATTTCGTTAACATGCATTCTAATGCAGCTGTGCCTGATGCTAACAATGTTGCATCGCTCGCTGTCATTGCTTCTCTTGCTTGCCCATCAAGAAGTTGTATTTCAAGTTCTGGTGCCACATTTTGATGTATCTGTTCAAATTGGGCTCGTCGCTTAGCATTAACTAATGGCACAACAATATGAAGAGAGGGGATTTGCTGTTTTAGTAACTGTGCTGTTTTTATAAAATCAGCACTTAGCATTTCAACTTCAGCATGACGACTACCAGGAAGCAGTGCTAGACAAGGGATTTCTTCAGATATCCCTAGATGTTCACGAGCAGCCTTTTTATCTGGATTTAAGGCTATGGCATCAGCCATTGTATGACCAATAAAACGACAAGGAACCTGATACTTATCATAAAACGCTTTTTCAAAAGGCAGAAAAGCTAAGACGAGATCTGTCGCTTTACCAATTTTGAAAACACGTTTTTGACGCCAAGCCCACACAGATGGACTGACATAGTGAATAGTTTTGATCCCTTTTTGCTTTAAACGACCTTCAAGAGTGATATTAAAATCAGGTGCGTCAATCCCCACGAAAACATCTGGTTTTAATTCTGAGAATCGTTGAGTGAGATCTTTTCTGATCTTTAATAAGCGAGGTAATCGTTCGAGAACTTCAACGATCCCCATGACGGCAAGCTCTTCCATCTCATACCAAGCTTCACAACCTTCAGCTTGCATAAGAGGTCCAGCAACGCCGACAAAGCGAACATTGGGATGCATTTGTTTTAGAGCGCGGATTAATCCCGCGCCCAAGATATCACCGGACGTTTCACCAGCAACTAAGCCGATAACTAACGGACACCGAGTAGTAGATAATTGGCCTGACAAGGTCATATCCTAATTAGCGAATGATACCGCGGTTAGATTTTGCTGAGTTCTCCAGAAAATCACTGAACAGTTTGACATGCGGATTATTATTATCAGCAACCAATTGTCCAATTTCTTCACGCGCTTCTTCCAGTGTTTTACCATTACGGTAAAGTACTTTGTAAGCATTACGAATTGCATGAAGATCTTCTTTAGCAAAACCTCTGCGCTTTAATCCTTCAATATTCAGCCCATAAGGCGTCGCGTGGTTTCCTTGTGCAATAACAAAAGGAGGAACGTCTTGTGCCACGCCTGAACATCCACCGACCATCACATGAGAGCCAATTTGGCAAAACTGATGAACGGCGCTCATACCACCGATAATCACAAAATCACCTAAAGTGACGTGACCACCCAGTGTGCCGTTATTTGCAATAATACAACGATCACCAATGATACAATCATGTGCGACGTGGGTATTAATCATCAGTAGATTATCGTTACCAATTTTTGTGATATTGCCACCTTGGGTTGTTCCACGGTGGATAGTCACACTTTCACGAATAAGGTTTCGATCACCAATAATGACTTGCGTTGGTTCACCACGATATTTCAGATCCTGATTAACTTCACCGATAGAAGTGAATTGATAAATCTGATTATCTCGGCCAATGCGTGTGTGCCCATTGATAACAACATGAGATTTGATGTCAGTACCTTCACCAATCTCAACGTTAGCACCAATGACACAAAAAGGGCCAATGCGAACATTAGCACCGATTACCGCACCCTCTTCAATAATTGAGGAAGGGTGAATTACTGCGGATTTATCTATCATAGGCTAGACCTCACGGCGGCGAGCACACATCATTTCAGCTTCGCAAGCAATTTCCCCATCAACTTTAGCGACGCCTTTAAAGCGAGCAACACCACGACGTTCTTTAATGAATTCTACCTCTAGGATCATTTGATCCCCAGGTAAGACAGGACGTTTAAAGCGAGCACCGTCAATAGCAGCAAAATAGTAGAGTTCACCAGGTTCCAGCTTTCCTACGCTTTTGAATGCTAAAATACCCGTTGCCTGTGCCATGGCTTCGAGGATCAGTACGCCCGGAAAAATTGGTTTTCCTGGAAAGTGACCTTGAAAGAAAGGCTCATTAAAAGATACATTTTTTACTGCTCTTAGAAATTTCTTTTCTTCAAAATCAAGGACACGATCAACCAATAAGAATGGGTAACGGTGTGGAAGTAAATCTAAAATTTCTTCGATTTGCAGAGTATGATTCTCACTCATTGCAATACTCTTCCTGTCTAATAAAACTGAGTCTAATTAATAATGACACGACCTGCTGTGACTCAAAAAGTGAGTTAACCCGCAGGTCGCAAAATGGGTAACATTCGTCAATGACGTATATTGTTACTTGTCGCTACTTTCTACTTGACGTTCAAGCGACTTGAGCCTTTTTTGCATTTCATCAATTCGCAACACAAGAGCTGCGGTTTTACGCCATGCTTTATTCGATTGCAGCGGAATTCCTGAAGAATAAACACCCGGTTCAGTGATAGGACGCATTACCATTCCCATACCTGTTACCGTGACTTTATCACAGATTTCCATGTGACCATTGATAACACTTGCTCCACCAATCATACAATAGCGGCCTATTTTCAGGCTGCCCGCCATGATGACACCACCAGCAACTGCGGTATTATCACCAATAATAACGTTATGTGCGATTTGGCACTGGTTATCAATGATAACACCATTACCGATAACTGTGTTATCTAATGCGCCTCGGTCGATTGTAGTACATGCACCGATTTCAACGCGATCACCAATCACTACTGAACCTAATTGTGGAATTTTGATCCAATTACCACGTTCATTAGCATAACCAAAACCATCTGAACCAATCACAGTACCTGACTGAACCAAACAATCTTTACCAATGATAACTTCATGATAAATAGATACATTTGCCCATAAACGGCTATTATCGCCAATATGTGCTTTTTTACCCACAAAACAACCGGCACCAATCACAACATTATCACCAAGGATAACATCAGATTCGATAACGGCATTTGCACCCACTGATACATTTTTTCCTAACTTAGCGTCAGGAGAAATAACAGCACTTGGATGGATATCCTGTGCTGGCTGTGGTGTTGTATCCATTATCTGTGCCATTTGAGCATAGGCAAGATACGGGTTTTTCACCACAAGTGCGGCAACGGGACAAAACGGAAGATCAGCTTCTGTTAATACAACAGCAGCAGCCTGACATTCACTTAATTTTTCACGATAGCGACTATCGGAAAGAAATGTAATTTGTTCGCTATTTGCTAGGCTCATTGAAGCAAGACCGGCGATAGTGATATCACCATCGCCGTGTAACTGTGCATTCAACTGCTGAGCAAGATCAGCTAATCGAATTGAAAACATCTATTATTTAACCTGTTTTTGAACCTGAGCAGTAATATCTTTACCATCTGCGAAATAAGGTACAGTGTTAGCATCAAGGATCACATCATAGCCTTCTTTCTTCGCTACTGCATCAACAGCGTCTAATACACGTTTCATGATTTTGTTACGTTCTTCAGCTTGACGACGGCTAAAGTCTTGCTCAAAAGCTTGTGCTTTTTGTGCATATGCTTCACGTTTAGCAACCAGATCTTTCTCTGTATTTGCACGTTGTGTTGCATTCATAGTTGGCGCGTCTTTTTGATATTTCTCAACAGCTGTCTGTAATGCTTTACCTAAGTTCTGCAATTCAGTGTCACGTGATTTGAATTCATTTTCCAATTGTTTCTCTACCGCATCACGGTTAGGAATTTGTTGGAGAACTTGACCGATGTTCACAACACCTACTTTATCTGCGGCTTGAACACCTGCTGACATGGTCAATGCCATTCCTAGGGCAGCGGCACATAACAATTTTTTCACGATTAAACTCCTTAAAACCAAAAATAATTTTTTGTCAGAAATCGGATGCCTTTTTCAGCATTGTGAATCAGGCATCAACTTTACTTACATCGCTACCACGTTCTACCAATATTAAACTGGAATTGCTCTGATTTATCGCCTTCGTAATCTTTTATTGGCTTAGCATAAGAGAATACTAACGGACCTAAAGGAGATAACCATTGTAACGCAACACCGGTTGAAACACGTATATCACTTGCACGGCTATAATCAGGCATACCTGCTGTCCAAGCTGAGTTAGTGCTACTCCACTTAGTATCCCACACCGTACCTGCATCAACAAACAGAGAGGTTCTGACTGAAGATGAGTATTTATCATCTACAAATGGCGTTGGAGTGATCAGCTCAAAACTTGCCACAGCCATTGCGTTACCACCGATAGCATCGCTAGATGGCTCACCTGGTTTTGGCTTACCATTTGCATCAAGGTAAACCGCTTTAGGACCGATATTATTTGAACGGAAACCACGAACTGTACCCGAACCACCTGCATAGAAGTTTTCATAGAATGGTAATTCTTTACCACCTAAACCATCACCGTAGCCTAAACGACCTTTAAGTAAGGTTACCCAAGACTCTTTCTCATTAATTGGGTAATAGTACATACCGTCCCAAGTGACTTTATAGTACTTGTTGTCAGAGCCCGGTACAGTCACACGCCCACTTAAGTTACTTCTCGCACCTGATGTTGGGAAGAAACCTTTGTTTAAGTTATTAAATGTCCACCCCATACTGACAGTATAGTCATCAGCATTAAACGATTCACGTTTATCAAAGCCTGGATTTTCACCCATACTTTCTAGGTAACGCCACATTGCAACCTGCGGTTCCATACGTGACAGACCATTATGAGTATAGCCTAAGCCAAGACGTGCTGAGTTATATTCATTAATTGGGAAGCCTAATGTACCATCTACACCATAAGATTTATTGGTATAACCAGATAAATCAGCATCATTAGCGCGGAAGTCATTATAGAAAACTCGACCGCCTAAACTCACACCATTAACGGTAAAGTATGGGTCAGTCACAGATAATTCTGCGTAAGTTGAGTAATCATTTTTACTCGCGTTAATAGCAACTGCGTTACCTGTACCTAACCAGTTATCTTGAGTAACACCTACTTGGAAGCTCACGCCACTTTCAGTACCGAAACCGACACCAAAGTTAAGAGAGCCTGTGTTACGCTCTTTGACACGATAAACGATATCAACCTGATCAGGAGAACCTGGAATACGCTGAGTTTCTGTTTCAACCGTTTCGAAATAACCTAAACGATTTAAACGCTCTTTACCTTGTTCAACTAAATCGCTACCTAACCATGCACCTTCCATTTGACGCATTTCACGACGTAAAACAGAGTCTTTAGTGATGTCATTACCAGCGAAACGGACTTGACGAACATAGAAACGGTTTCCTGCATCTACGTTTACATGCAGTTTGACGGTTTTATTTTCATCATTAATTTCAGGGGTTGTCATAACGCGAGGATAAGCATATCCATAACGACCTAACAGATTTTTAATATCATTTTCTGTTTTAGTGACTTGCGCGCCATTATAAAGAGAGCCGGGTGCAATTTCGATAAGCTCTTCAATTTGTTTAGTGTAGCCCGCAGTATTACCATTGACTTCAGTATTTTCTACTGTGTATTTATCACCTTCTTTCAGGTTAATGGTAATGTAAATTCCCTTTTTGTCTGGCGTTAAACTGACATTCGTCGATTCAATATCAAAACGTGCATAACCACGATCAAGATAGAAGCTTCTTAATGTTTCTAAGTCACCAGCCAGTTTTTGCTTCTGATATTTTTCATCAGCCGCTAAGTTCCACCAAGGAACATCATCACGTAATTGGAAACGGTTAACGAGCTCAGCAGTAGAAAATGCTTTATTACCAACAATGTTGATTTGCTGAATAGTTGCTGAAACACCCTCTGCAAACACGAGTTTTAAGTCAACACGATTACGAGGAAGAGGTGTAACAACCACTTTTACAGTTGCATTATATTTACCAACACTATAATAGAAATCTTCAAGCCCTTTCTCGATATTCGCTAGCATTGTGCGGTCAAGTGTTTCACCGATACGAATGTTAGAAGCATCAAGATTCTGTTTTAGCATCTCTTCCTTGATTGCTTTGTTACCAGAGAAAGTAATGCTGGCAATAGTTGGACGCTCTTTTACTTGAACAATCAGAGTATTTCCGTCACGCAGGACACGAACATCATCAAAGTTTCCTGTCGCAAATAATGAACGGATAGTTCGGCTGATATCATCATTACCGACCGAGTCTCCAACTCGGACAGGCATGTTCAGTAATGCTGCACCAACGGCGACGCGTTGAAGACCTTCAAATTGAATGTCCTGAACTACGAATCCGTCTGAACCGTATGCAGTGGCGCTGCCCAGCAGCAGCGACGCTATAAGCAACTTTTTCATCGCCATCGTTGTTTTGTGTTTTCCTAACCGGTCCCTGCTTACCAATTATAAGCGAGAGAAATCATTGAAAAGTGCAAGTCCCATTAAAAGCATCAGTGCCATAATACCAATACGATAACAGAAATCTTGTACACGCTCAGATACCGGCCCTCCCTTTATCTTCTCGATAACCAGGAAAAGCAGGTGCCCGCCATCTAGGACAGGCAGGGGAAACAAGTTAATGATCCCCAAATTGACACTGATAAGCGCCATAAACATCAAATAATAAACAAAACCAGAATCAGCAGACATTCCTGCGCCTTTCGCGATAGAAACAGGTCCACTAAGGTTAGTTAATTTGACGTCACCAACCACTAACTTGCCAATCATTTTGACAGTTAAACCCATCAACTGCCATGTTTTATCAGATGCTTCATAGAGCGCTGAAAATGGGTTGTATTGCTGCATTATCAAATATTGCTCATCAGGAGGTAATATTTGCAATTGCGCACCAACTTGCCCTACTTCAGTACCATCTTTCAGTGCAACAGCTGTCGGTGTAATATTCGACATCAACGACGAGCCGTTACGTTCAACAAGAAGCTCCAAGACTTTATTTGGACTTTGTCGAACAAAATAAGTAAATGGATGCCATGTATCAATTGGCTGACCGTCAACTTTAACGATACGATCCCCTGCCTGTAAACCCGCTTTTTCAGCAGCGGAGCCTTCCGTAACTTCAATAATCTTTGAGTCTAACCTTGCGCCAACAGGCATTATCCCTAGGGACAAGATAGGATCTTGTTTTTCAGGATCAAAATTCCATTGTTGTAAATTCAGTATATTCTCACTCTCAGAAAGAGAATTTAGATCTGAAACAACGAATGAAACCTCTTTGGCACCAATTTGACTAACTAACGCTAAACGAACTGCATTCTGATCAGGCGTTTCGATACCTGCAACGGATTTTAGTTCCATTCCAGGCGTTAATTTTGCTTGTTCTGCGATAGAATTCGGACGAATGTCTGCAATTATAGGTTTTAATGCAGGAACACCTATCATAAAAACTATCCAATAGGCGACAATCGCTAACAAAAAGTTGGCAATAGGTCCTGCGGCAACAACCGCAGCACGCTGACCAACTGTTTTATTATTAAATGCAAGATGACGGCGCTCAGGTGCAACCTCAGCGACTCTTTCATCTAACATTTTTACATAGCCACCCAAAGGTATCCATGCGATAACAAATTCAGTGCCATGTTTATCTATTTTGCGCCAAATTGCTTTTCCAAAACCAATAGAAAAACGCTCGACATAAATACCACAGCGCCTAGCTACCCAAAAATGTCCAAACTCATGTACCGTAATTAAAATACCTAAAACGATAATAAATGCGGCAAGATTCCACAGGATACCCATTACTTACCTTTATAGTTTAAAGCCAGAAGAAATCAGAAAGACCAATCCTGCAAAGACTGGGATAGCCGCAGTCAAACTATCAATTCTATCAAGCACACCACCATGTCCCGGTATCAATTGGCTACTGTCTTTAATGCCTGCAACACGTTTAAACATGCTTTCTGCTAGATCACCAAATACCGAGACTATGACGACAACGCCAGATATTAATAACAAGTTATTGGGTACTTCAGTCACAGGTGCAAAATAAGTAAATAACCACGATGCAACACCTGCCGTAATCAACCCACCAACTAACCCTTCGAGGGTTTTACCTGGGGATACTTTAGGCGCCATTTTATGTTTTCCAATTAAACGTCCGAAAGCATAAGCTCCAGAGTCAGCAGCCCAAACTAATAACATGACATACAGTAACCACCATGCGCCTGTATAAGTGTCAGTGTTATAACCCAGCATACGCAGCGCCATCATGCCACAATAAAAAGGAACAATCGTCAATATACCGAACAATAGCTTAATAAAAACTGAATTTTTCCACATATTGGCTGAATTAGGATAACTTACAACTAATAAAATTGCTGCTACCCACCAAATTAAACCCGCCCACAAACCATTTTTTATCATTGGAGTGTCTAGTAGGTGGTCAAAATTAGGTAAAGAAAACTGCATAACGAGTAACAATGCAGCAAAACCGATCCCTGTTGCAATACGTTTGCCTTGAGAATGCCAGCCAATAAATTGTGCCCATTCCCAACCCGCTAAGCCTGATATTGCGATAATCACTAATCCAAAACCTGCTGGAGGAAGTAGAAATAGTGCAGCAATAACAATAGGGATTAAAATTAATGCGGTGATGACACGATACTTAAGCAAGTTATCCTCCCAGATTTATAGTATCTGTTTCTGATGTAGTACCACCGAAACGTCTTTCCCGTTTAGCAAAAGCATCTAATGCATTCTGAAAAACTTGTTCATCAAAATCAGGCCATAAAACCTGTGTAAAATAAAGCTCAGCATAAGCAATCTGCCAAATAAGAAAATTACTTATACGATGCTCACCACCTGTACGAATAACAAGATCGACTTCAGGCTGATTATGCAAGCAAAGATGTGAAGATATTGTATTTTCATTAATATCTTCGAGACTAATTTCCCCTTTTGCGAGGGATGTCGCTAATTGTTTTACGCTTTGAGTAATATCCCACCGACCGCCATAATTAGCCGCAATATTTAAATTAAGCCCTGTATTATTCGCAGTGAGTGCCTCAGAACTTTTAATTCTGTCCTGTAAACGACGGCTAAAACGGCTAATATCACCAATAACCGTTAATTTAACATTATGTTTATGCAGGCTCTTCACTTCGTTATCTAAAGCGAAAACGAATAACTCCATGAGAGAACTCACTTCCTGCTCTGGTCTATTCCAGTTTTCGCTACTAAATGCATATAACGTTAGCGATTCAATTTTGTGTTTTACGGAAAAGCTAACTGCATCCCGAACTGCTTTAATTCCCGCGCGATGCCCCGTTACTCGGAGCTTCCCTTGCTTTTTTGCCCAGCGTCCATTGCCATCCATAATGATAGCAACATGCTTTGGTTTTGATGCGGATGAATCATCACTGGATAAGTTCACTCAATTTAACCCTTTGCTAATCTGATACTGATACAGACAGTCCTCTTCGGATAACCTATGCACAAAAAAAACCGTGTCACCCACGGCCTTTGGCAAAGCCTCAAAGTTGCTAAAGCGATAGCCTTAGTAATGAACTGTTAATTTTCATTATTGTCTTTAGTGATTCGGCAACTATACCATTAGCCAGAAAGACGAACAAACACCCTATATTAAATATAATCACCATTATACAAATTGGGTGATTATCTGATGAGTTTCTAATCTTGCTAATTTATCAATTTCTAGGACATCATTAATACTTTGAGGCTCTGATAGGTCAAAATGTTCAACAACTTTGCGATTAATTTTAGCAATATCAGTAAATTTCACTTTTTCGTGTAAAAATGCATCAACAACCACTTCATTAGCCGCATTTAACACTGTTGTTGCCGCTTGCCCACGTTTTGACGCTTCAATAGCAAGTGCTAAACAAGGGTAACGTTGATAATCTGGGCGAATAAACTCTAGAGATTGAATCTCAAAGAAATCTAATGCTTTTGCACCAGATTGAGTACGATGAGGATAAGCCATTGAGTACGCAATTGGTGTTCTCATATCGGGCTCACCAATTTGAGCGATAATACTGCCATCTCGATAGCGAACCATTGAATGAATGACAGATTGTGGATGAATAATAACTTCCATTTCTTCTTCAGAAGCATTAAAGAAGTAACGAGCTTCAATATACTCAAGCCCTTTATTCATCATCGTTGCAGAATCAACCGAAATTTTACGCCCCATAGACCAATTTGGATGCGCACACGCTTGATCTGGCGTCATTACATCCAGCTCTTCTAATGGCGTATAGCGAAATGGCCCACCAGAGCCTGTTAACAAAATGCTTGTCACACCTTCATTCGCTAAAGACGCATGACCTAGATTTTCTTGGATTGCTTTAGGTAAGCTTTGATAAATTGCATTATGTTCGCTATCAATGGGTAAAATTGTCGCACCATATTTAGCAACCGCATCAAAGAAAAGACGCCCACTCGTTATCAGTGATTCTTTATTCGCTAACAGAATTCTTTTGCCTTTTTCAATGGCTGCAAGTGTCGGTTTTAATCCTGCAACACCAGTTATAGCAGACATGACCTGATCAGCTTCATCAAGAGCTGCAATTTCATTGATCGCATGAGAGCCAGATAGAATTTCTGTTTTACAAGATGTATTAGCGAGTAACTGTTTAAGTTGATTTGCACTTTTTTCATCAGACATCACAGCGTATTTAGGCTGGAAAGCAAGGCACTGCTGTGCCATCTTGTCTGCATTTTTACCTGCGGCTAGAGCAAGGACCTGATACTCATCAGGATTATTTTCAATTACGGAAAGAGTGCTAGTTCCGATAGATCCTGTTGAGCCTAATATAGTTATTTGTTTCATTTATTAATCAATCAGTATGTCTACAACGTTTTAATTAAAGAGAATTATATCAGTATGGCAAGGTAAATGAGGATTAAAGATGAAAACTTTAATAAATAATGTGACAAAAGAAGGTATTAAGCACGAATTTTCAAATAAATAATTAAAAATAATGCCGCTAAAGAGCGGCATTATCGAAAAAAGATATAAAAATTAGAATTCCATTAACTCTGCTTCTTTCAGCGCTAATGCATCATCAATTTTTTTAATGAACATGTCAGTTAACTTCTGAATGTCATCTTGTGAACGGCGTTCATCATCTTCGCTGATTTCTTTATCTTTCAGTAATGCTTTTATTTTATCGTTAGCATCACGACGGATATTACGAACAGAAACGCGACCTTGTTCTGCATCACCACGAACAACTTTGATTAAGTCTTTACGACGTTCTTCAGTTAACGGAGGCAGTGGAACACGGATAATGGTGCCAGCAGATGAAGGATTTAAACCTAAATCTGATGCCATAATCGCTTTTTCAACAGCTGGTGCTAAAGTACGGTCGAATACAGTGATTGCCAGTGTACGGCCATCTTCTGCGACAACGTTAGCAACTTGGTTTAATGGCGTTGGCGCTCCGTAGTATTCAACTACAATGCCATCTAAAAGGCTAGGAGACGCACGACCAGTACGAACTTTATTAATCTGGCTTTTTAGTGCTTCAACGCTTTTATCCATGCGTTCTTGAGCATCTTTTTTGATTTCATTAATCACGTTATAAACCCTTGGGAACTGGTTATCTTCCAGTCGATATGAAATCATATCGACATAAATAAATTGGCGTACTCTAGATGTTAGCGCCAAATTATACCGTTGTCTCTGTGTATTAAGCGTGAGAAATCAAAGTTCCTTCACTTTCACCCATTACAACCCGACGTAATGCACCCGGTTTATTCATATTGAATACGCGGATAGGTAAATTATGATCTCGGGCTAATGTGAATGCAGCAAGATCCATGACTTTCAATTCACGTTCTAATACATCCTGATAAGTCAGTGTTTCATAAAGTACTGCATCAGGATCTTTGGTTGGATCGGCAGAATAAACGCCGTCCACTTTCGTTGCTTTTAATACAACGTCAGCTTCAATTTCAATACCGCGTAAACACGCAGCTGAATCGGTAGTAAAGAATGGGTTACCTGTACCAGCCGAGAAAATAACGACTCGACCGTGGCGTAATAAGCTAATTGCTTCTGCCCAACTGTAGTTATCGCAGACACCATTCAGTGGAAATGCAGACATAAGGCGTGCGTTTACATAAGCACGGTGCAATGAATCACGCATTGCTAAACCATTCATTACTGTCGCGAGCATTCCCATGTGGTCACCCACAACACGGTTCATACCTGCCGCAGCAAGACCCGCGCCACGGAACAAGTTACCACCGCCAATTACGACACCGACTTGTATACCTAATTCAACGAGTTCTTTGATTTCCTGAGCCATGCGATCAAGTACGCTCGCATCGATACCGAAACCTTCTGCGCCTTGCAGGGCTTCGCCACTCAGCTTTAATAAAATTCGCTGATATACAGGTTTTGCATTGGTAGCCATGGTGTTCTGTCCTAAGCAGATTAGTTAATTGGAGGTTTTAGATAGCTTCTCTTTTTAACAAAAAAAAGCAAACAGCCAGTGGAGATTACAACAAAACAGAACCGCCATTAGGCGGTTCTGTTAACGCTAAGCGTTATTATTTGCTCATTGCAGCAACTTCAGCTGCGAAATCAGCTTCAACTTTCTCAATACCTTCACCAACTTCGAAACGAACGAAGTTGATAACATCAGCATTGTTTTCTTTCAGCAGTTCGCCAACAGTTTTGCTTGGATCCATTACGAAATGCTGACCAGTCAGAGAAATCTCACCGGTGAATTTGTTCATGCGACCGATAACCATTTTTTCTGCGATTTCGCGTGGTTTACCTGATTGCATTGCAATATCCATCTGAATTTGGTGCTCATGTTCAACAACATCAGCAGGAACATCTTCAGGACGAACATATTCTGGTTTGCTTGCAGCAACGTGCATAGCAATGTGTTTGATCAGTTCTTCGTTAGCGCCTTTAGCTGAAACTAGAACACCGATGCGAGCACCGTGTAGGTAAGTACCTAATTCGTCAGCTTCTAATACAGCAACACGACGAATGTTGATGTTTTCACCGATTTTAGCAACTAATGCAGTACGTGCTTCTTCGAATTTAGCTTTCAGAGCATCGATATCATCAGTTTTGTCTGCTAATACAGCAGCCATAACTTCTTTACCGAAAGCGATGAAACCAGCATCTTTAGCAACGAAGTCTGTTTCACAGTTCAGCTCAACCAGCGCACCGAATTTACCATCAGCAGCAACTTCTGCAAGGATGATACCTTCAGCAGCAACACGGCCTGCTTTTTTAGCAGCTTTAGCTTGACCTGATTTACGCATGTTGTCGATTGCTAATTCGATATCACCATTAGCTTCAACTAGCGCTTTTTTACATTCCATCATGCCTGCGCCAGTACGTTCACGCAGTTCTTTTACCAATGCAGCGGTAATTCCAGACATTTGTTTCTTCCTCGACTTTTCTATGGACTAGCCATAGATGTTCTCATAGCAGATGTGTAAAGGGGGCCTATTGAGGCCCCCTAACCAATATATAGCAATACCTGGTTAAATAAGGGCTCTTACGAGCATGCCTTATTATTCAGCTTCGACTAAGCCTTCTTCAGCCTGAACAGCCAGATCTTGAGAACGACCTTCACGAACAGCTGTAGCTGCGGCGGTCAGATATAATTTAACCGCACGGATTGCATCGTCATTACCAGGGATAATGAAGTCGATACCATCTGGATCAGAGTTAGTATCAACGATAGCAAATACTGGAATACCCAGGTTGTTTGCTTCTTTGATAGCAATGTGTTCGTGTTCAGCATCGATAACAAACAGAGCGTCAGGTAAACCGCCCATGTCTTTGATACCACCCAGGCTATTTTCTAACTTACCAAGTTCACGAGAACGCATTAACGCTTCTTTCTTGGTCAGTTTGTCAAAAGTACCGTCCTGAGATTGTGATTCTAAATCTTTCAGGCGTTTGATTGACTGACGAACAGTTTTCCAGTTAGTCAGCATACCGCCTAACCAGCGGTGGTTTACATAAAACTGGTCACAGCTTTCTGCTGCTTCTTTAACAGCTTCAACGGCAGAGCGCTTAGTACCAACAAACAGGATTTTGCCTTTACGAGAAGCAATTTTGTTCAGTTCAACCAGAGCTTCATTGAACATTGGAACAGTTTTTTCCAAGTTAATGATATGAACTTTGTTACGCGCACCAAAGATGAATGGTTTCATTTTTGGATTCCAGTAACGAGTTTGGTGACCGAAGTGAACACCGGCTTGCAGCATATCGCGCATTGAAACAGTTGCCATTTTAGACCTCTATAAATTTAAATTTGGGGTTATTTCGTCCACAAATCCCATACGACCGACTCATCAGCTGTAAAGGTTTGGCCTTTACATAAGAGCACCCCGGCGTTATGTGCCGATTTGTGTGTGTAATTAACACAATTGAATGTTTCAGATTTACAGCTATTACTCACAGTGTGATGCAATAACAGAACTCCGGCGCGCTTTATACCATAAATAACCTCAAGAAACCACTATTACTTGCGTTTGCCACGGGCTTATTTGACATAAAAACACATCATTTGAACAAAGAAAAAAGCGAGACTAACGCAATGATGAGAAATATTGCTCTAATATCAATTTGCTAGAAAAACACCAAATAGAAAAGCGCAATATGTAAAGACAATCAGATTAAGAAGGCGTAATGTTCGTCATTATTCTCGATATCAGACAGATTGCACATATCCTCTTTATTGGCACGCCTACTTTCTGCTGATATTATAAATGGTAATCAGAATTATTTCTCATCATCATTCATTTAACCTGCAATACAAAATATGAATACAACAAAGTGTGTTATCTAATTCGTATTGTGGCTTTTAATCTAGACGAAGAACTCAAATGGCTATTGTAATCAAGACAGAAGAAGATATTCAAAAAATGCGCGTCGCAGGTCGTCTTGCGGCAGAAGTTCTTGAAATTATCGCACCGTTCGTAAAACCTGGCGTAAACACCGCTGAATTAGACCGTATTTGTCATGAACATATTGTTAACGCACAACAGGCTATTCCTGCTTGTCTTAACTATCATGGTTTCCCTAAATCAGTCTGTATTTCGGTTAACGATGTTATTTGCCACGGTATTCCTAGCGAAGAGAAAATCCTTAAAGATGGTGATATCGTTAATATTGATGTCACTGTCATTAAAGATGGTTTTCATGGCGATACTTCAAAAATGTTTATCGTAGGTAAACCAACAATACAAGGTGAACGTTTATGTCGTATCACCCAAGAAAGCCTCTACCTTGCCATTAAAATGGTTAAACCAGGTATTCGCTTACGTGAACTTGGCAAAGCAATTCAAAAATTTGTTGAAGGTCATGACTATTCTGTTGTTCGCGAATATTGTGGTCATGGTATTGGTGAAGGGTTCCATGAAGAACCTCAAGTTCTACACTACGATGCAGATGATAGCGGTGTTGTGTTACAAAAAGGCATGGCATTCACCATTGAACCAATGGTAAACACAGGTGATTACCGTATTCGTACAATGAAAGATGGCTGGACTGTTAAAACTAAAGACAGAGGTTGGTCAGCACAATACGAACATACGTTAGTCGTTACCGATAATGGCTGTGAAATCATGACATTACGCAAAGAAGAAGAACCGTTTATTTCTGCGGTATTAGTCAACGAATAAGATTCTTTTTTAGCTAAAAATGTAAAAGCGACATATTTTTTCGAGATGTGTCGCTTTTTTTATTTTATTTGCTATGAAACAGCAGAATTACTAGTCAGGTTATCGTTTTAACATTAGTCTTAATGTCATAAGCAAACATTGAGAAAGAAGACGAACAATGACTCATAAAAACGCATTTCAAACTCCGCCCCCTTCCCCTTTTTTGCTGACAGAAAATACACAAAATTGTGCTGAACTTAAGCAATCAATCGAACAATTTCAGTCTTGGTTAACAGAGGCTTTTCACCATGATGTTGATGTCGCTTTATTACTTCAAGCTCGTAGCCATTTCATTGATCAACTATTAACACAATTATGGCGCTATACACAATTATCCGATTATCCAGACCTTAGTATCATTGCGGTCGGTGGTTATGGCAGGCAAGAGTTACATCCACTTTCTGATATTGACCTTCTCTTTTTAAGTGAAACACCTTTATCACCAGAAACAGAAGATAAAATCAGCAAACTCATTACATTACTGTGGGATGTACGCCTTGAAATTGGTGCCAGTGTTAGAACAATGGAAGAATGTCTTTTAGAAGGTCTTTCAGACTTAACGGTTGCAACAAACTTACTAGAAGCACGTCTTATTTGTGGGAATAATTCACTTTATCAGCAATTAATTAACCATATTTTTAGCCAAGGATTTTGGCCATCACCTGATTTTTTTGCTGCAAAAGTTGAAGAACAAAAACAGAGACATCAACGATACCATAGCACTAGTTATAATCTAGAGCCTGATATCAAAAGCAGCCCTGGTGGACTGCGCGATATCCACACTCTAATTTGGGTAGCACATCGCCATTTTGGTGCTGCTTCAGTTTCTGAAATGGTCAACTTTGGCTTTTTAACGCCAGCGGAAGGACAAGAGCTACTAGAGTGCCAATACACACTATGGAAAATTCGCTTTGCTCTCCATCTTGTACTTTCTCGCTATGACAATCGTCTATTGTTTGATAGACAACTCAATGTTGCTCAACTTTTAAATTATGAAGGCGAAGGCAATCAGCCCGTTGAAAAAATGATGAAGGATTATTATCGCGTAACTCGTCGTGT
Source organism: Proteus sp. TSJ240517 (assembly GCF_047921575.1). Classification (NCBI taxonomy): domain Bacteria; kingdom Pseudomonadati; phylum Pseudomonadota; class Gammaproteobacteria; order Enterobacterales; family Morganellaceae; genus Proteus; species Proteus sp. TSJ240517. The sequence goes on from NZ_JBLRMH010000006.1 coordinate 32,787, forward strand.
CAGTGAGTTAAATGATATGTTACTTCAATTATTTGATGAAGCCATTCTTGCTCTGCAACCTAATGTAAAACCGCGACCTTTAGATAATGAATTTCAACTAAGAGGCTCATTAATTGATGTCGTTGATGACAGTTGCTTCCTTGATGATCCTATCGCTATTATGCGCCTCTTTTTACGTATGGCTGAGCATAAAGAGATCACAGGAATTTATTCAACAACACTCCGCCATTTACGTTACGCTCGTCGGCATCTAGTACAGCCGTTATGTGAGTACCCACTCGCACGTCAAGTTTTTATGCAGATCTTGCGCCATCCTCGTGCAGTTTCTGGTGCTTTCGTTCCCATGCACAAACATAGTGTATTAGCGGCTTACTTCCCACAATGGAATAATATTGTGGGTCAAATGCAGTTTGATTTATTCCATGCCTATACCGTTGATGAACATACAATTCGTGTTTTACAAAAACTGGAAAGTTTTGATTCTTATGAAAACCACGAGCAACATCCGCTTTGTGTTGATATTTATCCCAAACTTCCTCAACTTGAATTATTACGTTTAGCTGCACTTTTTCATGATATTGCCAAAGGTCGCCATGGTGATCACTCCGTATTAGGAGCCCAAGATGTTGTTCATTTTGCTCAACAACATGGTTTAAATCAAAGAGAATCGGCATTAGTTGAATGGCTTGTTAGTCATCACTTACTTATGTCTGTTACAGCACAGCGACGTGATATTCAAGATCCTGACATTATTTTTCAGTTTGCATCAGAAGTAAAAAATGAAAGTCGATTACGTTATCTTTTGTGCTTAACGGTTGCGGATATCTGTGCAACTAATAGTAGCCTATGGAATAGCTGGAAACAGAGCCTATTACGTGAACTTTTTTTATCAACAGAAAATCAGCTACGCCAAGGTATGCACTCTATTCCCGATTTACGTGAACGTATTCGCCATCATCGTTTGCAAGCACTAACTATTTTACGAATGAAACAGGTTGATGAAGATAAATTGCAAGCAATTTGGGGACGTTGCCATGCCGACTATTTTTTACGACATACACCAGAACAAATTGCATGGCATGCGCTTGCATTAATTGAGCATAATAGCGCTGAACCTATGGTGCTAATCAGCCAACAAACTGAGCATGGTGGTACTGAAATCTTTATTTGGTGTGCTGATAGACCATCCCTTTTTGCATCTGTTGCAGGTGAATTGGATAGACGCAATTTAAGTATCCATAACGCTCAAATTTTTACTAACCGCGATAACATGGCTATGGATACTTTTATTGTGTTAGAGCCTAATGGTAAACCTCTGGCAATTGATAGATATAATGCAATCCGCAACGCTCTTATCCAAGTTGTATCCGCCCCTTATAACGCCAATGCAAAAACACGCTCATTACCCGCCAAATTACGCCATTTTGACGTTCCGACAAAAATTAACTTTATCGCTTCTAACCATAATAAGCGCACCTATATGGAACTATTTGCACGAGATCGTCCAGGATTATTAGCAATTATTGGTAAAGTGTTTGCTGATCTTTCACTTTCATTACATGGTGCCAGAATAACCACAATAGGCGAACGTGTTGAGGACTTCTTCGTATTAACCGATAGCGAAAATAAGGCATTAAACCAAAAAATGAAGGATGAAGTCGTAGAAAGGTTGACAAAAGCCCTAGTTTCAAAGGATAAAATATAGAAACCCACGACAATACATATAGGAAATACTATTAATGCAAGCATTACAATCTATTATTGATAACGCCTTCGAACATCGTGCTGATATCACTCCAAACAACGTTGAGCCTCATATTCGTGATGCCATTAATAGCGTTATTGCACTGCTAGACAGCGGGAAACTGCGTGTCGCGGAGAAAATTGATGGTCAGTGGGTGACTCATCAATGGTTGAAAAAAGCGGTTTTGCTCTCTTTTCGTATTAATCACAATCAAGTGATAGATGGCAATGAAAGTCGCTATTTTGACAAAGTACCTATGAAATTTGCTGATTATGATCAAGCACGTTTTGAAAAAGAAGGTTTTCGTGTTGTTCCTCCCGCAGCAGTTAGACAAGGGGCTTACATCGCTCGCAACACTGTTTTAATGCCATCTTATGTCAACATTGGTGCTTACGTTGATGAAGGTAGCATGGTTGATACATGGGCAACAGTAGGTTCATGTGCTCAAATCGGGAAAAATGTTCATCTCTCTGGTGGCGTTGGTATTGGTGGTGTTTTAGAGCCACTACAAGCAAACCCAACCATTATTGAAGATAACTGCTTTATTGGCGCGCGTTCTGAAATTGTTGAAGGCGTTATTGTCGAAGAAGGCGCGGTTATTTCAATGGGCGTTTATATTGGTCAAAGTACCAAAATTTATGACAGAGAAACAGGCGAAGTTCATTACGGTCGAGTCCCTGCTGGCTCTGTTGTTGTTTCTGGTAATTTACCGTCCAAAGATGGAAGTTACAGCCTTTACTGCGCCGTAATTGTGAAAAAAGTTGATGCTAAAACGCGTGGAAAAGTAGGCATTAATGAATTGTTAAGAACTATCGACTAATATAAGAACAGCGGATAGAATTAATTCTGTTCGCTATTCTTTCACTCATCTTTCTATCAGGTGCCAATATATGTACGATAATTTAAAAAATTTAGGGATCCCGCATCCTGAAGATATTGACCGCTATACTCTACGCCAAGAAGCTAACAACGATATTTTAAAAATCTATTTTCGCAAAGATAAAGGTGAATTCTTTGCAAAAAGCGTAAAATTTAAATATCCACGCCAACGTAAAACAATTTCTGATGGTCAATCAGGACAAGGTTTTAAAGAAGTAAATGAAATCAATACTAACTTACGTTATGTTATTGAAGAATTAGATCAAATTTGCCAACAAGACCAAGTAGAAGTCGATTTAAAACATAAAATTCTGGACGACTTGCGTCATCTTGAGCACGTTGTAGCAAATAAAATTGCTGAAATCGAAGCCGATTTAGAAAAACTGACTCGTCGTTAATAACAAGGCATTTTAACTGTTATGTATGTCAGTTTTATAGAAAAACACCGCTTAGTTACTGTATAAAATAGAAACAAGAGGTGTTTTAAAATACTGAATATGGCTCATTATTTTATTAACCAATTAAATATCAGATTATTTTCTACTTAATTTAATAGGCCAACCCAGTTTTCAAGCCAATCTATTGCAAATACTTCTGGCTCCGCGACATCCATACTGTCTATTTTTAATATTTCACCAATACGCTTTGATTGGTGCTCTTGCAGTAATTCATCAAATTGCATCCCTGCACCACAAAAATAGTCATAACTACTATCGCCTAAGGCAATCAAGCCATAATTTAGGTTTGGTTGATAACCTACATTATCACGTAGTTCATGAAATAGAGGAGCAATGGTATCAGGTAAATCACCTTGCCCAGTACTTGACGTTATCACAAGTACTGTTGAATATTTTTCCCAATCTGCAAGTGTGCCTTCTTCGTAAACATTAGCTTGATGATTATGCTCAAGTAAAATACGCTGTGCCTCTTCAGCAACTGCTAATGCATTACCGTAAACTGTACCTACAAAAATACCGATTTTAGCCATAATATTTAGCCCACTTAATACTGTTTGATAACTAATAAACTAAGCATCAAACATATAATATTGTCAATTTATTCTCAATGAGAATAAATTGAGTCATCCTTTTTAAAAAGAGACTGAATGAAATTATTACACTTACTCTTTTCCCCATATAAATAACTCAACCAACTTTCAGGGTAATGTATTTTAGATAACTTTGATGTAACCATTAAACAAATATCATCAATAGTAAAATATTCATTTTTTTCTTTATAAACATCAAGATAAGATGATACCTTATTAATTTCACTCTTATAATCAATTAATAGATTCAAAGATTCATTATGTTTTTTAGGAAAAAAGAACTTATACACTTTAGACAAAAAGCCCGTCTCCTTTCTTTTTATAAAACCATCTAATAATGATAAGCATTCATTTGTTTTTGTTGTGATTTCATTAATCGAACAGCAAGAGCTATTTTTGATTGCTATATTAGAAACTTTATTTTTTATTTTATTTTCATAATTATTATAAGCATTAGAGAAAGATGCCAGAGATTTTAATTCAATCGCTAAGGAATCCGTATTGGATTCAATTTTTTTTATCATTTCTGATAATTTATCAATATCATTTTTTTCTAAAGATTTTTCTCTAAACTTTTTAACGAAATCTTGATGAAATACATTAAGTAATTTACAGTTTTTATTACATTCATTATAAACATCCGAATGTTTTTTTATAGATTGTTCTTCGTCTTTTTCATTAATAACTTTATTAATATCCTCAAGCGTTTCATCACCATCCTTAATAAAGCCAAAGGTATTATTAGCATTATTAAGACTTGCAAATTTATAATATTTATTTATTACATCATATAATTTATTGATATTTTCATTAAGAAAATTAAATGATATTTCAAATTTAGTAAGCGCAGATTCAATTTTTTCTTTATTTAATGTATTATTAACATGAGTCTCAATATTATTGTCATCTTTATTTTCTATTTTAACTTGATTATTAGCAGCTTCTACATTACCTAACTTAACAAGTATATGTTCTTTCTTACCTATTATAAAAGGTAGGTTACACCCGGGATTTAACTCTATTGTTTTGTTTTTTATCTCTTGAATTAACTTGCTAATAGATTTTTTCTCAAATCCACCCCAAAAACCCTTCTCAAAAAATAAATTAATAGCTGGATTATTATCTTTATTAAGAATTTTATCTTTCAGAGAAGAAGAACCTGTTTCACTAATTATAGTCTCAATAAACTTTTTTACAGAATCTAATGAGTTAAGGTTTATAACTGTAAGACAATTAATATTTTTTTTATCTAAAAAAACACCACCGCATTTATTATTAGCCTCATTAATTTTATCTAAATGATGAATATTACCCTCTATATATTTATTAATTACATCAGTTAATTCACTTTTTATTTCAGTGAAAAAATTCTTATCAACATAAACGTTACTAATTTTATGTTTTAAAATAAAAAAACTATTTTTAGGTAATGAATTTAAACAATTAGCTATTTTTTCAGATAGTAAAAATACCACATTCTCTCTTTTATCATTTGCAGGTAAAAATTTTGCTAACTTATCGAAATATATTTTCATTATTATTACTCATATTCAATTATAATATTACAACCATAATATTATTGAATAGCAGATAATAATTTCAAAAAAGAGTTTAATTCATATGCGCTATGATATAAAAAAACACGCCCAATAATAAATTTAAGCGTGTTATTTTAATTAAAGACTATTATTTATCACTTACCAGAATCCAAAGACCGAATATATTCATCCATTTCAGTTTTTAGATTATCTGACTTAGGACCAAAAATCGCTTGAATACCCGAGCCAACAACCACAACACCTGCAGCACCTAGTCTTTTCAACTCATCACGATCGACTTTTTCAATCTCTTTAACGCCAATACGTAAACGAGTAATACAAGCATCTAAACTACTGATATTGTCTTTGCCACCAAACGCAGCGACTAAAGATTGTCCCATAGCACTTTTATCCGCTTGTTTCGCGTTTTTATCTTCTACTTCTCGGCCTGGAGTTTTCAGGTTTAATTTCACGATTAAGAAACGGAAAATAGAGTAATAAGTTATTGCATAGAGTATGCCAATAATTGGGAATAGATACAGTTTACTGCTATTACCACTCAATACGATAAAATCAATTAGGCCATGAGAGAAACTGGTTCCATCACGCATACCTAACAAGATACAAATAACGAATGCTAAGCCCGCTAAAATAGCGTGAATAACGTAAAGAATAGGTGCGACGAACATAAATGAGAATTCGATAGGTTCTGTGATCCCTGTTAAGAAGGCAGTTAATGCCGCAGAAATCATGATACCACCGACTTTTACACGGTTCTCTGGACGTGCTGAATGCCATATCGCAATCGCGGCAGCAGGTAAACCAAACATCTTAAATAAAAAGCCACCTGACAACATACCCGCAGTTGGATCACCTGCCATATAGCGAGGAATATCACCGTGGAATACTTGCCCTGCACTATTTACGTATTCACCCACTTGCATTTGGAATGGCACGTTCCAGATATGGTGTAAACCAAATGGTACTAATGCACGCTCTACAACACCATAAATACCAAAAGCGACAGCAGGGTTTTGATACGCAGCCCATTCAGAAAAACGTTGAATTGCTGTACCAATAGGAGGCCAAATAAAGGCTAAGATAATCCCAACAAAAATAGCGATTAAACCTGAAATAATAGGAACAAAACGCTTACCAGCAAAGAAGCCTAAATACTCAGGTAATTTGATGCGATAAAAACGATTAAACATAGAAGCGGCAATAATACCAGCGATGATCCCCCCTAATACTCCTGTATCAGTAAGGTGCTGAGCCTCAATTTCTGCTGGTGTTAAACCTAAAACCCAAGGAGCAACCACAATCATGGTTTTAGACATAATGCCATACGCCACAACAGAGGCCAGTGCTGATACCCCATCATTATTGGTAAAACCTAACGCAACACCAATGGCAAAAATAAGTGGCATATTAGAGAAAACCGAACCACCAGCCTCTGCCATAACTTGAGAAACAGAAGAAGGGATCCATGAAAGATCAGCGGAACCAACCCCTAATAAAATACCGGCAATAGGTAGTACAGATACCGGTAACATCAAGGACTTTCCGATTTTTTGTAAAACAACAAATAGGTTTTTAAACATCAAGCAGACTCCCGGAATGTGGGTTTTTATATGTTGTAAGTTTTTATTTGTTTAAAGTAGTGTGGGTTTTATTTCATAAACTTATCTAATGATAAGCCTTATTTATTTTACATCATAAAATAAATCGCTTAATGAATACATGATAGCTGTCACGTTTCAAACATGTGATCAGATCAATTAATAGAATTATATATTTTACAAATAGTTAAAATAGATTATAAATTTGCGCAAACCATTAAGACTTAAGTAAAAAAGCCTTAATAGTCACACAAAGAAAGTAATATTTGAAATTAAGAAAGGAATTAAAAATGATGAGCTAAATCTTCACCATACTGCTCTAATTCAGGTCTTAATCCACGCCAACCAAATTGATTAATAAGGTGTTGCCAAGGCAGATCCCATTTAGCTGTTAAGTTAAGTGGTTGCAATGTGATTGGATGAATTAAGTTTAGATGGCTTGCATGTAACATCAAGCGATGAGATTGAAAATGATTTACAACACCACGGTTTTGACGTAAATCACCATGAGCAGTATCACCAATAATTGGGTGTCGAATATGAGACATATGGCGACGTAATTGGTGCTTGCGTCCCGTTTCAGGACGTAGCTCTAATAAACTAAATCGAGATGTAGGATAGCGCCCAATCGCAACCTCTTTTTCAACAATACCTAATGGCTGACAGTGCGTCACGCAATCTTGAATTTGTGGAGGTTGAGTTGCAAATTTGTCTGCAATTTTGTCGAGCTCCTCGACTAAAGGGCTATCAATAACAGACGCCTCTTCAACGTATCCTCGAACAACAGCGTGATAAATTTTTTCTGTTTTATGTTGTTCAAAAGATTGAGATAGCGCTCTAGCAACATCAGAAGAAAGTGCCATTAATAGAACACCTGATGTAGGCCTATCTAAACGATGAACAGGGAAAACATGTTGCCCTATTTGATCTCTTAGGGTCTGCATCACAAACACTGTTTCATGTCTATCTAACCAACTGCGGTGAACAAGCCAACCCGCAGGTTTATTCACCGCAACAAGATGTTCATCTTGATAAATAATATCTAGCATTATCGACCTTATGATTTAAACATTGCGTCAAGTTCACGCAAATGATTGAGTAAATCAGTAACATCTCGACTCTTATCTTCTTTAAATGCTTCTTCGTAATAAGGTGCGATTGCGAATTTATTAGGTAATGGCATCTCGTTTTCAATCATCGATGACAATCGCGGAATTAATACCCACTGCAACCATTCATGAGCACTCATTGTATCAATACAGAAAGGCTCAACACTTTCAAATGCTTGTTCAGTAGGAGATTCTAATTGCCATAGCTCAATGTTCTTCATCTCTTCTTCAATCAAGAGCAATTTTGCTAAAATGCGTTGTTCTGGTGTCATCATTTATCCCTTATATAAAACTTACGAATAAGGATAACATTGGGATGGAATAGCAGAAAACAAATAAAAAAATAAAAGGAGCCGAAACTCCTTTTAGACAAGAAAAATAGTTGTCTGTACAACACATGCATCCAAGCAAGACCGTTTTTATCTATCCCTGTGATTAAGTCCGTATCCACATTAATGGAAATATCCTATTTCCTGTGTCCTTGATTACTCTACATTTTATCGGTCACCAAACAGTCCCTTATTTGGTGAACGTAGAATGCCAATAATTGATTAGTTAAACAACCCACAAAACAAAAGCAATTAAATAGCCATAACTATAAATAAAAACAATAAGTTAATAACTTATTGTTCTATTTAAATAAACCGATTATATTTTTATCAGTGACGTTTTTTGATAAAAAAACACACGCTTTTTTGTAAGACATATCTCACAAGAAAAAAGGTTTATAGACTACGTCACTCATTATATACAGCGACTAATTCTGATAGAAAGAGAGATAAATTTTCAGCTAAAACTTCTCTTTTCTGTTTGCCGAAAGTTTCAAGAATGACTTCCCCCGAAACATTACACACAGAAATTATTTCATTTTCTGAATCTGTGGTGCCGATAAACAATGTTGGTGTAAGTTTTAAACGCTTTTGAGTCACCAAATGACCAATAATGTTTTCTTGTAAGCGAATAAAATCCTCTTCACTCCACACTTGAATCAAGCTGAAATCTATCTCTCTAAAACGAACCTGCATATCTCCAGCATACTGAGTGGTAAAGTAATTGTGCAATTCAGGGCGAATAATAATCCCCATTGCTTTTTCAACTTTTTCTAGTTTATCTGTTCCTACAAAAGGTTGCGGTAACCAGTAAACAACTTCATCGCCTGTTCTTGATATACAAATAGAAGGAACACCATAAAGATCTTCACTTGCAGGAGGTAAGCCTGATTTTTCTTGCCATAAATCAACATACTTTTGTGTAAAGGCTTTTAGTTCGGAGGAGATGTTTTCAGTCATGATTATCTGTTTTATCTATTTAAATAAGAATTTCCTTTATGTTACCTGATTATGTCACTAATTCAGAGCATCAAAAATAAAGCATTCATATACTATTGATGTTTCAATAGTATAATTAACCTTCTTTTATTTTCAGCTAAAGTTAGGATGTAAATTATGTCTTTATATCAAGGTGATAAATCTCTTGAAGCATTATCTCTGGGCAAAGAGACTCAATATCATGATCAATATGATGCCGGATTATTGCAAGGTGTACCACGTAGCCTAAATCGAGATTCACTCTCTTTAACTGCTGAAAATTTACCTTTTCATGGTGGTGATATTTGGACCATGTATGAGCTCTCATGGCTTAATAGCAAAGGCTTACCACAAGTTGCTATTGGTCATGTTGAATTAGATGCAACCACTGAAAATCTTATTGAATCTAAAAGTTTTAAATTATATCTCAATAGTTTTAATCAAACTCGTTTTGAAAGTTGGGATATCGTCGAAAAAACCTTACTTAAAGATTTAACGACTTGTGCTAAAGGCAAAGTTAATCTAACCATTTATCCACTTTCGCATTTTACATCACAACCTATTGTTGATTTTGCTGGAGAGTGTATTGATGAACAAGATATTGAAATTGATAATTATCAGTTTGATGAGCAATGGTTAAACGAATCGACAACCGATACACTAGTTGAAGAAACCCTTGTCAGCCATCTGTTAAAATCAAATTGCCTTATTACTAATCAACCAGATTGGGGCTCAGTTGCTATTCAATATAAGGGTAAAAAGATTGATCGTGAAAAACTACTACGCTATTTAGTTTCATTTAGACAACACAATGAATTTCATGAACAGTGTGTTGAGCGAATTTTCCACGATATCATGCAATTATGTGCGCCAGAAACATTAACTGTTTATGCAAGATATACACGACGCGGTGGATTAGACATCAATCCTTGGCGTAGTAATTGTGAGTTTGTTCCAGAAATTAGTCGATTAGCCAGACAATAACGGAATAATGCCTGTATGTTAATATGATCTGTGTTATACCAAGATCAGTTGCACTTCAGTTTGTTATTTCAGGAGAAAAAGGAGTCCTACGTGATAACTCATGTCAGCCCATTAGGTTCCATGGATCTGCTTTCACAGCTAGAAGTTGATATGCTAAAGAGAACCGCAAGCAGTGATCTTTATCAGCTGTTTCGCAATTGTTCTCTCGCTGTTCTCAACTCTGGTAGCCTTACTGATAGTAGTAAAGAACTGTTATCTAAATACCAAGATTTTGATATTAACGTACTGCGCCGTGAACGTGGCGTAAAACTAGAGTTAGTCAATCCTCCTGAAGACGCTTTTGTTGACGGAAAAATTATTCGCTCATTACAAGCTAACTTATTTGCAGTGCTTCGTGACATATTGTTTGTTCACGGGCAAATCACAACAGCAAAACGTGATCTTCACCTGAACTTAGAAAATAGTACTCACATCACTAATACCATTTTCTCGATTTTGCGTAATGCACGAGCTCTTCATATTGATGAAGATCCTAATATGATCGTTTGCTGGGGTGGTCACTCAATCAATGAAACTGAATACCTTTACGGCAGAAAAGTAGGTAACGAATTAGGGCTACGTGAGCTTAATATCTGTACGGGTTGTGGTCCCGGAGCAATGGAAGCACCAATGAAAGGTGCTGCTGTGGGTCATGCTCAACAACGTTATAGAAATAGCCGTTTTATTGGTATGACAGAACCGTCAATCATTGCGGCAGAGCCACCAAATCCATTAGTTAACGAACTGATTATTATGCCAGATATTGAAAAACGTCTGGAATCTTTCGTACGAATTGGACATGGTATTATTATTTTCCCAGGCGGTGTAGGAACAGCAGAAGAATTGCTGTATCTGCTTGGTATTCTTATGTCTCCAGAAAACCAAGACCAAGTATTACCACTAATTTTAACTGGTCCTAAAGAAAGTGCAGACTACTTTAATGTATTAGATGACTTTATCGCCAATACATTAGGCGACGAAGCTCGTCGTCATTACCAAATCATTATTGATGATGCACCTGAAGTAGCTCGTATCATGAAAAAATATATGCCATTGGTAAAAGATAATCGTCGTAGCACAGGTGATGCTTATAGCTTTAACTGGTCAATGAAGATCAATGCTGATTTACAACATCCTTTTGAACCAACCCATGAAAACATGGCATCACTTAATCTAAGCACAAATCAATCACCAGAAAAATTAGCCGCTGACTTACGTCGTGCTTTCTCGGGTATTGTCGCGGGTAACGTAAAAGAAGTGGGTATGAAAGCGATTGAAGCTCATGGTCCTTATAAAATTCATGGTGATAGTGAAATTATGCGTCGCATGGATATTTTATTAGCAGGCTTTGTTGAGCAACACCGTATGAAACTTCCCGGTGGTACAGCTTACCAACCGTGTTACGAGATTATCAGCTAATTTATTATGATACATTTGCTGATTATTGATGCTTTAAACCTGATCCGCCGCATTCATGCGGCATCAGGTTCTTCCTGCCTTACAGTGTGCGAACAAAGTGTCAATCAACTACTTGGCCACACACAACCTACTCATGCCGTAGCAGTTTTTGACGAAGACGACAGAGACGGTAGCTGGCGACATAAACTGTTACCCGATTATAAAGCGGGTCGCACACCAATGCCTGATGACTTGCGACAACAATTACCTAAAATTAAAGCAATGTTACTTAATTTAGGAATACAGAGCTGGCACTCAGGTGGTGATGAAGCTGATGACGTTGCCGCAACATTGGCAACTAAAGTGGCAAGTGCAGGTTTTCGAGTCACGATTATTTCAACGGATAAAGGCTATTGCCAGTTGCTTTCGCCCTCTGTTCGTATACGCGATTATTTTCAACGACGCTGGTTAGATTTAGAATTTATTAGAGCTGAGTTTGGTGTCGAGCCATCTCAACTTACCGACTATTGGGGATTAACAGGCGTAAGTAGCAGTAAGGTTGCAGGCGTTCCTGGTATTGGGCCTAAAAGTGCTACCGAACTTTTACAAATTCACCCAGATCTAGAATCACTCTATCGGCATATTGATGATGTTCCGACTAAATGGAAAAACAAACTTATTACCCATAAAGAGTCTGCATTTATCAGTCGGAAAATCACGACATTACGTACTGATATTCAATTAAACGGTAATCTACAACAGTTACGGTTAAAATAGCTCAGTTCTTAGTTATTAAAACTCAACAAGCAAATATATCTTTGAATAACTCGCTTCCATTAAAAAAGGCTAAGTTTCTATTTATAAACTTAGCCTTTTATTGTCATCAACAAATCGATGTACTTTGAACAGTTTTAGAACTCACGATCTGGTCGATAAGCAGCCCAAATATTTTGAATATGAACCGTTATCTCTTCTCTATCATGATAAAGGTGCTTAGCTTGGATCTTAACGTTGATCCCTTTTTCCGCTAACTCTGACTTTATTTTTTCAAGGATATGAGAGACTTCCTCATAGCGCTTTTTCATTGGCAGTTTTAGATTAAAGATAGCTTCGCGACACCATTCATTAGCAATCCAAGTTGTCATTAATGCAGCAACTTTAGCTGGTTTTTCAACCATATCACAAACAAGCCATGTGATATTTTTAGTTGTAGGTTCAAATTTAAAACCATCAACTTGGTGATGACGAACTTGTCCTGTATCCATCAAAGATTGTGCCATTGGGCCATTATCAACAGCATGTACCATCATACTGCGTTTCACTAATTGATATGTCCAACCGCCGGGGCATGCTCCTAAATCAACCGCTTTCATTCCACTTGCTAAACGCTCTTCCCACTCCTCATAAGGAATGAAAATATGAAATGCTTCTTCAAGTTTTAATGTCGAACGACTTGGTGCATCTGATGGGAATTTTAATCGAGGAATACCCATATAAAATGCGGAATTATTAAAACTATAAGAGTAGCCAACATAACAACATCCCGGTGCAATAAAAAACACATGGATAATAGGGCGGCTAAAATTCTCTACTTTCAGCAAAATTTTCTCATTACGTAAATGATTACGTAATGGCACCGTAAATTTACGGCAGAATTTTAATAATTCTTTGCTTTCGTTAGTATCTGCAACTTCAACTCGAAGTTCACCCGCTTTTTCGACAGCACCTTTTAACATTCCAACAATCGGTGTGATTCTATCTTCTGGCGGTAAATCTTTAAGTAATTCACCTGTTACAAACATCTGACGAGCAAAAATTAATTCACGGAAACTCACTTCACGCGCGATCTTGTCTGCTTCACCTTCTTGGTAGCATTCAAAGATCACATAACCGCTTCCCTCTTTAACACGAGGAAAGCCATAAACGCCGATTTGACCTGCTTTATCCGTAATCTCAGCCGCGCACTCTTTTTCAAAACCTTGGCGACAATATAATGCAACTTTATTCATGGCGAGACGCCGGTGCCCTTAGACGCAAAGCGCCAATAAAAATTAAAGCCCAACCAATAAGAAAACTAAATCCACCAATTGGCGTAAAATAAGATAACAACCTAACTTGTGTTAGCGCCATACAATAAAGGCTACCACTGAAAAGTAGAATACCAACACCAAAGAAAATACCTGCCCAATAAAACCATAAAATGGTTTTACGCATTAACATTGCCGCGATCCCGACAAGTAATAAGGTATGGACGATTTGGTAGCGCATCGCTAACTGAATGTATTCCCAATGTTGTGGCGATAAATGCGGTGCAAGTTTATGAGTTGCAAATGCACCAAAAGCAACATAAAAGAAGCCACTAATCGCGGAAAACATAAGCAATGTACGACTATTCACTGTTTATTCCTTCCTATCTAGAAGATATTTGCCAATCGCAATATTAAGATGATGTCAGTAAACCCAGCTTTTCTTGCTCATTCGCTGCTTGAGATAAAATCCATTGGCGAAAAGCCGCAATTTTACCTAATTCAGCCTGGCTATCTTGGCAAACTAAATAAAATGCATTTTTACTAACAAGGACATCTGGAAAAGGTCTTACTAATCGACCTGATTCTATTTCACTACGTGCCATTACATTATTAACTAATGCAACGCCTTGTCCATGTACAGCGGCCTGTATCACCATTGAACTATGGCTAAAAATAGGCCCTTGTTGCACATTTATCTGATTTTGTATCTCTAATTGACGTACATAAGCTTGCCAATCTCGACGAGATGTATCATGTAGCAATGTATGATAAATCAGATCGGATGGGGTTTTTAGTGGTTTTTCACCTGTAAGTAAAGATGGTGCACAAACAGGGATCAAATATTCCGCATAAAGGCGGTCTGTACGTAAACCAGTCCAATTTCCTCGACCATAAAAAATAGCTACATCAACATCATCAGCCAGCTTATCTTCTTCTCTATCAACAGCCTGAATTCGCACATCAATTCCCGGATAAGCTTGATTAAATCCAGATAGCCGTGGTACTAACCATTGAATAGCAAAACTTGGAGAAAGGCTAACAGTAAGTGCGCCTTTCGCGCTTCGAGCTAATAATTTGCGAGTTGCCTCGTTAATTGATGAAAAGATTTCCTTAATATCGAGGTAATAACTCTGCCCTTCTTCGGTTAATAAAAGAGAGCGGTTGCGTCTTCTAAATAATTTTAGCCCAAGGAATTCTTCTAATGTTTTAATTTGGTGGCTCACTGCTGCTTGTGTCACAAATAATTCTTCAGCGGCTTTAGTAAAACTTAAATGACGTGCCGCTGAATCAAAAACCCTAAGCGCATTTAATGGCGGTAAACGTTTAGACATATTCAGTTCTTAAACCCCTATTTTGGCTATTAGTAGATCCTAACTTTCATCATTAGTTTTTTTTATGCGAAGCATTATAAATTGTCCCTTGATGATTAGCCAGTAAATACCTATAGTAAGCGCACTTCCTAAGCCGGAACGAAAAGTTGTGTAGTAGTAATACTGCGAAACTTTTGGCTTTGTGGTTGTGATGTTGTGTTTGCAAGTTGTCTGGAAATTCCAGACTTAGTAGCTGATGCTACTGTTTTTTTTCACTTCCTGTACATTTACCCTGTCTGTCCATAGTGATTTTATAGTGCACCGCCAAGGCGGTGCTTTTTTTATTCCCTATTTTTCTCTACTTTTGAATGACTCACACATACCGTTTTGATGTTTTCATCCATTTTTTATAATGAACTTATCATCTTTATTCTAAAAAAACTCACTACAAATTATCCCCAATAAATTAAAACAAGAAAAAATAGGATCTTAATCTGATCTCAGTGATTTTTTATTGAGTGAACTTTCATCATCTTAATCGTGTTATTATGAGCGCAATGACTTATAACAAACGGGTACCTTTAGGTTTCCGTTATAAATAAATATAATTAACCGTATAATCTATACGCCCTATTTTTAACGACAAATCACGAAAATTTATTCGTCTACCAATACAGCCTAACTATGAACGTATTTTCACCTGATTTATTTCGACAACAATTTCCTGCTCTTAAAGAAAAAACTATTTATCTCGATAGTGCAGCAACTGCATTAAAGCCTCTCGCCATGATAGAAGCCTCAGATGCGTTTTATCGCCATAATTTTGCGACGGTTCACCGTAGCCAATATCAGCATGCTAAAGAGACAACGCAACAATATGAGGCGACACGTCAACAAGTTACCGAATTAATCAATAGTGCTGATAGTGATACGATTATTTGGACAAAAGGCACCACAGAATCACTCAACTTTATTGCTCAAGGTTATTTTCGTCCACGCTTACAAGCAGGTGATGAAATAATTGTTAGTGAGCAAGAACACCATGCAAACCTTATTCCTTGGTTGATACTAGCGGAACAAACAGGCGCTCGAGTGATCCGTTGGCCTATTGAGGAGCATTTTTTACCTTCAATTGATAGCTTAAATGCTTTAATCAATAAGCGGACACGAATTGTTGCTGTTAGCCAAATGTCGAATGTGACAGGTGCTCAAATCGCATTAGATAAAGTGTCTCAATGCGTTCATCAATATGATAATTGCTTACTGGTTGTCGATGGAGCGCAAGGTATTGCGCATCACCCAACAGATGTCACAGCATTTGATATCGATTTCTATGTTTTTTCTGCTCATAAACTTTATGGCCCTAATGGGTTAGGTATTTGTTATGGTAAACGAAAACATTTAAAAGACATGGCACCTTGGCATGGTGGTGGAAAGATGCTCACTAACGCAACATTTGATGGATTTACTCCCGCGCCTATTCCTCAGCGTTTTGAAGCTGGAACGCCTAATGTTGCGGGTGTTATTGCATTTTCAGCCACATTAGCCTGGTTAGAAAAACAAGATATGCATCATGCTAACCAATATGCTCTTGAGCTTGCAGAAGAAGCAGAGAGGCGTCTGAGTGAGCTAAATGGGTTTATCAGTTACCGAGCCACCAATTCATCGATTGTTTCTTTCAATTTCGAAGGTGTTCATCATAGTGATTTAGCAACATTAATCACAGAGAAAGGTATTGCATTACGCACAGGGCAACACTGCGCACAACCTCTTATTGATTCATTAAATATTTCAGGCTGTTTACGCATTTCTTTTATGCCTTATAATCAACTTTCTGATATTGATGCCTTTATTGACGCTGTTATTTTTGCGTTAACACTCTTAAAAGACGAATAATTATCATGACCAACATTACAACACAGCATCCTTTTGGCAATGAAATCACCCTAGATATCTTGCTTAATGATTTTCAAAAATCAAAAGCATGGGAAGATAAATATCGCCAATTAATTCAACTTTCTCGTAAATTACCTGCATTACCTGATGAATTAAAAACAACAGAAAAAGAAATCAAAGGATGTGAGAACAGAGTGTGGCTAGGCGTTGAATTAAATAATGACGGCAAATACCATGTTTATGGTGATAGCGATGGTCGTATTGTAAAAGGCTTACTGGCTATTATTTTAGTCGCTGTTGAAAATAAAACGGCACAAGAAATAGCTGATATCGATATGTTAGCGATTTTTGAACAATTAGGATTGGCTAATCAAATTAGCCAATCTCGCACTGACGGAGTGAATGCAATTATCGCGCGATTGAAATCACTCACATCCCAGCATTAAGTTTTATACTCTAAATAATTCAAGATGTAGCTAGGCGAAAAGTGAATGAGTCGCTAGGAGCATACATCAGTATGTGACTAGTGTGAATGAACGCCGTCAACAACGCTACAACTTGAAGTATGACGAGCACGCTGCGCCTTTGCTAGCATCTTCTTCAAAGCATGAGACACCGCAATAAAACCAAACGATGCCGTTACCATCGTTACAGCACCAAAACCGGCTGAACAATCCATACGTTTCACACCATCCGCCGTACTTTTTGCCGCACAAACCGTACCATCGCCTTGTGGATAAACGAGTTGTTCTGTTGAGAAAACACAATCAATCCCTAATTTTCCCTTACTATTTTTTACGACATTAAAATCAGATTTCAAACGCTCTCTTAATTTAGCGGCTAACGGATCTTGAATTGTTTTTGCTAAATCCACCACTTGGATTTGTGTTGGATCGATTTGTCCACCAGCACCACCCGTTGTGATCACCGGAATTTTATAACGGCGACAATAAGCTAATAATGCAGCCTTTGGTCTTACACTATCAATTGCATCAATAACATAATCAAAGTCGTTATTCATCATTTCAGCGACATTATCAACCGTGACAAAATCATCAATACTAGTCACTTTGCATTCTGGATTAATTTCTAAAATACGCTGTTTCATCACATCGCATTTAGGCTGACCCACGCTTTCTTTTAACGCATGTATTTGACGATTAGTGTTAGTCACACACACATCATCCATATCAATTAAGGTGATGGCACCAATACCACTACGTGCTAATGCTTCAGCAGCCCAACTGCCAACTCCACCTATACCCACGACACAGATATGAGCCTGAGCAAAATAAGACAACGCGTTTTGCCCATAGAGTCGCCCTATTCCAGAAAAGCGTTGTAAATATGAATCTGATAATGAATTTTGCATAATGCGATAACAACCTAAATAACAGAAATAATCATGGCTCTTAATATCCATAGCCATGTCGTTTGCATAATTTTACCGTTAATAACGAACAGATAAATAGCAAATCGTTTTTATGACGAAGGATTTAATGAGTTAAGTTGTGATTTTTTTAATACCCAAACACGCCCATAATGATTATAAAAACCTGCCATATGACCCGCATCTTTACCAATTCCATGATAAATATCGAAATGATGCCCTTTAATTGCCCCACCTACATCTAATGCCACCATTAAACGCATTTGATATTCGCCTGTAAAATTACCGGTATTATCAAGTACAGGAATTTCAGCAAGCAACACAGTTCCGGCAGGAATAATACTTCTGTCAGAAGCCACAGAGGCAAGTGCAACAAGTGGGATAGCACTAGCGCCTCTAACCGGTGTAAAAGGCTCTGGTTTGAAAAAAACAAATGAAGGGTTTTCTTCTAATAATTTTCTCACTTCGGTATCACTATGTTTATCTGCCCACTCTCTGATAGCCAGCATAGACATATCTTTTCTTTCTACTTCGCCATTATCAATAAGCACTTTACCAATACTACGGTAGGGGTGTCCGTTTTTCCCTGCATAACCAAAGAACGTTAAAGGTTTACCATCACCAAAATCAACATAACCACTTCCCTGAACTTCCATCATAAAATTATCCATAATGGAGTTACTGTAAGCTGCAATTAAAGATTGGCTTAATGCACCATTATAAATAGCAGCACGAGACGGCAACTTTGAACGGCTATTAGCTGGCATTTTATAAAGAGGGTATTGGAATTCACCTTGTTGCGTTAAACGGGCTTCAAGAACAGGTGTGTAATATCCAGTAAATTGAACATTACCGTACTTATCAACCCCTTCCATTTGAAATGCAGAAAGATTGAATTGGCGTAATTGGCGAGTATCAGCACCAGATCGTAACCAGTTTTCTACCGCTTGATAAGTTTCTTTATTACTATTGTATAAACGGGATGATGTTTGGTTTATCTGGCTTACTTGTTGTAAGTAATCAGGGCCATTAATGGGTGTACCTTGTGTATTTGGCGAACTTACCTCAATGAGATCTTGCTTAAGCTTTCCATCTTTATACTGTTGCCCTTGCTCTGTTGGACGATGACATCCAGTCAAGGCAAGCGCTAACATACCTAAAATTAACGATTTTCGCCAAGTAACCATTTTTTTCCCGCTTAATAACTAAATTTGAGTACTGATTTTGAATGAGAAAGATACCAAAGCCAAATCAATAAAGATAATGAATATACATGTTGTACCTGCATTCTATTATCACCCAATCAATATGACTTTTAAACATCAAGTATATACTCTCTAAATAACTTGGAGTATGACGAGTATAACTGCCTAAATTTGCATCTTGATGTGTTATTTCTGACCGTTTTTAAAAGAAAACTGTAAAAATTTCATAAAAAACTTGCAACTCGGCAGATCCTGAGTATAGTGCCCCTCTGTGGAGACGCGGGGTGGAGCAGCTTGGTAGCTCGTCGGGCTCATAACCCGAAGGTCGTCAGTTCAAATCTGGCCCCCGCAACCAATTCACAAAGCAGTAAGTTATAGTATCAGTCGCGGGATGGAGCAGCATGGTAGCTCGTCGGGCTCATAACCCGAAGGTCGTTGGTTCAAATCCAGCTCCCGCAACCAATTCTATAAACAACAATTCAGTCGCGGGATGGAGCAGCATGGTAGCTCGTCGGGCTCATAACCCGAAGGTCGTTGGTTCAAATCCAGCTCCCGCAACCAATTCTTTTCAATGTTATTCCTCATTTTTACCATCTCTTTTGATTTATTAATTCAAATCTATTACCCAACTTATTTATACATTTATTCTGATCATTCTCTTTTATTTTAATAAGATTATTGTGTTGAAAAACAATAAGACATTCCAATAGAAAGCAGATGATATTCACTTTCTACTGGAATATGAAAAGAAGGTATAAAAAGAATTTAACTACGATCAGCTAACGTTAATTCACCGCCATTAGCAAAATAAGCTTTGATACCTTTGAAAATAGATTCTGCAATCTGTTGCTGGAATTTTGCTGTTTTCAGCTTTTTCTCTTCTTCGATATTACTGATAAAGGCCGTTTCAACCAGAATTGACGGAATTTCTGGCGCTTTTAATACCGCAAACCCAGCCTGATCGACTTTATTTTTATGCAATTTATTAATCCCCCCCATCAGCTTAAGCACTTCACTACCAAATTTCAGACTGTCGTTGATAGTGGCTGTTTGCACAAGATCAAGCATTGCATGGTCAACGTAGCGGTCACCACTTTTACTCACCCCACCAATTAAGTCAGACTCATTTTGTGTTTGAGCAAGATAACGCGCTGTATTACTGGTTGCGCCGGTTTTTGATAATGCAAAAACAGATGAACCTCTTGCAGAGCGGTTTGTAAATGCATCAGCATGGATAGAGACAAATAAATCTGCCTGCATTTTTCGCGCTTTAGCAACACGTACAGTCAATGGAATAAAGACATCTTCATTACGTGTCATATACGCTTTCATTTTGGCATCTTTATCAATAAGCGTTCTTAAGCGACGAGCAATTTGTAAAACCACATCTTTTTCACGAGTTTTATATTTGCCGATTGCTCCCGGATCTTCTCCACCATGACCAGGATCGATCATGATAATAATCGGCCTATCACGCCCCGCTCTGCCAGGTTTACGTGTGTCTGTTTGTGCGGGTACAGCTTGTTGTAAATCACCGTCGTTATATTCACGCAATAGTGCTAATAGTGGATCATCTTCAGTATCAGCCCCATGACTTGGGTAGAAATCTAGCACTAAACGGTTTTTAAATTCAGCCACAGGTTTAAGCGTAAACATTTGTGGTTGTACAGGCGTTTTTACTTCAAATACCAGTCGCACTGTTTTAGGTGTATTTTGACCAACCCGAATAAGTTTTAAATACGGATCGCTAGTCTGAACTTGATTAGCAACACCTTTCAATACGCTATTAAGTTGAATACCTTCTAAATCCACCACAATACGTTCAGGGTTTGACAATGCAAACTGACGATATTTCAGTGGTGTACTGGATTCTATAGTCACGCGAGTATAAGTCGAGGCAGGCCAAACCCTCACAGCAACAATAGATGCTGTGGCTGCAAGACCAACAGGACTAATACTTAACAATAATAACGCGCCAATTCCTTTAACAAGACGACGACGAGTTTGATTGTGCTCAGAATGACTCATGAAAATATTCCAAAAAAACGATTAACGTCAATAAACTCTAAAAAGAGATAAAAAAAGTTAAGAACGAAAAACTTTACCCAATCCACACTTCACTGTCACTTAAAAACAGCACAATTACTCACTTTTACACGAATATTCTGCCTTCAGGGAAAACAATAAGATAGGATTTTACTTGCCATTCCTCTCCAAAAAGAATAAAAATACATTAAATTCGAATAAAAATTCACTTGAGAGGGTTTTATGAAAGAGCGTAGCACCGAATTGGTCGATGGATTTCGCCACTCGGTTCCGTATATTAATGCACATAGAGGCAAAACATTTGTCATTATGCTAGGTGGCGAAGCCATTGCTCACGAAAACTTCCCATCTATCATTAATGATATTGGGTTGTTACACAGCCTAGGCATTCGTTTAGTGGTTGTTTATGGTGCTCGCCCACAAATTGATACTGCTCTTGAAATACAAAAAGTATCTCCGATTTATCATAAATATACGCGCATCACAGATAGTAAAACCTTAGAAATCGTTAAACAAGCTGCGGGTACATTGCAACTTGATATTACGGCTCGCCTATCAATGAGTTTAAGCAATACGCCATTACAAGGTGCGCATATTAATGTTGTTAGTGGTAACTTTGTTATTGCACAGCCATTAGGGGTTGATGATGGCGTTGATTATTGTCATAGCGGAAAAATTCGTCGTATCGATGAAGAAGCTATTCATCGCCAGTTAGACAGTAATGCTATTGTATTAATTGGCCCAGTTGCAGTGTCTGTTACTGGTGAAAGCTTTAATCTCACCTCAGAAGAAGTGGCAACACAGCTTGCGATAAAACTTAAAGCACAAAAGCTGATTGGTTTTTGCTCATTCCAAGGTGTTATCGATGAAGAAGGTCACATTGTTTCTGAACTGCTGCCTAATCAAGCTGAAGATAAAATTCGAGAGCTACAAACAGAAGGCGATTATCACTCAGGTACAGTAAGATTCTTACGGGGAGCTGTTAAAGCCTGTCGTCGTGGTGTAGAGCGTAGCCACTTATTAAGTTATCAATCTGATGGTGCGCTTATTCAAGAATTATTCTCTCGTGATGGTATTGGTACTCAAATCGTCATGGAGAGTGCAGAGAAAGTTCGTAGAGCAAATATTAATGATATTGGTGGCATACTCGAACTTATTCGCCCATTAGAACAGCAAGGTATTTTAGTCAGACGTTCAAGAGAACAATTGGAAATTGAAATTGATCAATTCACTATTATTGAACGCGATAATATGACTATCGCATGCGCAGCGCTCTACCCTTATCCATCAGAAAAAATTGGTGAAATGGCCTGTGTTGCAGTGCATCCTGATTATCGTAGCTCTTGTCGTGGTGAGGTTTTACTACAGCGCATTTCAGCGCATGCTAAGCAATTGGGGTTAGAAAAGCTATTTGTTCTAACAACTCGTAGCATACACTGGTTTCAAGAAAAAGGATTTGAACCTGCTGAAATTGATAAATTACCCATTGAAAAACAAGCACTCTATAATTACCAACGCCGTTCTAAAATTTTAATTTTAGACTTACATAAAGAGTAATTACCAAGCACAAAAAAGACAGGTATCCCTCTCAATGCCTGTCTTTTATTATTTTCCATTATTAACTAACCGCTAATAACGTAATTTATCAATTAATCCACTTCGACGTTGAATACGCGTTTGTATTGCCATTTTCACCATAGACTCTGAAGCATAAAGAGAAAGCTTCTGTTTAGCGCGTGTTAATGCGGTATACAACAATTCTCGACTAACAACAGGTGAAAATTTATCGGGAAGAACTAATGCTGTATGGGTAAATTCCGAACCTTGTGATTTATGCACCGTCATTACATACGCAGTTTCATGTTGTGGTAATCGGCTAGGTTGGATCGCTTTCAATTTTCCATCTGGTAGTTGGAAAAATGCTTTCATTTCACCTTCATCGTTATTGAGCATAATGCCAATATCACCATTAAACAGACCTAACGTACTGTCATTTCGTTGGATCATAATTGGGCGACCAATATAATCACTTTGATAACTGTTTGTAGGGCGACGGATCAATCGCTGGCGATGCAATAACATTTCAATTCTGTCATTTAAACCACTCACACCAAAAGGACCTTCTCTTCGTGCGCACAATAAACGGTATTGGTTAAATGCATTAAGAATAATATCAGGTGATGCTTTTTGAGAAACTAAAGTGAGATACTCTCGATAAGCATTAACAGCATCTTGTATCATCAGTAAATAACTTTCTTTTGACTCTAAAGCAATAAAGCTCACATCTTGAGGCTCTAATGCTATTTCAAGCTGTTGTGGGCTAACCTCTGCTTTTTTCAACAACGCAATAGCAATTTTGGTTTGTCCTTTATTAACCGCCAAAGCAAGTTGTCCTATCCCTGAATCTTCACCAAAACGGTAGCTTTTACGTAATAGACACAGAGAATCACTGACGACAGACACTGGAGTTTGAGAAACAGGAATAATATCAGTAGATTTAACCAATTCACCTTGAGTTAAGTGATTAATCTGATCAAATCTTTTTTGACTAAAACCATCTTCAGAAAAACGGCAAATATCACCTAATACAGCCCCTGCCTCAACAGAAGCAAGTTGGTCTTTATCACCTAAGAAAATGACGTGACATTTTGATGGAAGTGCATCAATCAAGCGTGCCATCATGGGTAAATCAACCATTGAGGCTTCATCAACAACTAAAATATCAAGCTGTAATGGATTATCTTTGTGGTAACGCACTTGCTGACTTTCAGGCTGAGCCCCTAATAAACGATGAATAGTCTGTGCCTGCTTTGGCATCCACTTATTTTCTTCTTCGCTTAAATTAAGTTGCGCCAAAGCCTTACCTAAAGATTCCGTTAATCTCGCAGCGGCTTTTCCAGTTGGCGCCGCTAATTGAATAATGGGCTTCTCATTTGATGTGAGCATCACAAAAGCCGCTAAAATTTTAGCAACTGTCGTGGTTTTCCCCGTTCCTGGCCCCCCTGAAATAATAGAAATGGGGCTTGTGATAGCAACACTGGCAGCTACTTTTTGCCAATTTGTTTCTTGGCTTTCTTTCGTTGCTGGAAAAAGCTGGTTAAGTACCTTAATTAATTCATTTTCATCAATATCAACAATGCTGTGCTCTTGCCTAAAAAATTGCGCTACTTTCTCTTCATAGCTCCACATTCTTTGTAGATAAAGAAGTCCATTATCTAAAATAATGGGGAAAGGAGAATCATCGTTACTTTGACTAACGCAATGACAATGAGTCAACTCTTCTACTATTTTTTTAGCAGAAGGCTTACCCATTTTTTGCCAAATTTCTTGTGCAAACTCTTTTTGTCTACCATCAAACAGTTGATCTTTTTGAATAATACTCAATGGTAAACAAACATGCCCCGCTCCAGTTTGAGCACTCAAATAAGCAAATACAAATAGTAAAATAGGGTTTTCATCTTCAACCAGCATTTGTGCAAATCGGAGATCTAAAGGTCGTAATAAGTTTTGTGTAATCGCTTGTTCTAATAGTTTGATCATTTTTATTTCTCACCGACTACATCGGATTTGCTACTTTTACCTGTAAATAATGAATCCAACGCCAAAACAAAAGCTTCATCAGGCAAATAAGCGTAAACCCCATTTCCGGGATGTTCTTTATCTATACCCCGTAAAAAAAGATAATAAATACCACCAAAATGAGTTCGATAATCATAATCAGGAATACGTTGCTGTAAAAAACGATGTAACGCTAAGGTATAGAGTTGATATTGCAAGTCGTAGCGATGATCCATCATTGCATTCATCATCGCTTCTTGTGTGTAATCCTCACTCGATCCACCTAACCAATTCGATTTATAATCCACAACATAGTATTTACCTTCCCAAGAAAAAACTAAATCAATAAAGCCTTTGAGCATCCCTTCTACTTGTTGAAATTGCAAAGCAGGACAACGTTTTGATAGAGGATCAAACTGACTTATTAATTGAGTCAATTGAGCTGATGATACTTCTTTCTCAATAGGTAAATAGAATTGTAATTCATCAAGTTGTTGTGATTTTGGGATATCAGCAAGACATAATCCTTGAGAATTAAGAGGCGTATGAAACAGCGTTTCCATCCATGTAACTAAAAGAGGAGCCCACTTTTCATCAAAGCCTTGAGCTGTCAATTGTCCTTGTATCCACAGTTCATCAATAGGCTGCGAAAAATCCAACACTTCAAGCAAACTATGTAAGAATGTTCCTGCTACTGCACCACGAGGGAAATGATGAATAGAATTTTCATCAACCTCTCCTTGTTGCTTCTCACCTTTAGCATCTGTATCAAGTCCTGGTGCGATAGATTGCACCAAAGCCTCAATATCACCCAAATCAAAATGATAATTACGATTTGAATGCTGATAGGTTAATCCTGAATAACTCGTTATACGCCAATTATCATGGATCTGACGTTTAAATATAGCGGCTTCAAGTTTTGTTTCTGCCATTAATTGAGGCTGATAGCGATGTACTGATATGTTATCAAGCGTTGTTACACTGATATTATCATCTAATAAAGCGTGAATTGATTGATGTAATAATTCACTATCGCCTTCTTCACCTTGCTGTAATAAATACCCTAAAGCATTTTTATGCAGATCAGTAAGCCCTGATTTACGTTTAGTCCCTTTAACAAGAGGAGCAACACCAACATAACAGCAGAATTTAGATCGTGTTAATGCCACATAAAGTAAGCGTAAATCTTCAGCTAAGCGCTCTTCATCTGCTAAACGTAAGCTTTCAGGTCGGCTAAAAATATCTAATTTCGCGTGAAATTTTTCTCTGTCATGATAAAGCGCCCCTTTTTGTTCTTGGTAATTACAAGCAAAAGGTAAGCAAACAATAGGATATTCAAGGCCTTTAGATTTATGAATAGTACAAATTCGCACAAGATTTCGGTCGCTTTCCAAGCGCATTTGTTGACTTTCAGATTGCGCATCAGGATGAGAAATCTGTTGTGCTAACCAACGAATAAGGGCGTGTTCACTATCAAGTTGTAATGATGTTTCTTGTAATAATTCACCAATATGCATGATATCTGTAAGCCGGCGCTCACCATCAATACTTGCGAGTAAATTTTCCGCAATTTGATTATCCATCATGATTTTACGCAACATTGGTAAAACACCACGCTTTTGCCATAATGCATAATAATCAGCAAATTTTTCTACATAATTATTCCAGCGATGTTCATCATGATTTAGGCTATCAATTTGCTTCGCGCTAAAACCAAATAATCGGCTGGCTAAAGAGGCTCTTAAAACACGCTCTTTCTCTGGTGTTACAACCGCTTGTAGTAACCAAAGTAGATCTTTCGCTTCATTGGTTTCAAATACACTTTCACGATTGGATAAGAATACGGATTGTATTGAAAGTAAATTCAGTGCATCACGGATCAGTATCGCTTCTCTACGGCTACGCACCAGTACCATAATATCAGCAGACGTAACCGCTCTTCTTGCACCTTGCTCAATCAGCCAAGCCTGTTGCTGATCCCCTGCTGATAACCAATCACGAATTTGTGCGGCACATTGCGCTGCCATGATTTGCTCATAATTTCCCGTAGAAACACTTTCGCCTTCAGCAAGCCAAAAATTAAAAGGCGAAATCGGCTCATCATGGTAAATAAAGACCATGTCTTGGTTTTTTTCAGCCGAACTTACTTCAATAAAAGGGATATGTTCAAATAAAAATGGGGCCTTGGAACGCATAAAAAGCTTGTTAACTGCATTCACCATACCCGGCGCAGAGCGCCAGTTAGTATTTAATGTGTAGTGATGAGATGTCTGCTTTCGTGCTTGAATATAAGTAAAAATATCCGCACCACGGAAAGCATAAATTGCCTGTTTAGGATCACCAATAAACAGCAAACCACTATTTTCATGCTCACCATAAATGGCATCAAAAATACGATATTGTTGAGGATCGGTGTCTTGGAATTCATCGATCATTGCAACTGGATAACGTTCACGAATAGCTTGCGCTAAAGCCTCGCCACTTTCACGTTTTAACGCTCTGTCTAGACGTGTTAATAAATCATCAAATCCCATTTCACCACGACGCATCTTTTCATTTTCAATACCTTGGCGTATTTCAGGAATGGCGTTGGCAAGAATAACATCTCGCAGAGTTAGGCTCTGCTTTGTTAATCGTTCAATTTCAATAAAAAGAATATGCTCTGGTGCTGGGCCTTTCGTTGCCTTTTCATTCAGCGTTTCTTGAGAAAAACGAACCAAACAATCAGGTAATTGATAGCTTTTCGTTTCTAATGTTGATGCCCACAGAGTAATTTCTTCAATCCATTTAGGTAAGAAACGACTGCTATAACTACGTTTATCAACACCTGAAGCGGTTATCCATGCTTCAACTTCATGATGATGTTCATGCCAACGAGTTTTCACCTTGTTAATTGCTTCAATAACCGCTTGATGACGCTCTTTGACTGATTCATTTTCACTGTCTAATGCCACACCCTCGATTTCAGGCATTTCACCTTGTAAATAAGGCTGTATTTCATAAAGTAGCTGTTCAGGACCAGACCAAATCTGGCTTACTGCATTAGCAACATCATAAGAAAGTGGATAACAATGACGGCGCCAAAAGTCAGCACATACCCGTTTTTTAAGCTCATATTCATCTTGGATCAAGACTTGTTCAAACAAGACTCCTGATTCAAATGCATTGTTTGCCAACATACGCTGGCAAAATCCATGAATAGTATAAATAGCCGCTTCATCCATTTGTCGTTCTGCTTCTAACAACCACTGTGCAGCCAGCTCTTTATTCGGGATTTGTTTAAGTAATTCGTGGTAAGCGTTATCACTACTTTCAACATCATGACGGATACAGGCAAGTCTTAGTTCATGGATATTTTTACGAATGCGGGCTCGTAATTCATCTGTCGCCGCATCCGTAAATGTCACAACTAAAATCTCTTCAACACTGAGAGGGCGGTAGAATGCAGACTCTCCGCCTAATCCAAGAAGCAACCGTAAATACAACAACCCTATTGTATAAGTTTTCCCTGTTCCTGCTGACGCCTCGATGAGGCGTCTTTGGTACAGAGGGAGTGTATACGGGTTTAATGGCTGTGCCTGTATCACTTCACTCACTCTTTAATTTCCTCAATAGGTAAGGTTTTTTGTAATTCACTTACCGTAGCATAACGTTTCCATTGTTTATTTTCGGCGTAATCAGCATCTTTGCCATCTTTACCAATAATTTGAGAAACAAAAATAAATCCGTTTGGTTTTATAATTGCTTTTTCATAAAACTCAATAGCTTGTTTTAACGTTATTTTATTAAGCTCAGCTAAGAATTTTTCACGTCCATCATATTTTAAGTTATTACGATGGAAGTCATTTCGATAAAGAGAAACTTCTTCATAGAATGTTTGAGGTGGCTGTTTAACTTCGGTAATAATCGCTTGTTTATACTGATTAAAATCAGCCTCTTTCATTTTTTTCAAACGCTCGTAAGCTTGTTGATAAAATGCGTTATAGCGCTCATTTAAATAAACAGGTGGTTTTGCATTACTTTGCAGTAAAAAGCCGATACCTGATTGCTCACCCATAGTAGCTTGATAAGCAAATACAGCATAACCAAGTTGCTCTTCTGTTCTTAATTGATCATAGAACCAAGGTTTGATAATAGACGATAACACTGAAGAAATTGCCTGACCTTCAAGGCGGCTATAACCCGTTGGGATATAAAGCTCACCTAATGCGTTATCTGTGCTCTTCGATTTATTTTGGAATTCAACTGCATTTAATTTATTGAATACTAATGTTTCACCGATCCAATATTCTGTGCCTTGATTACCTAATAATTCGTGTGCAGATTTAGCAATATTGCGGCTTTGCTCTGGCGTTAAGTTACCAATAATCAGCGCTTGAAGTGCCGCGTTTTTAATGACTTCACGGCGATTATCAATAATATCTTGCAGTGTAATTGACTCTAATGCTTTGAGTTTGTCAGCTTCTTCATAGTACGGGATCGTATTTAATCGACGAGCTGGTAGCATAGCTGCTTCAAATGCTTTTAAGTTATGGGTCACTTCAAGTTGTTCACGATACCAAGATTTAGCTTGATCTAGCTCTTCTTGAGTTGACTCAAAACCCATATAGCTTTTCAGTGTCGCATTAACAAGTTCTGGTAAATGTTGCGTATAACCATTCATTGAAAAATCAATACCTTGTCCTGATGTAGATGAGATATTCATTCCCGCAACAGAAGCTTGGTAAGATAATTCACTTAATGCTAGACCTGCAAGATAGTCTGTTAAAGTTTGTGTCACTTGTTGCTTAACAGTGATATCCGATTTTTTATTCACCAAACTTAATGTCACACTCGCTTTCGGTTCATCAGAAAAATAGTGTGATGGCATATAGAACAGACGAGCACTTTTATCCTGCCACAACAATTGTGGTTTGATGATTTTACTGTCCGCATCAATCAGTGAAAGATTATCAGGGATGTAAGGGTTAAGTGCTGGCAATGATAATGAAATATCATCTGATAATGTTTGCCATGTTTTTAATTGCTTATCTGTGATTTTATCAACCTGATAAGGCGCGTTAACAAAGTAAGCTTGTTTGTTAGAAGGTTCATTAGGACTTATTACCCAAATACGAGCCTTCTCTGGTGTCAGTGAATCAAGACGTGAAAGGATAGCTGAAGGCTCATAATTATCAGCGATATAGTCTGCATTAAGGATATTTTTGACTGGATAACGCAGCATCATATCCGAAATGCCTTCTATGTAATTCATATCTCTTACAATAGAGCCATAACGGAATGAGAGATCCAATACATTCGCAATTTCATCAAAGTAACGCTGACTGATACCTTCTGTTTGAATTAAACGAATGTACGAAAAGATAGCGGAAATCACTTTGTCTTTTTGCGCTAACCCTTTATCGGTTAACGAAACATAAATGGTAAACGAGCCTTGGTTACGATCAATATAGGGCTCTGAGAACGCACTAATATTTTCGGCTAAACCTTGGTCTTGTAACCATGTTGCTAAAGTGCCTGAACTACGATTACCAATTAAATAGCCAATGTATTCGTCCGTTTTACTGCGAAAATCAGCAACGTTGTTATCTATACCAAACTCAATTTGTAAAGTCTTTTGCGGTTGAGCCGGTACTAAGTGGATCATTAACCCTTTTTCTTTATCCGTCATAGCAGGTACAGTGGTGACAGGCACATCTGCCTTTTTATTCGGGATACGAGCGAAAGTGTCTGCGGCTAATTTAGATAATTCATCAAGTGACTTATTACTGTAAATTACCCCATTCATTAAGTTGCCAGAATAGTGCGTTTGATAAAATTTAATTAATTCATCTTGTAATTTACTGTTTGGCTTATCACTCAGCGTTTCTAAATTTCCGCCCATAAAACGGGAACTTGGATGAGCAGGGTTTAAGGTTTCTGCCCTGACTTGCCAAAAACGCATACCATCGCGCGCGCGCGCCATAGTTAATTCTGCATTAACAGCATTACGTTCACGATCTGCATTTTTAGGATCAAGTAAAGGTTCAGCTAAAGCATCAGCAAGTCGATCAACCGCTTCATTAATGGCACTATTTTCCACTTCTAAATAGAATGCAGTACGATAAGTCGTTGTACTCGCATTATGAGAGCCACCATTCTTTTGTAAGAACTCAGACATGCTGCCTGATTGAGGATATTTCACCGATCCCATTAACACCATATGTTCTAAATAGTGCGCAAGACCTTGCTGACTATCAGGATCTTCTAATGCGCCAACAGGTAGCGCAACTGCCGTTAATGATTTAACTGCTTTTTCATCAGAAACCAGTAATACTGTCATTTCATTAGGTAGTTTAATCGCTTGATATTGCCGTGGATCGCTCTCACTTTTTTCAATGCTATCAGGCAATACTTGCCAGAGTGGATCAGCGGCAAAGCTGTTGATACTCACTAGCATCAATAGCAACATGATCCATAGTTGCGAGCAGTACTTTCTCATCTGATATGAGCTCCCTTATTTTTTCAGAAATGGAATTATTGGTTTAAATATTGTTAATGCCGTCTGTTTGACCGTTTGTAAAAAAGGCTCGTCTAATTGAGAGAAAGCACGCTGAACATACATATCACTCATTTCACCATCTCGATTATAGCTATCCGTTAAATGTTGCATCAGTACTAATTCTGCTTTCTCAAGTGTCTCTTCATCATCAAGTAAAAACTCTTGTGATTTTTTATCATAGCAAGCTTGTAACCAAGCCCAGCCACTTTTCGCAAATAGCGCTAATGGGCTGTTTAACCCTTGTTTATAGTCACTGATTAACTTGTCTAACGTTGAATAGGCAAATTCAGGATCAACTGGTAATAAACACCATTGAGTCTCTTTTCTGCCGTAAAACCGACTCTCACCCGTTCCCTGTTTCAAACAATAAACTAGGTGCTCAATCCACAGCTGCAATAAGTCATTAGCGGTTAAGCTGGCAGGTCGCCAACGTAATAAACCATCAGCTTGTACCTCATTTAAACGACCAATCAATGGCATTGCACTAAAGCTTTGCTCTAATGTGACAGAATGTGTAGCTAATCGTTCACTTCTTATCTTTTCAGCTAAAGGAAGTAACTCTTCTATTTGCTGCTCCCAATAAATTTGACCAAATGCACTTGCAGGAAGTTGACCTGCTGCTTTGATACGCTCAAACAAAGCTTCTGTTGAAGTTTGATCAATCAATGCTTTTAATAACCATTGATTCAATAGATAACGTTGAAGAGCATTTATCACAAATGGCTCTTCTTCGGGTAATTCTGTTTCTTCAATAACAAAGTTTATTTTTAATCTTTGTTGGAAGAATGCACGAATAGGATGACGATAAAAACGTGCAAGCGCATCAACAGAGACTTGATCTATTGTGTCATCATCGTTTAGTGGCTCGGTAAAAGTTTGATGAACCATTCCCTGCCCACTGGCAGCAGGCAGCCATTCAGAGGCATAAGAACGAAAGAAAGCGCCTATTTGGAAATTTTCTTGAGCAAAAGGAACACGGCTATGTTGTGTTAATAGATGCTGATTTATACGAGCCGCACTGTCATCGACATTGAGTTCATCATCCTCCGGTAAACGGAAATTTTGCCCAATATAATCTTGTAACTCTTTGATTAAAACTGATGGATTGCATTCTCGATCGTCACGTATCGATTTTCCGATATAGCTGATATAAAGGTATTTTTCAGCTGAGCTAAGCGCTTCAAGGAATAAATAGCGGTCATCATCACGACGTTTTCTATCACCACGACGGCGTTTTTCCGCCATTAAATCAAATCCTAACGGCTGAATATTACGAGGATAAATACCATCGTTCATACCTAATAAACACACTGCTTTAAAGGGAATGGAGCGCATAGGCATTAGTGTACAGAAATTAATGCTGCCAGCTAAAAAACGCTGACTAATTTTTTCATCATCGAACCGTACTGTTAATTCATCCCGAATAAGGACTAGCGGAATTTCATTTTGATATTGCGCTTTCAATCCATTTTCAATCACTTTTTGCCATTGTTGGATAATAAGCACTAAAACTAATTCCGTTTCCTCATCAGACTCAAAAAAGGCATCAACTAATTGTTGTCCAACTTCTAGCCATGATTCTAATGAACGAGTTTCACTTAAACGTGTACGCCAATCACTTAATGTATAAAGAAAATCAGCGAGATGCCCTGCAAGCTCCGCAACTAATCCACTGGATTCATCATAAGGAAGCACACCTTTCCAAGGACCATTTTCACTTTCCATCGCATAACCAAGCAACATGCGCAGTAAGCCAAACTCCCATGTATTTTTGCCCGTGATTGGCAATAAGAATGAAGCCACATTCTCATCATCTAATCCCCAGCGTATGCCTGACTCATCAACCCAACGACGTAGTAGTTTTAGTTCATTTTCAAAAATAGAAAAATGCCCTGCTAAAGCAGGGACTTCAAGCAGTGCCAACACTTGTTCAGCGGTAAAACGACTTTGAGGAAGTTCTAGCAACGTAATAAAAGCCTGTAATACAGGGTGCGCTTGACGCGCTTTTCTATCTGAAATAGCAAAAGGAAGATAACGTTCTGAAGGTGCATTACCAAACACTGCTTGAATATAAGGTGTATAGCTATCGATATCCGCAACCATCACAATAATATCGCGCGGTAACAATTCAGGATCTTGTTCTAATAAATACAGTAATTGGTCTTGCAGTACTTCGACTTCGCGCTGTGGGCTATGGCTTGCATGGAAAGTCAGTGAGTGATCATCTGGTGAAATCACTCGTTTATTTTCACTACACTCATAAGTTTCAAGTGTTGTACCTAATTGCGAAAAATCTTCTAAATCAAGAATATCTGCTTGTAATTGATGAAGTAAATTATCTCTTGGGATCTCAACAAACGCATCTAACACATCGGTATATTCAAGTTCAGAGAGGAAATAAAGATTATCTTTACCTAGTTTTCCCCATGATGCTAATAGCGGATTACCGATGTTTTGCTCGCCCTCATCATTAAATAACGAAGAAGCATTTTTTTCATCTTTAAACCAAGGCGATTCATGCAATTGCTTATAATGGCGTGGCTTTCTGCTATTAAGACGAGAAAGAAATTTA
Source organism: Proteus sp. TSJ240517 (assembly GCF_047921575.1). Classification (NCBI taxonomy): domain Bacteria; kingdom Pseudomonadati; phylum Pseudomonadota; class Gammaproteobacteria; order Enterobacterales; family Morganellaceae; genus Proteus; species Proteus sp. TSJ240517. The sequence continues at coordinate 67,000 of NZ_JBLRMH010000006.1, forward strand.
GGATCTTGAATATCTCCCCAATAGTAACGGCAAGGATTAGTAAAGAGTAAATAGATCTCAGTATGACGCCCTATCGCTTGTAATGCCTGCAAATAAACTTGAGGTAGAGCCGAAATCCCACAAATAAAAATACGAGGTGGAAAACAGTGTTGAAGCTCCCCTTCTTTTGCATTATTTAAAGTCGAAATAAATTGCTGATAAAGGTTAGAACGGTGCCATTGAGGCTGATTAAGATCTTTTGTGTATTGCTGTAATGCTACCCACAATATTTTTTGCCAGCGTTGATTTTCACTCAACCCTTCGATTAACTCATCATTTTCCCACGAAGCTAACCAATCTGAACGATAAACTAAATATTGGTCAAATAAGTCAGCTACACGTCCTGCTAACTGGTGAAGTTTACGTTTATCTTCATCATCATCAAGGTAATGCAGTAAGGGTTTAAATTCTTCATTAGGCAAAAATTCAGGAAGTAATGCCATTAATTTCCATGTCATCGCATCTTTAGAAAAAGCGCTTTCTTTAGGTATACCTGATAATACCCGAGTAAACATTTCCCAAATAAAGGTTGCTGGTAATGGATAACGGATATTAGCAGCAATACCCAAGCTTTCGGCAAGCTGGATTTGCAACCATTGAGACATTCCAGGGCTTTGTACAAGGATCACTTCTTGTTCAAAAGGAGAAGAAAGTGGCCTAGTCTGCATAAAGTGCACCATAAGTGACTTTAGTAATGACAACTGATTTGAGTGATATATATGAAACATCAGATCCTCATCTTATTAATAGCATGACCAGTAATACAGCCTTATTTCGGGTAATACATTATTGGCAACATAACCTTCTATTTGCTGACAACCTTCAGACTGTAAAAGTGAGCGTGTCATTATTTTGGGGTTAGATGCGAAATAATCAGGTGATTTATCAGACATTTGTTCAAATAAAACAAAAAGTTCCTGCCCTGACTGCTGAATTTGAATTAGCTGCTGAAAATCAGCTTTTAATGATTGACTATACGCTATAATAGCGACAAAACTAATATTAAAAAACAGCAATATAAACATTGTATTAAGTAATATAGAACCACTTTCTGATTTATTTTGAATATTATCTATAACACACACTCCTTATGCACTAATGGGCAATAATCTAGCCATCCGCTTGGATGAATAGTTATTGTTCTATTTTTATCCTTTAAGATACTAACCCATTGGTAATGATATATTTTATAACCTTTTAAGCTTTCTGCTTGTCCTTGAAGTAAGCCCTTATCTAGAGAGAGCAAAAATAGGCAGCTTTTTATTTTAGGATTTGCATGAAAAGTATGACATTGCCATTTATTTAATCGAGTTGATGAAAGATCCCAATTAAGTGCAATCCCCCACTGCAATGCAGATTCAGCAAATAAAAAAGCCTGTCGTGCTTGTAACTCTTGCATCACTATTTGTTGAGACTGCCTGTAATGATAAGCAAAGTTTCCAAGTACAGATAAACTCATCACAACAAAACCCATTACCATCAATAAACTTGCAAACCCCTGTTCATCTTTTCTATATGTAAAATCGGTATTCATAACAAGGTCACATTCCTTAAACGCATGATATTTTGATAATGCGACTTCACTTTATGATTTTGTTTTAAATGAAATTTTAAAGAAACTGAAAGATAAAAAAGAGACATCCCTTTTATTAAATGGGGCTTTGAATAAGAACGCAAAGTAAATTCAGTCACCTCAATTTCATTACTCTCAAAAAAACGTTGCCATCCTGAAGAGGCGCAATCTTTGACTCCTCTTCGTTGTTCTAGTTGTCCATTTTTAAGACGGTATCCAAAATAATCACTCTCTTTTGAAGAAGGCGGTTCCCATTTGCCATTGCTGTTTATGTCGTAAGCAAAAATAACGCAGGAGTTTTTCTCTTGAAGGGGGTATTGTCCTATCTTTAAAGAAGACTCAGCCAAGCCGTTTGGCTTCAACGTATTAACACAACTGTCATAACAATACCCTGTGCGTCTTAATTGTGCTTCTAACACCAATAACCGTTCTCTTAAAAAAATATCTAACTGGTATTGTTGGTAAGAATAGATCAGTGTGTTCATTATTTGAGGATAAGCCCGACTGATACATAGAAATAAAACCCCACTTATCGCGATAGCAAAAAGGCATTCCATCAACATCATGCCAGACGAAAATGAAATTCCAGATCGTTTCAACATGATGGAAATGCCTTCATGCTCTGACTACATGCTCTTATTCTGCCTAATGATGAAATAATAATTTTCACTTCGCCTTCTACACTGTGAAGAACAAAGCTCATGGGTTTTAACGTTTGACGAATTCCACCAAACGTAAAGTTTGAAACTGTTGATTGCTTAAGTTGAATGCCTGAAGCTAATTGAAAAATATCTTGTTGCTCTGATAAATGGCGAGAATGAAGAGGAGTCGCAATTATTTTATTATTTGGTGATAACAAAAGCGTAATTTTAATTCTTACATTAAATAATAGAGCTTGTTGTTGCTGATAAGAAAGAAAAGCAATGGTTTCACGCACGCTATGCAGTAACTGACGCTGGTAAGTAAAATGCTGATAAGCAGGAATTGATAAATAGCTTAAAATAGAAACTATCATAATCACAACCAATATTTCAAGTAAGCTTATACCAAATTCGCCCTCTTGCTGATGTGCCCTACTTAGGCTTATATCCATGTTATTGTTCATTTATTTCTCCTTTTAACCTACTGCGAGAATGCAGACAAAACATTTAAAGGTAAATAAAGGAAAGTGTTTTTTTCGAACAACAACGCAATAACCGTATTTTCAGAATAAATACAAAATAAGGGTAAAAATGAAAAAAGCCCCTGTTTATTGCTAAACAGAGGCCTTTAAAGCAAGGAATAAATTAAACTGTAAATGGATATTTTATTGCTTCATGGCATTGATAACCTTCAACAGTAAAATCATCCGTTGTTACCCAAGTTTCAATATCTTCCAACGTTTTGATTTTTGGATTGATATGTAATGTTGGTAACGGTAATGGCTCTCTTTTTAACTGCACATCACGCATTAGAGGTAATTGATTTTCATAGATATGTGCATTGATTATCTTATGAAATGCTTTACCCGGCTTATGCCCTGTAATTTGAGCCACCAGCGCCAATAAAACAAAGCACTGAATTTGGTTGAAATTCAAACCTAGCGGCACATCACAACTGCGCTGATAAGAGGTTAAATAAAGCGTATCACCCACAAGTGAAAAGGTATGCGTATGCATACAAGGGCGTAAACAACCCAGTTCCGTTTCACCCGGATTATAGAACGTTACGATTTCACCACGATCATCGATACCTTTAGTCAGGTCATCTACCACTTTACGTAATTGATCAAAATGAGAACCATCAGGGCGTTGCCATTGACGTCCTTGAACGCCATAAACACGCCCCATATCGTCTTCGCCTTTACGATGAGGGTTATTTAACCATGCACCATTTTCATTTGCATTGGCATTCCATGTATTGCAACCAATTTCACGAAATTGAGCGGCATTGTCATAGCCACGTAAATACCCTAACAGTTCTGCAATGGCCGCTTTATAAAAACTTTTTCGTGTTGTTATCAGCGGAAATTGGTTATTCGCAACATCATATTCCAGATCGGCATTAATCACCGTTAAACAACGGGTTCCTGTCCGTTTATTATCAATCCATTGCCCTTCATCGATAATGCGTTGACACAATGCCAGATACTGCTTCATGTTGTCTCTCTTGTTAATTAGCTAATAATAAAAAATTTATCTCACACTATTTGTGAGCAGATGTTGGGTTTTGTGCCGTTTTTTTATCTTGACGATAAGCCCATACCATAAAAATAATACCCAACAGAATCATTGGAATTGAAAGTATTTGCCCCATACTCACACCACCAAATAATCCTAGTTGTGCGTCTGGTTGACGGAAGAATTCAACAATAATACGGAATGCGCCATAACCAATCAGGAATAGACCTGACACACTTCCGACAGGACGACTTTTACGCACAAAAATATTCAGAATAATAAATAACACCACGCCTTCTAACAGCATTTCATAAAGCTGAGAGGGATGACGAGGTAAAACACCATATTCTTGAATAATAGGCAGTAACGTTGTTGGATCTTGAGCAACAAGCTGGAGATCCGCAGAACGCGAGGTTGGGAATAAGAACGCCCAAGGCGTATCTAATGTGACACGTCCCCATAATTCGCCATTGATAAAGTTACCAATACGGCCTAGCCCTAATCCAAATGGAATTAACGGTGCAACAAAGTCTGCCACTTGGAAAAATTTACGTTTAGTGCGTTTAGCAAACCAAATCATGGCACAAATGACCCCAATTAAACCGCCATGGAACGACATTCCGCCATCCCACACTTTAAAGAGGTAAAGAGGATCATTTAAAAAGACAGGTAGGTTATAAAATAAAACATAACCTAAACGACCACCGATAAATACCCCCACAAAACCGACATAAAGTAATGTTTCAACTTCATTTTTATTCCAACCACTATTCGGTTTTGCAGCTCGGCGATTTGCAAGCCATAAGGCAAAGACAAACCCAACTAAATACATCATACCGTACCAGTGTAGTGACACAGGCCCGATAGAGAACATAACGGGATCAATCTCTGGAAATTTAAGGTAGCTTATACTCATTATTCCCTACTTCACTTAATCAATAATTTCTGTGCTGGTTATTTATTACCAACACAGAAAAGGCTTATACGAAGGTCTGCTAGATACCTCCGCGAATTAATCCACCTAATCCTTGCCGTTCCATAAATTCAGAAGACAATTTTTTGATTTCTGTTGTGGTTTCAGCTTGCAACACCTGTTGCATAAAAGGCTGTAACATCACAGGATCAAGATGGCGCAATAAGTATTTTACCCTAGGTAAACTACGACCACTCATGCTTAACTGCCTAAAACCGAGCCCTATTAACAGCAATGCCCCTATTGGCGTACCCGCCATTTCACCACAAACACTCACTGGCAACTGATAATATTGGCATTGTGTTGCAATCAAATTCAGTGAACGCAATAACGCAGGATGCAAATTATCATAGAGTGATGCTACATGGGTATTATTACGATCGACAGCAAGTAAATACTGAGTCAAATCGTTTGTTCCAACAGAGATAAAATCAACCCGATTGGCTAATTGTGACAGCATAAACACCAACGAAGGAACTTCAAGCATGATGCCTAACGGTGGTGGAACACACTCACACTTTATTTCTCGACTAACTTCATCACATGCTCGTAGCAGCAATGTTCTTGCTTCGTCGATTTCATCAAGACTTGTCACCATCGGCAACAATATTTTCAAATTTTTAAATTCGAGATTTGCTTTTAGCATTGCACGTAGCTGAATAAGGAAGATTTCAGGTTGATCGAGCAATATTCTTATTCCTCTCCAACCTAAGCAGGGATTTTCCTCATTAATTGGCATATAAGGAAGTTGCTTATCAGCACCAATGTCTAAAGCGCGCAATACAACGGGTTTATCTGGAAAAAAAGAGAGAATTTCACGATAACGGTTTTTTTGTTCATCTTCAGAGGGAAAACCACTTTGCAACATAAAAGGAATTTCGGTGCGATATAAACCCACACCATCTATTCCCACACTAATGCGTTGCTCATATTTTATATTTAATCCCGCATTCAATTGAACGCTAACTGCTTCACCATTTTTTAAAACCGCTTGCTGTTCAAGTTGATCTTCTGCAATTTGGCTTAATACACTCTCTTCATCAATAATTTGTTTATATTCTTGAGTAATAAAAGACTCTGGCTCAATAAATATTTCACCACGATAACCATCAAGAATAAGCATGCGATTATGTAACAGCTCAGGTTGAATATCTGCTCCCATAATCGCAGGTATTCCCATCGCTCTAACAAGAATGGCAGAATGTGAGTGAGTTGCGCCATCTCGAACAATGACACCAGCAAGTTGTTGCTCTGGTAACTCCGCCAATAAACTGGCACTTAATTCATCAGCGACCAAAATAAAACGCTCTGGCCAAATATTGGTTGAGCTTAGATCATCATCTAAATGGAATAATAAACGCTGTCCTAATGCTTTAAGATCAGACGCTCTTTCTCGCATATAACCGTCTTTCAGGCTGGAAAATTGTGCTGATACTTTCTCAACCACCACTTTAACTGCCCATTCTGCGACATAACCTTGTGTGATTATCGCGGTCATTTTATGTTTAAGCTGTGGATCATTAAGTAAATGCGAGTAGAGATCAAAAATGGCCGCACTCTCTTTTTGTGCATTCGCCATAAAACGCTTACTAAAACGGCGACATTCTGCTGTTGCATCTTCTAAAGCAACAGTGAGTCGATTGAGCTCTGCTTTTATATCAAGTGCACTGGCTTTAAATACATTTTCAAGGATTGGCTGAGCGACTTCTTGCCAGCCATATGCCATCACCACCCCCGTCGAAACCGAAAGTGCTTTAATACGGCTTTGACGATATTGTCCAAAAAGCCCTTTAGTTTGTACTTGCGATAACGTTGCACCTAATTGTGTCGCCAGTGTCACCATAAAAGATTCTTCGCTTTCATTAAATAAGCGACGCTCTTTTTGCTGAACGACTAATACACCAAGGAGTTGGCGACGATAGACAATAGGTACACCGAGAAAAGCACGGAGATCATCTTCTTTAACTTGAGGAAGGTATTTAAAGCTAGGATGCTCGCGAATATCAGCGAGGTTGATGAGCTCTGAAAGACGCCCCACTTCACCAACAACGCCTTCATCAAATGAGAGGCTAACGGCTCTCCCTCTGGGTTTTTTTAACCCTTTGGTCGCCATAAGATAAAAACAACTACGTTGTTTATCGGCAAGATAAATAGAACACACATCCGTGTGCATTGCCTGACACGTTTCCTTGACTAAGAGTTCAAGCGCTTCTGGAAGCCCCGCTGCCATAGCCACTTTTTCTACAATTTCTCGCAAACGTGTCAGCATAGTGTTATCTAATACCTTTTACGCCGATATCCATACGATGGACGAGGTAAAGACACTTGTTCTTGCAACGGCATGACTACGGGTGCGAACTCTTTCATTACACGTCGATAAACATCGCGTTTAAAAGAGACGACTTGTCTAACAGGATACCAGTAACTCACCCAACGCCAGCCATCAAATTCTGGCGTTTTGCTTTGTTGAACATTAATGTCTTTATCATTACTTGTTAACTGCAAGAGGAACCAACGCTGTTTTTGTCCAATACAAACAGGTTTTGTGTCCCAACGCACCAAACGCTTCGGTAACTTGTAACGTAACCAGTTACGTGTGGAGGCAAGAATTTTAACATCCTTGCGACTTAACCCAACTTCTTCGAACAACTCTCGGTACATTGCCTGCTCTGGCGATTCTCCAGGATTAATTCCCCCTTGAGGAAACTGCCATGAATGTTGCCCATAGCGACGAGCCCAAAGCACTTGCCCTTGCCGATTACAAATTACAATCCCTACATTCGGGCGGTAGCCATCATCATCGATCACTAGACTACCTCAATAACCAAATTTGAAAGATAACTCATTGTTTCATACTACCCACAAACGGTAAACCTCTATCAACAGACTTTGCACGACGCGCGTATTTATCTACAATGGGAAAGTCTCAACGGGGTGCCTTTTTAGGCTGAGAAAAACTCGTGGAACCTGATCCAGCTAATACTGGCGTAGGGATTTGAGTCAGGATGTTGCAATATTCATTGATTTGCCATCCTCACTCCTCAGATCCTACCTGACTTTTACTGAGGAACTAAACGTGTTAACTAAATCGCTTCGCTTTACTTTCCTTCTGGGCGCTCTGGGCATTATGAGCACTTTTTCAACTCAAGCCTTAGCACAAAAACCCACACTGACTGTTTACACTTATGATTCATTTACCGCAGATTGGGGGCCAGGGCCTGCAATAAAAAAAGCGTTTGAACAACAATGTGATTGCGAATTAAAACTTGTTGCCCTTTCTGATGGTGTTTCTCTGCTTAATCGCTTACGTATGGAAGGTGATAAGAGTAAGGCTGATATTATTTTGGGTTTGGATAACAATCTGATCCACGCAGCAAAAGAAACGGGACTTTTCGCACCAAGTCATATCGATACATCAAAACTCACCCTACCTGAAAAATGGGCTGATGATACCTTTGTGCCTTATGACTACGGTTATTTTGCTTTTATCTATGATAAAAACCGCATTGCTAATCCGCCCAAAAGTATGGCTGAACTGCTAAATAGCAAAGAAAAGTGGAAGATTTTGTATCAAGATCCTCGCACCAGCACACCGGGTTTGGGTTTAATGCTATGGATGCAGTCACTTTATCCTGAAAATACGGCCTCTGAATGGAAAAAATTGTCAGAGAAAACGCTGACAGTGACTAAAGGTTGGAGTGAGTCTTATGGCTTATTCTTAAAAGGTGAAGGTGATTTTGTGCTTAGTTACACATCATCTCCGGGTTATCACATTTTAGCGGATAAAAAAGATAACTATGCAGCGGCAATTTTCGATGAAGGACATTACTTACAAGTCGAAGTCGCGGCAAAATTGAAATCGAGCAAACAACCTGAATTAGCGCAACAATTTATGCAATTTATGCTCACCCCTGCTTTCCAAGAAACTATTCCTACAACCAATTGGATGTATCCTGTTATTGATATTCCATTACCTGACGTCTATTCCGTGATGACTAAACCCGAAAAATCATTGCAATTCGATGCAGATGTTGTCGCAAAAGAGCGCCAAACATGGACTCGTAATTGGCAATCTGCGGTTAGTCGCTAATGGGAAGATGGCTTATCCCGGGGCTATGTGCCTCGGGTTTACTGCTTATTGTGGCGTTATTGTCATTTGGCGCATTGTGGTTTAACGCACCAAGTGGTGAGCTGACCTCAATTTTTGCTGATGAATATTTATGGCATGTTGTCCGCTTTACTTTTTGGCAAGCCTTTTTATCTGCGCTGTTTTCGATATTACCTGCTATTTGGCTCGCCAAAGCACTCTATCGACGCCAATTTAAAGGACGAACACTGTTTTTACGCCTATGTGCCATGAGTCTTGTGTTACCTGTTCTAGTTGCACTTTTTGGTATTTTAACGGTTTATGGCAGAGTGGGATGGATTGCTCAAATTTGTGAATGGCTAGGGATCGACTACCAATTTACCCCTTATGGTTTGCAAGGCATTCTATTAGCTCATATTTTTTTCAATATGCCGTTAGCAACCCGAATGCTATTACAAGCACTCGAAAGTATTTCGTCAGAACAACGCCAATTAGCCTCACAGCTTGGCATGAATGGCTGGCAACGTTTTCGTTTTCTTGAATTTCCCTATTTGTGGCGTCAAATTCTGCCCACGGCATCACTCATTTTTATGCTCTGCTTTGCAAGCTTTGCCACTGTATTGGCATTAGGCGGAGGTCCTGCGGCAACGACTGTTGAACTCGCAATTTATCAAGCGTTAAACTATGACTACGATTTACATCGCGCTGCACTGTTAGCGTTGATCCAGCTTTTTTGTTGTTTAGGTTTAGTGCTTATTAGCCAAAAACTAAAAGGCACCCTTTTTGTGGGAAGCAGTCAAAAGCTACATTGGCGTGATCCCTATGATCCTATCTTTAGCAAAATAACCGATGGTTTAGTGATCACTCTTGCGATCCTCTTTTTAGTACCGCCAATTCTAGCGGTAATAACGGACGGTCTTAACAGTCAATTTATACGTGTCATACAACAACCTGTACTTTGGCAGGCGTTTACTACCTCACTGATTATTGCGGTTGGTGCAGGTATTGTTTGTGTTGTATTAACGATGATGTTGCTATGGAGTAGCCGAGAACTTCGCTTACGGCACTTTAAAAAAGCAGGACAAGCCATGGAAATGAGTGGTTTGATTATTCTGGCGATGCCGGGGATTGTGTTGGCAACAGGCTTTTTCCTTCTATTCAACAATACGATTGGATTACCCGAATCACCGTATGTTTTAGTCATTTTAACCAACGCATTAATTGCTATTCCGTATGCATTAAAAGTACTTGAAAATCCAATGAATGACATCGCTTCACGTTATGGTCTTTTGTGTCAGTCGCTCAATTTACAAGGTATAAATCGACTCCGTTGGATAGAATTACGCGCATTAAAAAAACCAATTTCACAAGCCCTTGCTTTTGCTTGTGTGATTTCTATTGGGGATTTCGGTATTGTGGCTCTTTTTGGTAATGAAACCTTTAGAACCTTACCTTTCTATCTTTATCAGCAAATTGGTGCTTATCACACTCAAGATGGTGCCGTGACCGCCATGATCTTATTGCTACTTTGCTTCACTCTTTTTAGCCTAATAGAACGATTGGCAGGAAAATCTCATGATTAAATTAGAGCACCTTGCTTACACCTATGAACACCAACATCTCTTATTTAATTTAACCGTTAATACGGGAGAGCGTATCGCTGTGTTAGGCCCCAGTGGCGCTGGAAAAAGTACATTACTCAGTTTAATTGCGGGTTTTTTACCGTCAGAAAAAGGAAGCCTTTTTCTCAATGGTGAAAACCATACTAAAACCGTCCCTGCTAAACGTCCTATCTCCATGTTATTTCAAGATAATAACTTATTTCCACATTTAACTGTCAGACAGAATATTGGTTTAGGGTTAAATCCCAGTTTAAAACTGACTGATGCGCAAAAAGCACTATTAGAAGATCGCGCTAAACAAGTGGCTCTCAGTGAATATCTTGAACGCTTACCATCCCAATTATCGGGGGGGCAGCGTCAACGTGTCGCAATTGCACGCTGCTTGGTACGTGAACAACCGATTTTATTACTCGATGAGCCTTTTTCTGCATTAGATCCCGCTTTACGCATTGAAATGCTGGCACTACTTGAGCAACTTTGTGGTGAGAAGACGTTAACCTTATTGATGGTTTCGCATAGTTTAGAAGATGCTGCAAAAATCGCCTCAAGAGCGATTGTGATTGATAACGGTATGATTGTGTATGATGGAAATACACAATCACTAATAAATGGTAAAGTGGATCAATCACTTATTTTAGGTATTCCGTTTAATTAATCTTAGCTAAAATTAACTGTATAAATAACCACTATATTGACTATAATAAACACATATTTAGTAAATTATTTGTGTTTATTGGGTGCTCATGATTGGTCATACGGAACAAGGTTTTATTCTTACTCGCCACTGGAGCGACACACCAAAAGGTATTGTCGTCTCTTATTGGCTGGCAACAGATCATGGTCCGCATAAAGTGACTGTTCCTATGCAACGTGCTATCGGTTTTGTTGCCCGTCAATATGAAACTGTTTTACGCTCACTCGTTAATAAAAATCCTGATATTGAAATTCGCCCCCTCGAGTTAAAAGATTTCGAAAGACAGCCCGTTTTTGGTGTTTATTGCAAACAATACCGCCAACTTGTTCAACTTGAGCAACAACTTAAAGAACATCACATCCGACTTTATGAAGCGGATATCCGCCCACATGAACGTTATATGATGGAGCGCTTTATCACCGCACCAGTCTGGTTTCGTTATCAACAAAATAATATTGCTACATTAAAACCCGCTCCTGATTATCGCCCAACGCTTCGAACCGTATCTTTGGATATTGAAACCAGCGAGTTTGGTGAACTTTACTCCATTGGACTTGCAGGTTGTGGCGATAATGTGGTGTTTATGCTTACTGATGAGTTGCCCGCAGAGTGTGAAAGCCAACAATCTCAAGGCTATCGTTTATGTTATGTCAGTAGCCGATTACGTTTAATTGAAAAGCTAAATGAATGGATACAACACTATGATCCCGATGCCATTATTGGTTGGAATTTAATTCAATTCGATCTACGTATTTTGTACACGCATGCCCAACGGTATGGCGTCAGTTTATTATTAGGTCGTCAAAATAGCCCGTTAGAATGGCGTGAGCATGGATTTAAAAAAGGACATTTTTTTGCATCGGCTCAAGGTCGTTTAATTATCGATGGCATTGAAGCATTGAAAATGGCGACGTGGAATTTTCCCTCTTTTAGCCTAGAATCGGTTGCTCAAACACTGTTAGGTGAAGGTAAAGCCATTGATACACCTTATGCCAGAATGGATGAAATTAATCGGCGCTTTAAAGAAGATAAACCTGCACTGGCTTATTATAATTGGCAAGATTGTGTCTTAGTGAACCGTATCTTTGATGCGACATCTCTTATGGCATTCTTATTAGAAAGAGCCTGTGTTACAGGGCTTTCAGTTGATAGAAGCGGTGGCTCTGTCGCGGCTTTTACTCACCTCTACTTACCCTCAATGCATCGCATTGGATATGTCGCGCCTAATCAAGGTGAAAAACCTGAAGAGCATAGCCCTGGTGGCTTTGTGATGGATTCTGCTCCCGGCTTATATGATTCTGTTGTTGTGCTTGATTACAAAAGCCTTTATCCCTCTATTATTCGTACTTTTTTAATCGATCCAGTAGGAATGATTGAAGGAATGCACCAACCTGACGAAAAGTTTTCTATTTCTGGATTTCGCCAAGCACGATTTTCACGAGAACTGCACTGTTTACCCGCTATTGTGTCTCAAATTTGGCATGAAAGAGATAATGCCAAATTACATAAAAATGCCCCGCTCTCTCAAGCGCTCAAAATCATTATGAATGCTTTTTATGGTGTTTTAGGCTCTGTGGGTTGTCGCTTTTTTGATCCTCGCTTAGCGTCTTCCATTACGCTACGAGGTCATGAAATTATGAAAAAAACACGAGAATTAATTGAGGCCAAAGGTTATCAAGTTATTTATGGCGATACGGATTCAACCTTTGTTTGGCTGAAGTCACCTCACACAGAACAACAAGCACAACAGATTGGGTATCAATTAGTACAAGAGGTAAATCAATGGTGGAAAACACATCTCTTTGAAAACTACCAACTAGATTGCAAATTAGAACTAGAATACGAAACCCATTACCGCCGCTTTTTAATGCCCACCATCCGAGGTATGGAAACGGGTAGCAAGAAACGCTACGCCGGGCTCAGCAATGATAAAATGGTATTTAAAGGATTAGAAACCGTCAGAACAGATTGGACTCCCCTTGCTCAAAAATTTCAACAAGAGCTTTATACACGCATTTTTCATCAGCAACCTTATCAGCCGTTTATTCGTGATTATGTTGCGGATACGCTTGCGGGAAAATATGATGAGAGATTAGTGTATCGTAAAAGATTACGTCGAAAATTATCAGAATATCAGCACCACGTCCCCCCTCACGTCAAAGCAGCACGTAAGGCGGATGAATATAATTTATCCCAAAATAGACCTCAACAATATCAGCAAGGCGGTTGGATTAGTTATATAATTACCCTCTTGGGGCCTGAGCCATTAGAGCACATTACCACTGCACCTGATTATGAGCACTATATCAATAAGCAATTAATGCCTATTGCAGATGCAATCCTACCTTTTATACAAGATGATTTTTCAACCTTGTTAAATGGGCAAATGACACTCTCATTTTAAGTTGTGTCATTTTGCAGGTGACGGTTTGCTTTGCATCTATTAACATAACGCCCCTTTGGTGATAATTAGCTTTTCTTTGTTCAAGGAACAAGCACTTTTTATCCCGCAGATTTTAATGACAACACCGCAATACTGCATTCATTAATAATTCCTAAATTATATATTTGAGAGCTGAGTTTATATATATGCCTTTTACTCTTGGTCAACGTTGGATTAGCGATACTGAAAGCGAGCTTGGACTGGGTACTGTTGTGGCAATTGATGCCCGCATGGTTACCTTACTTTTTCCTGCCTGTGGCGAAAACCGCCTTTACTCCCGTCATGATGCACCAATAACGCGGGTGATGTTCAATGCAGGGGATACCGTCACCAGTCACGAAGGCTGGAAACTCGCCATCGATAACGTTGTAGAAGATAACGGCCTACTTATCTATCAGGGTGTACGTTTAGACACTGAAGAGCCTGCACAATTACGTGAAGTGTTCTTAGATAACAAACTCACTTTTAATAAGCCTCAAGATCGCCTTTTTGCAGGTCAAATCGACCGTATGGATCGCTTTGCATTACGCTACCGCGCTCGTAAGTTTATGAGCGAGCAGTTTAAGCAAGCACAAAGTGGTTTACGTGGTATCCGCGCAAGCCTTATTCCTCATCAGCTTTATATCGCCAATGAAGTGGGTAAACGTCATAACCCTCGTGTATTATTAGCTGATGAAGTGGGTTTAGGTAAAACGATTGAAGCTGGTATGATTATCCATCAACAATTAATGGATGGTCGTGCTGAGCGCGTGTTGATTATTGTGCCTGAAAGCTTACAACATCAGTGGTTAGTTGAAATGTTACGCCGTTTCAACCTCCGTTTCTCACTGTTTGATGATAGCCGTTATAGCGAATCTTTATTAGATAGCGATAATCCATTTGAAACAGAACAGATGATCATCTGCTCTTTAGATTTTGTGCGTAAAAACAAACAACGTTTTGAACACTTGGTTGAAGCAACATGGGATATGTTAGTTGTCGATGAAGCTCATCACCTTGTTTGGAGTGAAGATGCTCCAAGCCGTGAATATCAAGTAATTGAAGAATTAGCTGAATCTATTCCTTCGGTATTGCTATTAACCGCAACCCCTGAGCAATTAGGTCAAGAAAGCCACTTTGCCCGTTTACGTCTGCTTGATCCAAGCCGTTTCCATGACTACAACGAATTTATTAATGAGCAACAAAAATATCGCCCTGTTGCTGATGCTGTCACTATTTTGCTATCAGAAGATGATTTAAATATCGAACAACAAAATATCATCAGTGAAATGATCAGCGAGCAAGATGTTGAGCCATTACTGAAAGCGGCAAATACCCAAGGTGAAGAACGTACTAAATCTCGCCAAGAACTTATCCATATGCTAATGGACAGACACGGAACAGGTCGTTTGTTATTCCGTAACACTCGTTCTGGTGTTAAAGGTTTCCCGAATCGCTTACTTCACGCGATAAAAATGCCACTGCCAACACAATATCAAACCGCAATTAAAGTGGCTGAAATTATGGCAGCGAAAAAGAACCTCGAAGTTCGTGCAAAAGAGATGCTCTACCCTGAACGTATTTACCAAGAATTCGAAGGTGAAAATGCAACATGGTGGAACTTTGACCCTCGTGTTGAATGGTTACTGGGTTTCTTAACTGCAAATCGTAATGAAAAAGTACTGGTAATTTGTGCTCAAGCAGCAACCGCACTGCAATTAGAACAAGTTTTACGTGAGCGTGAAGGTATTCGCGCGGCAGTCTTCCACGAAGGTATGTCATTACTTGAACGCGACCGTGCAGCTGCTTATTTCGCGTCTGAAGAAGAAGGCGCGCAAGTTCTACTATGTTCAGAAATCGGCTCTGAAGGACGTAACTTCCAGTTTGCTAATCAACTGGTTATGTTTGATCTGCCATTTAACCCTGATTTACTAGAACAACGTATTGGTCGCCTCGATCGAATTGGTCAAAATCGCGACATTGATATTAGCATTCCTTATCTTGAAGGTACGGCTCAATCCGTATTATTGCGTTGGTATCACGAAGGCTTAGATGCCTTTGAGCATACTTGTCCAACAGGTCGTACTATTTATGACAGCAAATATGATGCTCTCGTCAATTACCTTGCGCAACCTAATGAATTAGCGGACTTTGACGAGTTTATCGCTGCTTGCCGTAAACAGCATGATGAAATGAAGCTCAAACTTGAGCAAGGCCGCGACCGCCTATTAGAAATGCATTCTAACGGTGGTGAAGTTGGTGTTGAATTAGCGGGTGAGATTGCAGCGCAAGATAACGATCCTGAGTTAGTGAACTTTGCACTGAACTTATTTGATATCGTCGGTATTAATCAAGAAGATCGCAGTGATAGCTTAATTATTTTAACGCCATCCGATCATATGTTAGTGCCTGATTTCCCAGGATTACCGCAAGATGGTTGCACCATCACATTTGATAGAGAGCAAGCATTATCTCGTGAAGATACCCAATTTATTAGTTGGGAACACCCAATTATCCGTAATGGCTTAGATTTAATTTTGTCTGGCGATACAGGAAGTTGTGCCGTTTCTTTACTAAAAAATAAAGCATTGCCAGTGGGAACGCTGTTAGTGGAACTGATTTATGTGGTCGAAGCGCAAGCGCCTAAACATCTTCACTTAAGTCGTTTCTTACCGGCAACACCAGTTCGCTTATTACTTGATCTGAAAGGTAATAATCTTGCATCTCAAGTTGAGTTTGAAAGCTTTAATCGCCAATTAAATGCGGTTAATCGTCATACTTCGAGCAAACTGGTCAATGCGGTACAAAGTGAAGTCCACCATGTACTTAAAGCTTCTGAACCATTAATGGAAGTTGAAGCGAAAGGACTTATCCAAAAAGCGAAAGAAGAAGCGGATCGCGTGCTGACTCATGAATTGTCGCGCTTAGAAGCTTTACGTGCGGTAAACCCAAATATTCGTGATGATGAAGTCGAAGCAATTGAAAATGAACGTGCTCATATTCTTAACCATTTAGATGAAGCAACGTGGCGTTTAGATTCAATTCGCCTCATTGTTGTTACCCACCAATAATCACCGTTAAAGCGGGGAGTATTTTACTCCCCGTTGTTTTGATGAGATATCCACCATGATGGAAGTGTATAACCCGCCGACAGATCCTTGGTTACATGTTTTATATCAAGATGAGCATATTATTGCCGTCAATAAACCCAGCGGATTACTGTCAGTACCGGGCAAAGCGCCAGAGCATAACGACAGTATTATGTCGCGCATTAAAGCTGAATTTCCTAATGCTGAATGTGTGCATCGCCTTGATATGGCAACCAGTGGCGTTATTGTTGTTGCACTAAATAAAGAAGCAGAGCGTGAACTAAAGCGTCAATTTCGTGAACGTGAACCCAAAAAAACCTATATCGCACGCGTTTGGGGACATATCGAAAAAGAAGAGGGTTTGGTTGATTTACCTTTGATTTGTGATTGGCCTAATCGACCAAAACAAAAAGTCTGTCATGAAACAGGGAAAGCGGCGCAAACTTTTTATGAAGTGTTGGAATATGAAGAGAATGCGACAAGAGTGAAACTCTCACCAATTACTGGGCGTTCACATCAATTGCGGGTACATATGCTAGCGTTGGGGCATCCAATTCTTGGGGATCGCTTTTATGCACACCCACAGGCAAGAGCGATGGCGCCTCGCCTGCAGTTACATGCTCAGGAATTATTTATTACGCATCCTGCTTTTCGATCCCCGATACATTTTGAATGCCTTGCCGATTTTTAGTGTCTTATGACACTAAAACAGTCACTGAACTCAATGAAGCAAGGAGCAGGCAAAGCGCTAATCCCATAACCCCAACAAGAACACGGACGTTTGACATGGATATAGTTCCTTTTTTAAGAGAAGAGAGAATGAAATAATTAAATTTCACTTATATTTTACCGTGATAAATAATAAACTCAACTCAGTCTAAGTTATCTCTATCACGGAATAATTCTCTCTTTTCTCATCTTCTTTTACAAGATGTTAACGAAATCCTTTTTCTTTTTTAATCAAATCGTAAGCAACTTGTATAGACTGTGCTTTTTGTTTTGCGATTTCCATCATTTCTGGCGGTAAACCTTTCGCTACAAGTTTATCCGGATGATGCTCTCCCATCAATTTTCTATAAGCTCTTTTTATGGTTTTAACATCATCATTCTCATCGACGCCAAGTACCTTACACGCATCAGAGAGCGTTGGACCTTGAGGTTGGGGCTGATAACCCTGTCCATTTTGATAATGAAAATTCTGACCAGCCTGCATCATTGCTAATATATGTTCAAAATGCGCACGAGAAAAACCTAGCTCATCGATAATGATAAACAACATTTTTCTTTCATTTGGATGCAGTTGACCATCTGCAAAAGCAGCTTGTAATTGGATTTCCAGAAACATCTGAAGTAAGTCACGGCGCCCAACACAAATTTGCCGAACACGTTGCAATGTGGCTCTTAATGGAAAATCGGATGATTTGCCTTCTCTAAAAGCTTGTTGCGCGGCTTGGCGACCAACACCATGCAGATTCATGCGATCCATTAATTCGCTGGCAAGAGAGATATCGGTTTGAGTCACTCGCCCTTTTGATTTTGTCAGATGGCCTAAAACTTGAAAGGTTGCGGCAAAGAAAAAAGCTTGTCTATCACGCGTATAGCGCCCACCACTTCCTAATTTACTTCGTTGCATGTCATAGAGGTGCCCAAGAAAAACACCAATAACAATGCCCCAAAAGCCTATTCCTGCAAAACTACCAATGGTAAGGCCTAATAATTTTCCCCAATAGCGCATAGACTCCTCAAATCTTCAATGCTCTGACTGCAATTTTGCATTATCATACTATTCATTTGCTTGCACACCTAACACCAAGCAACCTCTAAATAGACTTTTTCTTAAAATGAAGAGATTTACTGTTTCTCTTTGGACAGAGGTAATGCTGTTTTCGTTTAAATTGTGTTAAAGTAAAATGAGTGACCAAACGAATAACTTTAGCGTTGTTATACAGCACGAAATACCGCATCAGCGCGGTGTTTTTTTGTTTCTAATAAGGCTATAACCCTATTTCAACACAGAAACATCGAAAAAATGAGGCATACGCCTATTTTTCGGTTACCGTTAGAACAATGTTCAGAACGTTGGGCTGGTGTCGCATAACTCCCTGCGTTAGTTTCTCGCTGTTTATCAGCACGAAGCCACTGATGACGGAAGCACATAAATACTTATGAAAAAAAGTTATCCCACACTGCTGGCCACCCTAGTTTGGGCCACAATATACGGTCAGCCTGCTTATGCTGATCTTGCCTCCCAATGTTTACTGGGAGTTCCTGTTTATAACAAACCATTAGTACAAGGCGATCCTAACAGCTTGCCCGTCACCATCACTGCAAATGATATGCAAGGTGAATATCCTCGCATGATCAAATATAAAGGTGATGTTGATATTAAACAGGGAAACCAAACCTTAAGTGCCGACAGTGTTGAACTGACACAGACTGAGGGAGAAACACCATTAAGAATGGTCACAGCAACGGGAAATGTGTCTTATGATGATCCTCAAATCATCTTAAAAGGCCCGCGTGCTTGGTCTAATCTTAATAATAAAGATACGGATATTGAGCAAGGTGATTACCAAATGGTTGGCCGTCAAGGCCGTGGTTACGCAGATAAAATGCAAATGCGTGGCGAAAACCGCTATACCATTATGGATAAAGGCATGTTCACCTCTTGTTTACCAGGAGATGATAGCTGGAGCGTTGTTGGCTCAGAGGTTATTTTAGACCGTGAAGAGCAAGTCGCTGAAATTTGGAATGCGCGTTTTCGTGTCGCCAATGTGCCTATCTTTTATAGCCCTTATCTTCAATTACCAATTGGTGATAAACGCCGTTCTGGTTTCTTAATTCCTAACGGAAGCTATTCCCGTAGCTCTGGATTTGATTTCCAACTCCCTTATTATTGGAATATAGCTCCTAATTATGATGCGACCATTACGACTAACTATATCAGCCGTCGTGGTTTAAAATTAGATAATGAATTCCGCTATTTAACGACTCCAGGTAGCGGTACGATTGCCGTTGATTGGATTAATCACGATAGCCAATACAATAAAGATAAAGAAGAAAATAAAGCTGGCTATCTTCCTCGTGATTCTGCAACACGTTGGTTATTCTACTGGGGACATAGTGGCGTCATGAACAATGTGTGGCGATTTAATATCGATTACACAAAAGTAAGTGATAACAAGTACTTCACTGATTTCACCTCTCAATATGGTAACACCACAGATGGTTATGCAACTCAGAAATTTAGTACGGGTTATGCGCAACAGAACTGGAATGCCACATTAACAACCAAACAGTTCCAAGTCTTCTCTGATAATAAAGATGCAAGGGCTTATCGTGCAGAGCCACAACTTGATCTCAATTATTATAAGAATGATATCGGGCCGTTTGATTTCCGTACTTACGCTCAATTTGTTCGCTTTACCAGTGTGGGAGATAACACCCCTGAAGCAAATCGTTTCCATATTGAGCCAACGATATCACTGCCTGCATCAACAGGTTGGGCAAGCTTTAATAATGAACTGAAAGTGATGGCAACTCATTACGATCAGGACATTCCTGAGGCTTATAAGAAAAGATATCCTAACCAATTAGATGACAGCGTTAATCGTGTATTGCCACAGTTTAAATCTGATATGAAAGTGGTTTTCGAGCGCCAATATCAAACCAATGATATTACTCAAACCCTCGAACCTCGTGTGCAATATCTTTATGTTCCTTATAAAGATCAGTCTAATATCAATAACTTTGACTCCGCATTATTACAATCAAACTATGGCGGACTTTTCCGCGATAGAATGTATGGTGGTTTAGACCGCATTGCTTCTGCAAACCAATTAACCACGGGTGTAACTTCGCGTTTTTATGATAGCGAATTAGTTGAACGTTTTAACGTTTCTGTAGGTCAAATCTACTTCTTTGAGCGTCCAAGAACAGGTCCTTCTTCTATTGGTAATGAGATTATTAATAGCAAAGATGAAACAGGTTCAATGGTATGGGCGGGTGATGCCTACTGGCGGATCACAGATACTGTAGGTATGCGTGGTGGTTTACAATATGACCGTCGCTTAGGTAGCGTCTCAATGGGCGATGCGATTATGGAATATCGCGCAGATAGCGATCATCTTCTACAGTTAAGCTATCGTTATGTTGATCGTGATTATATCCAAGCCACGCGTGTTCGCCCTTATGATGGTGGTATTAATAAACTTCCTGAATACCAAAAAGGTATTTCACAAGTTGGTGTCGTAGGAAGCTGGCCATTAGCAGAGCGTTGGGGACTTGTGGGTGCTTATTACTTTGATACCAAAGAATCAGAGCCTGTTAGCCAAATGGTTGGTCTACAATACAACACCTGTTGCTGGGCTGTGAATGTGGGTTATGAACGGAAAATTGTTGGCTGGAAAGTTGACCACAGCGATATTGATAATAAATGGTCTGTCAATGTGGAACTCAGAGGCCTAAGTAACAATCATAGTTTGGGTAGCCAGAAAATGCTTGAACGCGGTATCTTACCTTATCAAAGAGCATTCTGATTTAATCAGACTACGGAATTGGCTGAATAAATATGTCACCCCGCAATAAGATGCGGAAAATACATAATGGGAAACTTATGAAAAATTGGAAAACGCTGTTTATCGGCTTAATGATCACGGTCGGTGCAGCCACCAGCTCAACAACATTTGCTGCTCAAGAATTAAACCGTGTATCGGCGATTGTCAATAACGGTGTCGTTCTAGAAAGTGACGTCAATAGAATGCTACAGACAGTCAAAATGAACGCAAAAAATGCGGGACAAGAGATGCCTGATGAGCAAGTTCTTCGCCAACAAATTCTAGAGCGTTTGGTGATGGATAACATCATTTTGCAAATGGCACAGCAAATGCAAATTGATATTCCTGATGCCGCAGTAGAATCTACAATTCAGGGTATTGCTGCTGAAAATAAACTCTCTCTTGAGCAACTGAAAAAGCGTCTTGCTGCCGATGGGATTTCTTATAACGAATATCGACAAGATATCCGTAAAGAGATGATGCTAGCTGAAGTTCGCAACAATGAAGTGCGTCGCCGTATTACTATTTTGCCTCAAGAAGTTGATTCTCTTGCGAAGCAAATTGAAGGTCAAGCAAGCCAAAGTGTTGATCTAAACCTGAGCCATATCTTAATTCCATTATCAGAAAATCCTGCGCCAGCAGAAATGGAAAAAGCAAAGCAAGTCATTGCTCGCATTATGAATCAGCTTAAAAATGGTGCGGATTTCGGTAAATTGGCTGCAACTTATTCTGCTGATCCACAAGCTTTAAATGGCGGTAATATGGGTTGGGCATCTATTGATGAATTACCAACACTATTTGCAAAAGAATTAGCAAATGCGCAAAAAGGCCAAATCGTAGGGCCTCTTCACTCTGGTGTTGGCTTACACATTATCAAAGTAAACGATATTCGTGGTGGTTCTAATACCCTTTCTGTTACAGAAGTGAAAAGCCGTCATATTCTGCTAAAAAGCTCGCCAATCATGAATGATGAGCAAGCCTATGCCAAGTTACAGCAGATCTCTGCCGATATTCGCAGTGGTAAAATAACCTTTGCTGATGCAGCAAAAGAGTACTCTGAAGATCCAGGTTCAGCATTACGCGGCGGTGAGTTAGGATGGTCAATGCCTGATGTTTACGATCCGGCATTCCGTGATGCGTTGATGCGCTTAAATAAAAACGAATTAAGCCAACCTGTTCGCTCAAACTTTGGCTGGCATTTAATTGAATTAGAAGACACACGTAGTGTTGATAAAACAGATGCCGCGAATAAAGAACAAGCATACCGTTTACTCTTCAACCGTAAATTTAATGAAGAAGTACAAAACTGGATGCAAGAGCTACGAGTAGGGGCTTATGTGAAAATAATGAACGAGAATAATGCAAACTAAGCAAATAAAACCACTTGTTATCACCCCCGGCGAACCAGCCGGGGTTGGTCCTGACCTTATTATCTCATTAGCACAAATGAGTTGGGATTTACCTTGGGTTGTTTGTGCTGATCCTCAGTTACTTAAAACAAGAGCAGAATTGTTAAACCTGCCTCTTTCATTAGTTGAATACGATCCTGCTACGCCACCTCAAATACACACACCAAGCCAAATTTATGTACTCCCAATTGCACTTCACACTAATGTCATTCCAAGTACATTAGATGCACGCAATGGTTTATACGTTGTAGAAACATTAGCTCGTGCTTGTGATGGTTGCCTAAATGGTGAGTTTTCGGCACTCGTGACTGGACCAGTTCATAAAGGCATTATCAATGATGCAGGTGTGCATTTTACAGGACACACCGAATTTTTTGCTGATCGTAGCCACTGTGAACGTGTCGTTATGATGCTGGCGACAGATACATTAAGAGTCGCATTAGCAACCACACATTTACCATTACGAGATGTGGCGGATGCAATTACAGGTGAGCTTCTGCATGAAATTATCACTATTTTAAACCACGATTTAAAAACCAAATTTGGTATAGCAGAACCTCAAATTTATGTTTGTGGCCTTAATCCTCATGCAGGGGAAAGCGGTCATATGGGACGTGAAGAAATTGATATTATTGAGCCTGCATTAACACAATTACGTCAGCAAGGCATTCATCTTCACGGTCCTTATCCTGCTGATACCTTATTCCAACCTAAATATTTAACACATGCTGATGCGGTACTTGCGATGTATCACGATCAGGGATTACCTGTGCTAAAATACGAAGGTTTCGGTCGTGCCGTGAATATAACTCTCGGCCTTCCTTTTATCCGTACTTCTGTTGATCATGGCACCGCCCTTGAGCTTGCAGGTACGAAAAGCGCAGATGCTGGCAGTTTTTGCACCGCATTAAATTTAGCCATTAATATGATACAAAATTGTAATGAATAATAGAGTCCATCAGGGGCACTTTGCCCGCAAACGCTTCGGGCAGAACTTTTTAACAGACAGCTATATTATTGAAAGTATTGTTGAATCCATTTATCCTCAACCTGGTGAAGCCATTGTTGAAATTGGTCCTGGTTTAGGTGCAATTACAGAGCCAGTAGGCGCAAGAATGGATAAAATGACGGTTGTAGAAATTGACCGTGATTTAGCCGCTCGTTTAGAAGTTCATCCTACATTAAAAGACAAGCTGACCATTATTCAGCAAGATGCTATGACGATTGATTTTGCGCAATTAGCAAAAGAGCGTCAGCAGCCTCTGCGTGTTTTTGGTAACTTGCCTTATAACATTTCTACACCACTCATGTTCCACTTATTCAGTTTTGCTGACGCAATTTCTGATATGACATTTATGTTGCAAAAAGAAGTGGTCAATCGCCTTGTTGCTGGTCACGGCAGCAAAACTTATGGTCGCCTAAGTGTGATGGCGCAATATTATTGCCAAATCATCCCTGTACTTGAAGTTCCACCAACTTCATTTAAACCGGCACCTAAAGTTGATTCAGCGGTTGTTCGCTTGATCCCTTACAAAGAAAAGCCATACCCAGTAACGGATATTACAATGCTTAGCCGTATTACCGCTCAAGCATTCAATCAACGCCGTAAAACACTACGTAATAGCTTAGGTGGATTACTCACAGCAGAAGATATGATAGCTCTTGATATCGATCCAACTGCAAGAGCAGAAAATATTTCTGTTGAGCAATACTGCAAAGTGGCAAACTGGTTATCGCAAAAGCAAGACTCACAAGCATAAGATAAAGCCAGAGACAGGAGGCACTATGTTTACCTCATCAAAAGTGGCGATACAGGTACAAAGCGTTTACATTGAAAGCCAATCTTCCCCTGAAGATGAGCGATATGTTTTTGCTTATACCATATCAATTCATAATTTGAATAAATGTGCAATTCGCCTCCTGCGCCGCTATTGGTTGATCACCAATGCACAAGGTAATACCACTGAAGTTCGAGGTGAAGGTGTTGTTGGCGAACAGCCGCTTATTGAACCTGGCACACAATATCGCTATACCAGTGGTGCCGTTCTTGAAACACCAATGGGAACAATGGAAGGTCATTATGAAATGATTGACACTGATGGTCGATTATTTCAAATAGAGATCCCTGTTTTCCGCCTTGCACTTCCAACATTGATAAACTAACTATGGCAACTTATTTAATTGGTGATATTCATGGCTGTTACCATGAACTGCGCCACCTTCTTGATAAAGTCAGTTTCAATCCAGCACAAGACACATTGTGGTTAACGGGTGATCTTGTTGCACGAGGCCCTGATTCTCTTGAAGTACTGCGCTTTGTAAAAAGCTTAGGGACTTCACTTAAACTCGTCTTGGGCAATCATGATCTTCATCTTTTAGGTGTATTTGCAAAAATTAGCCGCAATAAACCAAGAGATAAGTTGAATGATTTACTTAATGCGCCAGATGCAGACGAATTAATTAATTGGTTAAGACGCCAACCTGTATTGCAAGTTGATGAAGACAAAAAAATCATCATGGCTCACGCAGGGATCACGCCACAATGGGATTTAGAAACAGCCCAAATGTGCGCTCGTGAAGTCGAAGCTATTTTAAGTAGTGATAGCTACCCTTTATTTATTAACTCAATGTATGGTGATTTACCAAACAACTGGTCACCAGAACTTTCGGGTCTAGCGCGATTACGCTTTAGTACTAATGCACTCACTCGTATGCGTTACTGCTTTCCTAATGGTCAGCTTGATATGATTTGCAAAGATAAACCACAAGACGCGCCTGCACCATTAAAGCCTTGGTTCGATTTGCCAAGCCAATTACCTGAAGGCTATAGCATTATATTTGGGCATTGGGCCTCTCTTGAAGGGAAAGGCACTCCTGATAATATTTATGCGTTAGATACAGGATGTTGCTGGGGTGGGGATCTCACTTGTTTACGTTGGGAAGACAAACAATATTTCACTCAATCTAGCCTATCTGCTCCCAAATAAATCACTTATTATCCCCTTCTTTCTTAAAGCGCAAAAATGGCCACATTGCCTTTTGCGCTATGCGGGTTTTATCCTCACATATTACCTAAATTACTCTTTTTTATTATAAAGAGAACATTTTATATACAAAAACGAACACTTTAAAATATCTCTAAATTTAACTATTAATAATCAATATGTTATTTTTTTTCATAGAAAAATAAGTACAAAAAAACACGATATTGAGAATAAAAAATCGCTATATTGATTAATATCTCATATATTATTCTTATAAAATGAGTTTATTAAAATATAAATAATGATTACATTTAATAAATAAATCTTTATAAATAAAAATTTTAGTTAGAATAATAAATCTTATTTTTTATTATTCTTATATTAATAAAATAGGAATAATAAAAAGGGAGATATTTAATCTCCCTTTTTATTTAATTCTTGTTATTTTCTTCTTTTTAATATTTCGAAGCAGTAGTTATGTGAGTTATTTTCATCTGCTTCATGGTATTCCATGAAGGTAGAATCCCACTCATCAGGCTCATAATCTGGGAATGTTGTATCACCGATGACTTCAGCATCGATATGAGTTAGATAGAGTGTATTTGCCATAGGCAGAAATTGCTCATACACTTTTCCACCACCGATAACCATAATTTCTTCATGATTTTCAGCAGCTTGCAAAGCTTCTTCTACGGATTTAACCCAAACAACATCGCTATCTGTTCCTGGCTGGCTACTTAAAACAATATTAAGACGATTCGGTAAAGGACGTCCAATAGACTCATAAGTCACCCGCCCCATAATAACGGGTTTATTTAGCGTATTCTTTTTAAACCATGCTAGGTCACCCGGTAATGTCCAAGGCATTGCCTTTTCCATACCAATAATGCGATCCATCGCTAATGCTGCGATTAAACTAATATTCATTTACACACCTACGGGTAAAGATGGGAAAAAAACTGTTCACACTATACGTAAAGCTAAAACCTGAGTCGATACAAATTATGCTTCCTTGATAATAAATAATTGCTTTATACTCGAAATGTTAACTTAATCATATAAGATTCAATCATTATAATATTGTTATATACAAGGCGCTATTATGCTTGAAACTTCTTTAGTTGTTTTTACAATTGCTTTACTTGGTATGATCTCACCAGGCCCTGACTTTTTTCTCGTTGTAAAAAATGCTGCGCGTTATCAACGTTCTGCGGCAATGATGACCGCAATGGGTATTGTAGCTGCATTACTTGTGCATATGTCATATTGTGTTGTAGGTATTGCTGTGCTTATCACCACAACACCTTGGCTTTTTTCCATCTTAAAATATGCTGGAGCCGCTTATTTACTGTGGATTGGTTTTCAGAGCTTACTCTCAAAATCTAATCATTCGATTGATGAAAAAGCAGCACAACATTCACAAATCAGCTTTAAAAAAGCCTTTATGCAAGGTTTTCTCTGCAATTTACTTAACCCTAAAGCCACCCTGTTCTTCCTTGCCGTTTTCACTCAAGTATTAAGTGTTGATTCCAGCATCGGTGAAAAATTGTGGTATGCCTTTATTATTTGGGGTTTAGCTTTAGTCTATTGGCCTTTATTGGTTCTATTAATCCAAAGTGCGCCAGTCAGAAAAATGCTCAATAAAATCCAAAAAAGCATTGATAAAGTGCTAGGTGTGGTACTGATTGGTTTGGGGATTAAAGTAGCATTAAGTTAACCTTATCTTCTGAGAAAAGCACCTTTATAGGTGCTTTTCTTTTCACTTAGCACTCTAGCCGTTTAAACACATCTAAAATTTGATCCACTCTAATAAGATATTGTTCTTTATCTATTCCTATATATGAATCATCATTAATTTTATTTAAATGTTGGAAAATATAGCTATTAATATCTTTAATAATATTATTTGTATTTTTCATAATTTTATTAAATTGTTCATGATTTATACAATCTAATTTATATTTATTTATCACATCATTCAAAACTTTTAAATAATATTCTGCCGCACAATAACGATTAAAATATTCTTGTAATTTTTTTACTTCTTTCGTTTCTTCAACGCCTTCAATCTCTTCAACTACAATACCAATAAGATCTTTTATAAATTCATTAAAATCAATATTTTTATTAATCATATTTTTCATGATATTCTTAAACGCTTGCTTTAATTCATCAGAACGTTCAATGACATAACTATTTTCTAAAAATAAATCTAGTTTTTTTACTTTAAGGCTAGATTCAAAATCACTTTTATTCTTATCAAAGTAGTCTTCAATAATATCGAAGAAAATTTTCTTTTTTATTTCATTATTTACTTCTGTAATTAGAGAGTTGAATAGAAATAAATAATTTGATATACATTTTGATTCAATGATTAATTTAAATGGATTAAATTTACGCTTATTATCTTCTAAGAAATATGCTATTTTTGTTACTAATAATAAATCACCTTTTGTTTTAACATACTGACCAACAAACCAATTAAATGAGTTTAATTTATTATTATCATTATAATCAATAATAAAATCATGCAATTCTTTTTTGCTAATAGTTATTTTATCAAGATCCTTTACCTTCTTTTTGCGTATATCATCAGTTAAAAATTTTGATAAATTAAACATCCATTTTGTTTTAATAAATTCTATTTTTTTCTCTACATTAAAAATAGACTTTATTTTCTCTACTATTTTATAGATAAAAGATTTTTTTTCGACTGATAAAAAGAGAGAAAGATTGATATTTTCTATCTTATTAATTCTATTTCTAGCTTTATTTAAATCAACAATAAATTTATTACATGAATAATTAAAAGAAGTATCATTACTTATTGATTTAACCATAATTGTCACACTCTATTAAATAATAATACTTATACTTAAATTAATAATTTTAAATATAAAAAAAAGCCCTTATTACTAAGGGCTTTAATATTTAAATTAATTAATACAATTTAGAAATTAATTTTCAATGTTGCATTAATTCCACTTGAACTTACATCACTATTATATTGACCTTGGTAAGAAAGTCCGAAAGTCGTTGATTTACTTAACTGTGCATCAACACCTAAGCCAACACCAAATAAATTATCCAGCTTACCACCGCGTAATGTTGCATCACCGGAATTTGATAAGAAGAGGCGTGATTCAGGACGATTATCACCAAACAGATGGCTTGCAGAAATATCGCCTTTTAATGCCATATTTATATTACCTGCCATAAATGGATAGCCACCACGTAAACCGATAGTACCCACTTGAATATCTTGTGAGTCTGTCTTAGTGGTAAATTTCATATTACCGACATTCTCATTGATATCATCAGTTGATACACGTAACCAGCTAAATCCTGCGTATGGTTCAATAGAATACTGATTGGTATTAAATTGAGTATAAGCACCCTCTAAGAAAATTTGAGTAATTTTTGCATCATAACTGGTAGAGTTATAACCTGCATTTTGTCCTACCCAAAGTGTTCTTTTTGCATCTCTATCTTGGTTAGTATGTGTGAAACCATAGTTCAATGAAGCCACGTCATACAAATTAGACACACCGTAAGCACCAATATGAATATCGTTGCTGTCTATTTTACCGTGCTCATTACCTTTATATTTGGTTGAACCCGCACCAAAGAACAGACCCGCCTTAGTATTTTCAGTCACATCAATTTCTGCGCCTAATAAGCCGACATAGAAATCAACATCCATATTGCTGTGACCATAATCAGCATTACCCCATTGACCAATGCCTGTCATCCAAATACGCGCGTTGCTGTTATCCAATTTAGCATAGCGACCTTGACCAATACCCATGGCTTGATCTTTCACTGTCCGCGTTAACCCTAAAACATTAACCACACTCGCACTATTGGCATTTAAATACATATCACTACCTAATGATTCATAGGTCTTATTCAGATCTCTTTCATTCATTGGTAATACTGCATTAAATAGATCACCACTACCTGTATTGTCTAAAGTATTAGCAATTGAGCGACCATTTTCATTATTTGCAAAAGTTGCCAGTGAGGTATTTTCTTTCTTACTTAATGTACCTGTAATGGTGTTGTCTTTTACAGACACATTTTTATCAAATAATGCATAATCATTATTTGAAGCAATATCGTTATTCGCTAACATTTTAGTTTTAACACGATTATCAACTAAATTGTCTGCATTAACTGTACCTGTTGCGACCGTGTTATTAAGGTAGATATCTTTTAATTGCCCTTCACTATCAGCGCCAACATCTAAATTCGCGCCTTTGTTGAGTGCAATATCACCAACATTAACATCATGTCCAACGGTAACTAAATAAGTCCCTTTATCGTTGATATTAATATTGGCTTTGTGTCTTTCATTTGAGGCCAATTGACCTTTTTGAGTAAAAGTATCGTTATAGCGATCAATAACACTTAATTTACCGCCATTCACATTGACCGCTTCTGTGCCAAATGATTCTGTAAAGCCATATAAAGTACCTTGTTCGACTGTTGTACCTCCGCGATAAGTATTATCGCCAGTCATCACTAATGTACCTTCACCTTTTTTAACTAAAGCGCCGTCATATAAACCCGCGTCAATTTTAGCCTGAATAGCATCAGCACGTTTTTGGTAATACTCTTTACGCCATTTTTCAGCATCTTCTTTGCTGACAATGTGTGAGGTTGGATCTGAGTTACCATCATTGATAACAAAATCAGTGCCTAAATTGTAGTCACCTCCCGCAGCAATACCTTTGTCTTTATATTCATTTAACCAGGCAAGATCTTCTTGTTCACGTAAATCTAAAGCTACTTGTGAGATATCATTTGTCCATACATCAAGTGGCGTCATGCTTAGGTCATACTCAAATTTACCTAAGAATTGACCAGGTCCATACATGCCTTTATCTAAATCCGGTGTACCCCAACCATAACGCACATCAGGAGTGCCTTCCGCCGCAGTCCAGCTATCATATAAAGAGCCATCTGAATTACGGTGATTAGCCGTTGTAAACATCACATCACGTACTTGCATTGCATTCATTGATGCATAACGTGACATTAATACCCCCATCGCACCAGTAACATGAGGCGCTGCCATTGATGTACCACTAAAGGTATTCCAGCCTGCGTTACCTTCTTCATCAACAACTGAAGAATAAATAGCACGACCCGGTGCAACAACCGTCCACCATTTCGCATTACCCGCTTCATTGAAGACTTTAATTAATTGATACCCCGATTTATCTGCGGTTTGTTCAAGACCAGCGACTGCAATCCAATGCTTTTCTGCTTCTGGATTAAAATAAGGATAAAGAGGACGATAATAAGGCTGGGCAAAGTCACGATTACCCGTTGTGAATACTTGTACGGTATTAGTCCCTTTTACAGCATCATAAGCGGCATCAACAAAAGAAGGTTTATCACCATAAACTTTCTTGAAATAAAAATATTCGTATTCAGTTTGCGCTGTGGTATCAACAGGCATGTGTACAGTGGTATTCCCCCCATCAGGTCCTTTAGTTGGAATCGTATTAACAATTCGAGGGTTTGTTCCCCAACTGTTATTAATTACCTGCGCCCCTGCATCTACCATCGCTTTCCAGCCAGTATAGAAATAAGTGTAATCTTGATAAGGGCCGTAGTTATTGCTATCTGTTGCGCCAGTATTTCCTAAATAAACATCAGAACCCCACGCAACCCCATGCATGCCATTACCGTCACGGTTAGCACCGACTGTTCCTGTAACGTGTGTACCATGTGTATCATTCACACCTTTGATCCAGCCTCCATCAACATCAAAGGCTTGACCTTTTTCATAATGCCCCCCCATTTCTTGAGGATAACGCATCCCTGTTGAGCCATATTGACCTTTGGCTTTCACCGCATGAAAACGTGAACCACTTAACTCTTCATGTGATAATAATGCACCAGAGTCCATTACACCGATTTTGGCACCCTGCCCATGAAAACCAAGTGCATAAGCACTAGAGGCATTCATAGCAGCCAGCCCCCAGTCTTTTTGATATTCTTGGCTTTCCCAACTTTTGGTATCTCCTAATTGCCCAGCTTCTGAATATGCTACGGAATATCCAGAAAAAAGAAGTGCTGATGCAACAATGGAAAGTTGAAATATATTATTATTTATTTTATTTTTTTTATTCATTTTGTGATGATGACTTAAAGCTATTTCTTTGTTCATTCTGTACCTTCAGTTATATTAAAATTTAATAACATTAATTAAGGATCAAAAATAAAAGACGCAAAGATTCTCTAGTTTCTAGAGAAATAATTACTTGAAGGGCATCTCAAAAATAGGTTTTCATGCCACAAAAATAGATAGATTGACTACGTAATCACAAATTAATAGATAGATTAAACAAAATTAGATCACTTGTTATTATATTACAAACAACCAAAATTAACCTATTTCAATATTAACCTCATTAATGACAATATTTAAATCAACTTAATAAAGAGAACTTAAATAAATAAACAAAAATATCAAATTGATTAACAATTTTTTTTGAGAATATTTTTCTCTATTTAACTTTAGTCTAAAAAATATAATCCACATTATTTTTGATATAAAAAAAACAGTATCTTTATTTTAAAAATACTGTTTTCCTTTTAATTTGGTGTTACTACTTAGTTTTTATTCTAAAGGTGTAACTTCCATTTGTCCTACCATACCTTTATCTGCATTTTCTAATAACTGACTGTAATATAGAAAAGGAAAATGCGAATAAGAAGGTTGTTTTAATTCCACCAGCAATTCACTTTGGCTTTCGATCCAAACAGTATCTTTCCAGCCAAAATCTGCAGGTGCGGGTTTCTGACCATTATGGTTAATCACTTTAAAACGGGCACCTTCAATATGGAATGGTTGCGGCGTCGGTACTGTTACAAGCCAACGCTCCCACCCATTTTGCTTACCGACTAAATCAATTCTTGAAAGCTCCCAACGAGCATTGTTTATTCCCGGAGGACTGTTATGCAGTTGAATGGTTCTAGGCTGAATAGAGGTGGTAATTTGTGTGTCATCTACCGCTAATTGTGCAGGTGCTTTGTCTGTTACTAATGACATTAACCCAGTTGGTTTAATGGTTAGTATATTGGCATTACGTAGTAAATCTGAAGGTTCAAAAATACCGCGAAGTCTATCCATAAAACCCGCACTTTGCCCTGCGGTAATTGTGACTTCACTCCCTTCAGACATATCCACCAATATTTCGCGTCTCTCGCCCGGAGCCATAGGAATTGATTTCAACTCAACGGGTGATGTTAATAGACCTTGATCAGAGGCGATAAGGTAAAGTGAACGACCATCATTTGCGGTTAGCTCATAACGACGAGCATTAGATGCATTGACTAAACGTAAGCGGATCCAACCTCTAGAGACTTCAATATAAGGATCTTCACGTCCATTGACTAGCAATGTATCACCATAGAAACCATCACTAGCGGCTTCTTTGTCGTATTGTGGTGTACCAAAATTATCAATCCGCTTATCTTGAATAATGATCGGAAAGTCATTCACTCCATAATGTTTTGGTAAAGGTAGGGATTTGCTCTCTTCATCTTCCACAATCCACATTCCCACCAACCCATTATAAACATGAGGTGCCATTTTAAAGGGAGTATTGGCGTGATACCAACATGTTGCTGCTTTCTGACGAATAGGCAATACTGGCGACCAGTAAGCGCCAGGTGACATTAATCTTGCCGCGCCACCGACTTGTGTACCCGGAACTAATAAGCCGCTTACCGTCATTGATACCGCTTCATTAAGGCGGTTACTATAAATAAGTTTTATATCATCGCCACTTTTGACTTTGATTGTCGGTCCCGGAGTTGAGCCATTGATCCCCCAAACTTCCGCTTTTTGCGTACCATTAAACGCCCAATGAACATTTTGCAACGTCAAAAACAGTGGCTGACCACGACGAGATTCCAACAATGGCGGTATAGGTAATTGTTTATCATTGACTGATTCAGCACGAACAGAAGAAGATATAGAGCCCAGACATACCGCTAAGCCTGAAGCCTGAATAAACTGGCGACGACTAAATGACATACTTTCTCCGCAACAAAGTACAAATATTCCTATCGCATAATCAAAAATGCTGTGACAGGAAAAAAAAGCTGCTGTGATTTAAAGACAAAAGGACTTAAATGAAATTACAGGAGCATAATAGCGCGGATGTGACATAAATCCTAAAAATAGTTGATAACCAGCACGCTAAATAATTCAAAATGCAGCTAGGGAACAACTGGAATACATAAAAATATATACTCTAAATAATTCAAGGTGCAACTAGGCGACAAGTGAATGATTCGCTAGGAGCATACATAAGTATGTGACTAGTGCGAATGAGCGTAGTCAACAACGTTGCACCTTGAAGTATGACGAGTATATGAAAATCAGGCTTATATTCGTACTAACAAAGAAACTAAATAAGTATTAATTTAATTTACCGGGAAAATCACGCTTATTCATTTCTTCAACTTCTTTATCTAGCTCTTCGATTTTCGCTTTCATAATTTGACGACAATCTTCTGCTAATTCTCGAACTTGATCTTTGCCGTATTTTGAAACATCAATTGGAGGCAACATTTCAACAATAACGTAACCATTGTTCCAACGATTTAGCTTAATTTTACCCTGTGTTGTAGAAACACAAACAGGAATAATAGGCACACCAGCTTGAATGGCCGCATGGAACGCCCCTGTTTTAAACGGTAAAAGGCCGCGACCACGGCTACGAGTTCCTTCAGGAAACATCCAAACAGAAATCTTCTTCGATTTAATTTGATCGGCAACTTGTGAAATAGTGCCATGCGCTTTAGAGCGATTTGCTCTATCAATCAAAATATTACCCGTTATCCAATACAACTGACCAAAGAAAGGAATAAAAATTAAGCTTTTTTTACCCACTGTTACGGTATTAGGTTGTACCGCATTTGACATCGTCACCATATCAAAATTGTTTTGATGGTTTCCGATATAAATACTTGGGCCATAGCTTTCCGCTTCTTTTGGAAAACGCTCAACGAGTTTAATCCCAAAAACAGTAGATAACTTGCCGAATAAGCGTCCGTAAGTCATTACATGTTTAGGATTTCTTGGTGAAAACATGCAATAAATCATTCCAAACGTCACCACAATAATGGTGTAAAGAATGACAATGATGCCTCGAATAATGGCTAACATAAGTTTTAGCGTCCTAAATAGAAGTGGGTCAACAGACCCACTCAATATCAATTAAGTATTAGATTTAATTTGTTTCAATATCAATATGATCGATAACTTGAGCACCGCGAGGTAAAGAGGTTCCTCGACGTCCACGTTTTGCTTTAAAGCTAACTAACTCATTCATCGACATTGTCATTTTACGTTTACCAAAATGCAGGGTAACAGAGGCATTTTCAGGTAATACTCGTAACCAAGCGACGTTATCCTCACCACTTGCTGCTTGTGAAGCTGGAATAGAAACCATCTGATTTCCCTTTCCTTTTACCATAGTTGGTAATTCTGCTGCTTCAAAAATCAGCATTCTACCGCCTTTAGTAATGATCATAATGAGATCAGTGAGCTCATTATTCAAGCGTTGTGGCGGTAATGGTAATGCATTTTCAGGTAAAGTCAGTAGTGATTTTCCTGCTTTATTTTTAGAAGTTAAATCATCAACCTGACAGATAAAACCATAACCAGCATCAGATGCCATTAAGATCTTATCGGTATTTTCGCCCATAACAACATGACGTAATTGCGCACCTTTCTGAACTTTTAATCGTTCAGTTAGCGCATCGCCTTTGCTACGACCAGAAGGTAATGCATCAACATCAACGGTATAGCTTTGACCTGTGGTATCAATTAAGTGTACTGGTTGATTACTCATACCTTCAACGGCATCAAAATAGTCATCACCAGATTTAAAACCAGCCGATTTTGCATCAATGTTATGTCCTTTTTGGCAACGAATAAGCCCTTTTTCAGACATAATGACGGTAACAGCTTCAGGATGTAGATGTTTTAACGGAATAGGTTCATCACCCGCATTACCACTAAAATAGTAGATCTCTTCTGCTTTAAGCACTTCTTGCTGACCATCAACAGTAAAGATTAATGCTTCATCTTTAGGTGCAAACAGCATTTGTTCAATCACATCGCCTTGCTCTTTTCCTAAAGCAACAAGACGCGTACCACGCCCTTTTTTATTCATTTCATTCAGTTGTTCTGCTGAAATGGCTAAAATACGTGTTTTGTCAGTGATGATAATAAACCAGTGTTGCTCATTTTTCTTTTGAGGATCAACTAAGAGCGGTGCTAATAATTCAGTCTCTTCAGAAACAGTGAGTAGCCCTTTACCTGTCTTATTCTTCGTTTCCATCTCATCGTAAGAGAGAACCGAACCATAACCTTCTTTTGTTGCCAATAAATATTCTTGTCCAGCACTTCCCGCTAACATGTATTTCACGCTGGCTTCAGGTGGGAAAGTTAACTTACCGGTTAGTGGTTCGCCTTGGCTACGTCCTGAAGGCATATCATTTGGACTTAAGGTATAGCTTCGACCTGTGGAATCAAGGAACAGAACAGGCTGATTACTCATGCCTCGTACTGCACTGTGATAGCTATCTCCTGCGCGATAACTCATGCCACTAGGATCAATATCATGCCCTTTTGCATTACGTACCCAGCCCATTTCAGACAACACAATAGTCACAGGCTCTGATGGCAACATATCTTGTTCATTCACCACTTTCGCCTCTTCTTGAGGGCGAATAGGTGAGCGTCGATCATCACCAAATTCTTTAGCGTCGGCTTCAATCTCTTTTTTCAGTAAAGTATTTAAACGGCGTGGTGAACTTAACAATTTCTCAATGCTGTCGCGTTCTTTTTCAAGCTCATCACTTTCGCCTTTTAGTTTCATCTCTTCAAGTTTGGCTAAATGACGCAAACGTAGTTCTAAAATAGCTTCAGCTTGAATATCAGATAACTCAAAGCGACGCATTAATTCTGCTTTGGGTTCATCTTCATGACGAATAATTTCAATCACTTCATCAATATTGAGATAAGCAATTAATAAACCTTTGAGGATTTCTAAGCGACGTAAAACTTTCTCTAAACGATGATTTAAGCGGTTTGTCACTGTTTGGCGACGATAAACTAACCATTCGTTTAAAATAGTTAGTAGTCCTTTTACTGCTGGACGGTTATCTAACCCAATCATATTCAGGTTAACGCGATAACTTTTCTCCAAGTCAGTATTCACAAACAAGTAGTACATGACTTGTTCTAAATCAACACGATTACTACGAGGAACAATAACAAGTCTAGTAGGATTTTCATGATCAGATTCATCACGTAAATCTTCAACTAAAGGCAGTTTTTTGGCACGCATCAATGCTGCGATTTGCTCAAGTACTTTGGCGCCAGAAACTTGATGAGGCAATGCAGTGATCACTGCACATCCCTCTTCTTTTTGCCAAACAGCACGCATTCTGACAGAACCACGCCCTGTTTTATAAATCTTCTTGATATCGTCTTGAGCCGTAATAATTTCAGCTTCAGTCGGATAATCAGGGCCTTGAACATATTGCATTACGTCAGATAATCCTGCATCAGGATTATCTAAAAGTATCACTAAAGCTTGCCCTATTTCACGCGCATTGTGAGGCGGAATATCCGTTGCCATCCCAACAGCAATACCCGTTGTGCCATTAAGCACGATATTAGGTAAGCGTGCAGGCAACATTTTCGGCTCTTGCATCGTGCCGTCAAAGTTAGGGATCCAATCTACCGTACCATGTCCTAACTCACTCAATAATGTTTGTGAATATTTAGAAAGACGTGATTCGGTATAACGCATCGCGGCGAAAGATTTTGGATCATCCGGCGCACCCCAGTTACCTTGTCCATCAATTAACGGATAACGATAAGAGAACGGCTGAGCCATAAGTACCATTGCTTCATAACATGCACTATCACCATGCGGGTGATATTTACCTAGCACGTCACCCACAGTACGGGCTGATTTTTTAAATTTAGCGTTATTACTTAAGCCAAGCTCTGACATCGCATAAACGATGCGACGTTGTACGGGTTTTAGCCCATCTCCAATAAAAGGTAATGCACGATCCATAATGACGTACATGGAGTAGTTGAGATAGGCATTTTCTGTAAATAAGTGGAGCGGTTGGCGCTCTACACCATCATGAGTCAATTCACTCATTCAATTTTTCCTCAGACTCTTGTGGTATCCATTACACTTCGATGTCAACTTCATCGCCTTTCTCTTGTAACCAATTTCGGCGATCTTCAGAGCGTTTCTTCGCTAACAACATATCCATCATGCCTAGGGTTTCTTGATAATTTTCATCATCAATCACCAATTGCACTAAACGACGCGTATTAGGATCAAGCGTTGTTTCACGCAGTTGAAGTGGGTTCATTTCACCCAACCCTTTAAAGCGCTGTACGTTAGGCTTTCCTTTTTTACGGCTTAAACGTTGTAAAATGGCATTTTTTTCTGATTCATCAAGGGCATAATGAACTTCTTTACCTAAGTCGATGCGGTAAAGTGGTGGCATTGCCATATAAACGTGCCCTTCCTTAACAAGAGCAGGGAAGTGGCGCACAAATAAAGCACACAATAAGGTTGCGATATGTAAACCATCCGAGTCCGCATCCGCAAGAATACACACTTTACCGTAACGCAGTTGGCTTAAATCATCACTATCAGGGTCCATACCAATTGCTACCGAAATATCATGGACTTCTTGTGACGCAAGTACTTCATCTGAAGAGACTTCCCATGTATTTAAGATTTTACCGCGCAGAGGCATAATCGCTTGATATTCACGATCTCGAGCTTGTTTAGCAGAGCCTCCAGCAGAGTCCCCTTCAACTAAAAACAGTTCGGTGTAACGTAAATCTTGAGAAGTACAATCAGCCAATTTACCCGGCAATGCTGGCCCTGAAGTGAGTTTCTTTCTCACCACTTTTTTAGCAGCTCGCATACGACGTTGAGCGCTGCTAATTGCCATTTCAGCAAGTAACTCACCGACTTGAACATTCTGATTTAGCCATAAGCTAAAAGCATTTTTTACAGCATTTGCAACAAACGCACTGGTTTGTCTTGAAGAGAGTCGCTCTTTGGTTTGCCCTGCAAATTGAGGATCTTGCATTTTCACTGATAATACATAAGCACAACGATCCCATGTATCATCGGCAGTTAATTTAAGACCTCTCGGTAGTAAATTACGGAATTCACAAAATTCACGCATTGCATCTAACACACCTTGGCGTAAACCATTTACGTGTGTACCACCTTGAACTGTCGGAATTAAGTTAACATAGCTTTCAGTGAGTAGATCGCCACCTTCAGGCAGCCATAACATAGACCATTCAACAGCTTCATTATCACCTTCAAATTTGCCTGTAAAAGGCTCTTCAGGAAGGCGAACAAACTCAGCAACAGCTTCACTTAAATAATCGGTTAAACCATCAGCGTAGCACCAATTTTCTTGGGTGTTGTTTACTTTATCGACAAAAGAAACATTAACGCCCGGACACAATACTGCTTTGGCTTTTAATACGTGAGATAAGCTTTTAGAAGAAAAACGAGGAACATCAAAATAAGAGCCATCAGGCCAAAAATGCACACTCGTTCCTGTGTCCCGTTTTGCACAGGTGCCAATCTCATGTAACTCTTCAACTTTATCGCCATTTTCAAAAGCAATTTGGTAAATTTTACCATCACGACGAACAGTTACTTCAATACGCTTTGAGAGGGCGTTAACAACCGAGATCCCCAC
Source organism: Proteus sp. TSJ240517 (assembly GCF_047921575.1). Classification (NCBI taxonomy): domain Bacteria; kingdom Pseudomonadati; phylum Pseudomonadota; class Gammaproteobacteria; order Enterobacterales; family Morganellaceae; genus Proteus; species Proteus sp. TSJ240517. The sequence continues at coordinate 106,407 of NZ_JBLRMH010000006.1, forward strand.
ACCATGTAACCCGCCAGAAAATTGATAATTTTTATTAGAGAATTTTCCTCCGGCGTGGAGGTGAGCAAGGATTAGCTCGATAGCAGAAACGTTAAGTTCAGGGTGAATATCGACAGGCATTCCTCGCCCATTATCGATAACTTCGATAGATTGGTCTGCATATAAAATGACATCGACCTTCGATGCGTGTCCCGCAAGCGCCTCGTCCACGCTATTATCTATCACTTCCTGTGCCAAATGGTTCGGTCTTGTTGTATCTGTATACATCCCCGGACGACGACGTACAGGCTCTAGACCATTAAGAACCTCAATATCCTTTGCGTTATAACTTGATTGAGTCATTGTTTTAATCTGCGGTTCGCTGTTAGAAAAATACTGTTTATAATAACAGGTGTTGGCGGCAATATGATATTAATTTTCGGCTAGATACATCAACCTACGTTTTACAGGTTAATCGACCGAAAGGCTAAATTATCTTTAAAAATTGAATAATTTTCGGAAAAAAACGTTCAAAACCCACAAAAGCATGGTTTCCATCCGATTCTATGGTTTGCCTACACGCGCCAAGATATGAGACAGCTTGACGATAATCAAGTATTTCATCTCCAGTTTGTTGAAGCAACCAAATAAGTTCTGGTGAGGTAATTGCAGGAATACGCAAAGCAAGCAACTCATCCATATGATGAGGTTCTAGCTTATATTTTTGATGTGTATAAGGATTTTCGTTCTCACCCAAGAAATCTTGCAAAAGATCGAAAGGACGTATCGCAGGATTAACAACAACAGCGGGTAAATTAAAACGTTGAGATAGCCAAATAGATAAATAGCCACCTAATGATGAGCCAATTAATCCAAGCTTGTCATCTGTACTCTCTTTAACTAACGTTTCAATTAGCTGAGCGGCTTCTTGAGGATAAGGTGGCAGTTGAGGTACTAACAATTCAATTTCAGGATGTGTTCCTTCAAGCCATTGACGAAAAGCCTGTGCCTTTGCTGATTGAGGTGAGCTATTAAAGCCATGCAAGTAAAGAATACGAGGCATAACTTAATAGCCATCCGCATCAAGATCAGGACAAAATTCAGTGCCCGCTAAACGGTAAACTTGTGTTTCAATTTTGCCCTTCTCATCAGATGAAAGTGACATTTCCAAATAGCGCCAGCCCGGAGAAACAGTATCTAATGTAAAATTCGTACAATGAGGGCGAAACTGAATGCATGTAGAAGGCGTTGCCAACAAACGAATGCCATTCCACATTTCATCCATTTCTTGGTGAATATGGCCACAAAGCATCATTTTGACTTGAGAGTGATTTCTTAAACGTTCTGCCAATTCTTGAGAATTTCTTAAACTGTGTTGATCTAACCATGTACACCCTGAAGGCATAGGATGATGATGCAACAAGATAATCGTATCTCTGTGCTTTTGACTTTCGAGACAGCGTGTTAGCCAATCTAACTGACAATCTGATAACTCACCATGAGGAACGCCTTGAATTTGGCTATCTAATAACAGCATTTGCCAATTATCACCAATCAACACTTGTTTAGCTGACAAAATTCCTGCCTGATTTAAAGCATCAATCATTGCAGGTTGATAGTCATGATTACCCGGCAACCAAACACAAGGAGGTGTCAGCGTTGCAATGCCATCAGCAAAATGCTGATAAGCTTCAAAGGTTTGATCTTGAACTAAATCACCTGTCGCAACAATCAAGTCAACATCAAGACCCTGCTCTCTAATCGTATTTAATACCGCATGGTAGCTACGATAGGTATTTATACCCAGCAGAGTATCTTCCACATTAGCAAAGAGGTGGGTGTCTGTGATTTGTAATATTCTTACGGTGTTTTTGTGTTTCACCGATAATTCAAGCTGGCTTTCCAAAAGGTTTCCTTGTTTCACTCTCATTAGCCGTTATGTTAACGTATTTTCGTAGTAAAGATCTGCCAACCAATACACATTTCAAAAGATTAGTGAGAAATATTCTCGCTTTCAATCACGTTTTTTTCACTTCATTTTACAATTTAATTCATTTGATATCGTACACTTAGAGATAGTTACTCTACTTGATAATATTACTAAAAACATCCTTTAAAGATTGATTAATGTATTAAATTATCGACCAACGCTTTCTTAACGCAACATGATGAAGTTGTAGCCATTGAAGCGCGATAACGGATGCTGCGTTGTCAATAACCCCCTCTTCAACCCAAAGATAAGCTTGTTCTCTGCTAACAACATGAACACGAATATCTTCATTCTCACACGCTAATCCATGAATACCTTTTGCTGTTGTTGCATCAACTTCACCAACGTAAACATGCATTCTTTCGCTCGTACCGCCGGGGCTTGAAAGATAACTCACAATAGGTTCACATCGTCCAACAATAACACCCGCTTCTTCTTGGGCTTCACGTCTAACAACATCTTCTGGACTTTCTCCTGGTTCGACCATGCCCGCAACCACTTCAAGCAACCAAGGTGTCTCACTGGTTTCATACGCAGGAATACGAATTTGCTCAATTAACACCACTTCATCACGTTTGGGATCGTAAGCAAGCAAAACACCTGCATTGCCTCGTTCAAAAACCTCTCGCTTAACTTCCTCACTCCATCCACCTTCAAAAAGGCGATGTTTAAAGCGATATTCGGTCATGCGGAAAAAGCCTTTGTATAAATCTCTTTGATTGAGCAATTTCACATCTTCACGACCGTATAAAAATGGTGTATTTTCCCTTTTCTTCATACAATGTTCCTTAAGTTACATTTAAGAGTCTTTTTATTGCTTACGTTTAATACAGATTTAAAGAAATTTGCCAACAATTCATGTAAAGTTAATCTAAAATAAAAGGATATGGCACAAATGGCTACCCCTAGTTAGGGAAACAATCTGCTAGAATTATCCCCAATCAAGATTAACAGAGGCAACTCAGCGAAACTGTTGCAACAAGGAATTAAAATGAAAAAACTGCTCTCTCTTTTGGTCACGATGAGTTTGGCAGGATTCAGCACTGCAAGTCAGGCTGAGGATCTGCTTCAAGTTTATCAAAAAGCAAAGGACAGTAACCCTGAGTTACGCAAGTCATTAGCTGAACGAAATCAAGCTTTTGAAAAAATTAATGAAGCTCGTGGCTCATTATTACCACAATTAGGATTAGGCGCATCCGCAGATTATAAAAGTGGCTACCGTGATAATAGCAACACCGAGTCCAACGCTATTGGTGCAAGTTTAACGCTGACTCAAAGTGTGTTTAACATGGCGTTATGGCGCCAATTAAACATTCAAGAAAAAACAGCGGGCATGAGCGATGTGACTTACCAAACAAGTCAGCAAAAACTGATTTTAGACACCGCGACCGCTTACTTTGATGTTTTGCGTGCTATCGATTCATTATCATTTATTGAAGCGCAAAAAGAGCAAGTTTACCGTCAGTTAGATCAAACAACTCAACGTTTTAACGTAGGTTTAGTGGCTATTACTGACGTACAAAATGCGCGTGCAAATTACGATAGCGTACTGGCACAAGAAGTGGCTGGCCGAAATCAATTAGATAATGCATTAGAAAAACTACGCCAAGTAAGTGGTATCTATTACATTAATCTAGCATCACTAAACATCAGCCGTTTTTCAACAACTTCACCAGACTCTATTGAGAAACTGCTAAAAGATGCTGAAGAACGTAACTTAAGTTTATTAAGCGCACGTTTAGGTCAAGATTTAGCGCGCGAAAATATTCGTTTAGCACAATCAGGTCACTTACCAACAGTAGATTTAAATGCATCAACGGGTGTGTCCAATAGCCATAGCCACGGTAGCGCATTACCACCAGCAACAGCGGGTAATAGTCGCAATAGTTACAGTGGTCAAAATAGTATTGGTCTATCTGTTAGTATCCCTCTGTATACCGGCGGCAAAACAAGCTCACAAGTTGAACAAGCACAATATGGTTTTACGAGTGCAAGCGAACAATTAGAATCGGTTTATCGTTCTATTGTCCAAATCGCGCGTTCTTCTTATAACAATATTTCTGCATCAATCAGTAGCATTAAAGCGTATCAACAAGTTGTTGTTTCTGCGCAAAGTTCATTAGATGCAACTGAAGCGGGTTATCAAGTAGGTACTCGTACTATTGTTGATGTGTTGAATGCCACCACAACGCTTTATGATGCAAAACAGAAATTATCCAACGCACGTTATGACTATTTAATTAACCAATTAAATATTGAATATGCGCGTGGTACATTAAATGAAAATGACTTAATTCAGTTAAATAATGCACTAGGTGCAGAAGTTTCTACTTCACCAGATAGCATTATTCGCTCGTTAACAAGCCCTGCTCTTAACGTTGCGCCTTGATCGTGAATTAAGAATTTAGTCACTTATAAAAAACCGCTTTCAGCGATAAACTGATAAGCGGTTTTTTTTATACATCCTCTCCGCATAAGATATTGTGTTATGGCTTAAATTAAGATCTCAGCAATATCTATATTCTTGTATTAACAAATACCTTAATTACAATTAGGTTTAAAAGAGAGGATTTACCTAATTTCATTACTCTTAACCTTATAAAGATCACAAATTTCTGGTTATCCCTGATGATTAGGCGTTTCTTATTTATTTTCTAGACTATTTAACCTATCCTAGCTTTTATTTTGAACGTTTTACCTTTTATGGATCTTATCAATATGCCAATGAAACGTACCAAATCGATTAATCGTGATGCTTTCCGTAAAGCATTTCGTCCTTATCGTCTGGCGCCTGTTGCAATCGCCATCACTGCTGTATTCGCGCTTTCAGGATGTGAAGAGAGCGATGAGACAGTTTCACTGTATATGAATGCACAAGAATGTGCTCAAGCGAATCCTTCACAAGCGGCACAGTGCGAAGACTCTTATCGCACTGCATTGCAAGAAGCACAGCGTACAGCACCGAAATACGCAACATTAGAAGACTGCGTAGCTGAATTTGGTGATGCACAATGTACACAAACAGCGTCTATCGATGGACAGCCTGTTAGTACCGAAAATGCAAATAATTTAAGCCCAGACAGCTCACAAATGGCCCAAGCTAACTCTGGTGGTAGCTTCTTTATGCCATTAATGGCGGGTTATATGATGGGTCGCCTAATGGGTGGTGGGGCGCCAGCACAACCTCTGTTTAGTTCACGTAATCCAACAAGCCCTGCGAATGGTAAATTTGTGGACGCAACAGGCCGTAACTATGGTCCTGCAGTTGGTGGTCGTCAAATGAACGTACCAAAAACAGCCATGACACCAAAACCATCAACAACCTCGACAGTAACTCGTGGCGGCTTTGGTAATACAGTTTCGAGACAAGCAGCGGCTCAACGTACCAGTGCAACAAATAATAACCGTAGCTCAACCGGTTCATCTTCTTATCGTTCAGGTGGTTAATTAAAACCATGAAACGCGAAAATATCATTGAGCGCCCAGATTGGCGTGAAAAAGCCACTGAATTTGGCTTTAATTTTCATACAATGTATGGCGAGCCTTATTGGTCTGAAGATGCTTATTATCAATTCTCAATGGAAGAGGTTGAAACGTTAGAAGAAACAACAGAAGAGTTGCATCAGATGTGCTTACAGGTCGCTGATAAAGTGGCTAATAGTGAAGAGTTGCTGACTCGTTTTCAAATTCCTCGTCACTGCTGGGATTTTGTACGTGATTCATGGAAATCATCTCAACCTTCGCTCTATTCACGTCTTGATTTAGCCTATGACGGCAAAAGCCCAGCAAAACTGTTAGAAAATAATGCAGATACGCCAACGTCGCTGTATGAATCTGCTTTTTTCCAATGGATCTGGCTTGAAGATCAAGTCAACGCAGGTCGTTTACCGCAAAATGCCGATCAATTTAATAGCATTCAAGAGAAGTTAATTGATCGATTCGCAGAGCTTCGTGATCAATATGGAATGCGTTATCTGCATATGTCTTGTTGCCAAGATACTGAAGAAGATCGCGGTACGGTTCAATATTTACAAGATTGTGCTGAAGAAGCCGAAGTAACAACTGACTTTGTGTTTATTGAAGATCTAGGTCTAGGTGAACGTGGTGAGTTGACTGATCTGCAAGATCAGATAATCAGCAATATGTTTAAGCTTTACCCTTGGGAATTTATGTTCCGCGAAGACTTCTCAACTAAGTTAGCTGATGCGGGAATTCGTTGGTTGGAGCCATCTTGGAAGAGTATTATCTCGAATAAAGCATTACTGCCAATGCTTTGGGAGATGTTCCCTAATCACCCAAATCTGCTACCTGCTTATTTTTATGATGGTAAAGCACCTGATTCATTATCACGTTATGTTATCAAGCCACTGTTTTCACGTGAAGGTGCAAATATTCGTATTGTTGAAAATGGCAAAGATATTGCTGTTGCAGATGGTCCTTACGGTGAAGAAGGCTTTATTGTTCAAGATTTCCATCCACTACCAAAATTTGGTGATAGCTATACATTAATTGGTAGTTGGTTGGTTAACGACCAATCCGCAGGTATTTGTATTAGAGAAGATAGAGAGCTTATCACTCAAGATCTCTCACGCTTCTATCCACATATTATTTTAGATTAATAGAAATCTTAAAATTATATTGAGCACCTTATTGCTTATAAGCAGTAAGGTGTTTTTTATTGCAAAAATCTTTCCATTTTGATGATTTCAATATATGACTATATTCCAGAAATAATCATATCCATAGCAGACACAATCGCTGTATGGATCTCAGGCTTAATACACACGATATCAGCTGTTCTTAACTTATTCTTTGCCACGACTGTTATAGATTTCGTCATAACAACATATTTCTGATTATCTATTTAAATAATGGGTGTCAATATTTCTACTTGAGAATTCTTATATGATAACTGGGTAATCGGTATAATAACCCGAGAATCAATATCACTTAGTAGCTCATTTTGAATATCAATAAAATAAGGGTACTGTTCTTTCGATTTAAGGGATTTATTACGATATACCGTATATTGAGACATTAAATAACCCCATATTCATCATCATCAGTAAACAACCCCATTTCCTGTTCAAATTCATTAAGCGCTTGAATGCCGTTTTTGTTTTCAGCTTTCCACTGTTCCCGCTTTTTTTCACGAATTGCATCAGATAACATTTGATCGAGTGTTGCTGATAAATTAATTCCAAGCTCTCGTGCTTCGTCCACCAATTTTGCAGTTAGATACACATTAACTCCTCGTTTATCTTTTTTACTCATTACCAATGTTTTCATTATAAACTCCATTTATGCGCATCATTTATGTGCATAAGTGTAGAGCAGATAATTATCAACATCAAACTAGAGATATTCAAAAAAACATAATTGACTTATTTAATAGAATATAAAAAGCATTCATTGAATAGTAATGAAGCTTATCAGATATTTATCCAAATAAAAATAAAATCAATATAAACAAAAGGTTAAAATTATTTATTATATCTATATAGAAAATTGGAAAGGTCAATAACGAGGGAAATATAATGAGTCGATACATTATATTTAATATAAAAAAGGTCAAATTCCACAAAAGTGCATTTGACCTTTAGATATTATAAATTAGTTTTTATTGAACAATCTTATCCAATTTGAAATGTCATCATACTGAGCGATTTATTAACGATATCATTATTTAGCAACGTTACTTTTTCACCTTCCTGTTTTAAACCTAATAGGTATAACGCGGGTAAAAAATGCTCTGCTGTTGGATGTGACAATCGTCCTTCTTCCGTTGATAAAATCGTAAAGAGATCAGTTGGCTCTTTGTCACTTTGCAAGCTACTTTCTATTGCTTCACTAAACGAAAGTGCCCAAGGATAAGGCGCTGCATCACTGTTTTGCCAATCCATCATTCTTAAGTTATGAACAATATTACCGCTACCAATAATTAAGACACCTTCTTTACGTAGTTCAACTAATTTTTGACCTAATTCATAATGCCATTGTGCCGATTGACGTGCATCAATACTTAATTGAACAACTGGGATATTGGCATTCGGGTACATTTTTTCAAGTATTCCCCAACTTCCATGATCGAATCCCCATTGATCCATATCGAGTTTTAATTTAATTGGATCAATAAGATCTTCAATCAGCGCTGCTAAACCTATTGAGCCTCGCGCTGGGTATTCTATTGCATACAATTCTGGTGGAAATCCATAAAAATCATGAATTGTCTTTGGTTGCGACATTGCTGTTACATAAGTTCCATCGGTATACCAATGGGCTGAAATCACTAAAATCGCTTTAGATTGAGGAAGCATTTCCCCTAATTTTGACCAGAGGCGAGTATATGTATTATCTTCTAATACATTCATTGGACTACCATGCCCAATAAACAGCGCTGGCATCATTTTTGTTTCCATAAACCACCTCTTATGGCGAGTGTTCTTATCACATAAGCATACTGCCTTCTTACTTGAAATATAGTCAAAGAAGTATGAAATAGTTATTCAAAAAATATGAAAAAAGCCACCTAAGTTTCCTTAAGTGGCTTGATATAAGTGTGTGTGTGTTTTCAGTGTCGTTTATAACATGTTAATTTCAGCCAGCTTTTTTCTCCTCACGAAGACGATAAGCCACTAAATCTTCAATAGTTAACACTGGCATATTGTGCTTTTTAGCAAAAGTGATCACTTCTGGTGCTCTTGCCATTGTGCCATCATCGTTTGTTAACTCGCATAACACTGCAACAGGTTTAAAACCGGCTAAAGTTGCTAAATCAATCGAAGCTTCAGTGTGTCCGCCACGCGTTAACACACCGCCAGGTTGAGCACGTAATGGGAATACGTGACCTGGACGATTTAAATCACTTGGTTTTGCATTATCAGCTGCCGCTGCACGTACTGTGGTTAAACGATCTGATGCTGAAACACCCGTTGTAACCCCTTGTGCCGCTTCAATTGTTACCGTAAACGCGGTATGAAAATGACTGGTGTTATTTTCCACCATCATAGGCAAATCAAGTTGTTGACGGCGTTCTTCTGTAATGCATAAACAAACAATGCCACTACCATGACGAATAGACATCGCCATCTGTTCTGTGGTCATAGTTTCTGCTGCGAAAACCATATCGCCTTCATTTTCACGGTTCTCGTCGTCGAGCACCATCACGCCTTTACCAGCACGAAGGGCTTCTAGAGCAAGTTCAACACGCTCAAATGGATTACCGAATTCGGAAAGTAGCGTCTGATTCATGGTAAAAAAACCTCAATAATTAATGAAAGTTACCAGAATCAGGGCAGTCTTAGGAGTGGATCTCTGCTTAATAAACACACAAGCAGAAACAACAGGAATGGATACAATGATCCTACTGATGCTATTTTATTCTCTCCCATCCAGACTTTAACTGTCGGCTCCAGAATCACACTGGATCTGCTGACCTTTGCATTACAATGGCAACACAAAGCGCTCGCGGGCTTTACCTAAGTATTTAGGTATCTACCGCCGGTGGGGACTTACACCCCGCCCTGAGATTAACGGTGAAACTATACGCTTTAAAATTATAAGAGGCAATCATCATTCGGTGACAATCTTTGTTTCATCACATTATCATTTTATGACATACGGTTATTTAACGATTTATAATAAAAAAGTAACAATAATCTTGATATCTGGTTTAATTCCCTCTGCCCTCATATTACACTTAGCCTCAGCTTTCTATTTTATTTGTGAGGACTCCCCATGTTGGACCCGAAAAAACTTGAACAAGTCGCGCGCCAAATCCAAAACGTTCTGCCACAAGGCATTAAAGATTTTGGTGATGATATTGATAAAAAAATCCGCACTGTTCTGCAATCTCAATTAAACAAATTGGATTTAGTCAATCGCGAAGAGTTTGATGTACAAACTCAAGTCTTATTACGTACTCGTGAAAAACTTAATCGTTTAGAACAACGTTTAAATGAGCTAGAAGCGGGTCTGCTTGCAAAACCTCAAGCTGAAGTTGCTCAAATTGAAGACGTTGAAATTGTGGTAGAGGCGCAAGCTGACAATAAAGCTTAATTCGTTCACTTTATTGCTGATTTTGATTTAGTAATAAAGCAAAAACCCTGTATCTCACAAAGACGCAGGGTTATTTTTTTATACACAACAAGTCAATTGATCACTATTTTAACTCTGGCCAATAGTCTTTATTAACTTCAATTAAATCATCTAAAATTGCTTTTGCGACAGTCGCACTTGGCACCGTTTTGGACATTGTAATAGCCTGCCACAGTTTCAAATATGATTTTTCAATCCATGCTTCTACCACTAATTTTTCAACTGCAACTTGCTGACTCATCATCCCTTTTTGGAATAATGGAATTTTGCCCATCACTAACGGCTCTGGCCCGTGACTTCCGACAATGCAAGGGATCTCAACCATTGCATCAGGATCAAAATTAATAATTGATCCATTATTAGGAACGATCAGTAACATTCTTTCTTGAGTATTAAATGCGATCGCCGTTGCGAGATCGACAATATAAGAGGCATGTTCATCTATCTCAAGATGACCCGCTGATGATTTACCCGCTGCCGTAATGGCACGACAAGCACTGAAAACATTCTTTTCTCTGTGCTCCATCACTTCATTCGCACGCGTATGGTTAGGATCAGAATGCTCAACAACATAATCAGGGAATAGATAATATTTAAGATAAGTATTTGGCATCGTATCAGGATCTAATGCCCACACATCTTTTGCTTTACCGAATGTATCATTCCAGCTTGCTTCAACAGGCTCCCCTGCCACTTTTGGAATATATCCATGTTCAGCAACATGCTTACGGATAATGGGTAATAAATCATTACCTTGCAAATCTTCAATTTGTGTCCACCAGCCAAAGTGATTTAAACCATAATAACGGACACGCATCTCTTTACGTGACTTTAATCCTGCAATTTGTGCCATGCGTGATTCAATACCAATTGGCATATCGCAGATATTTAAGATTTTTGCATTTGGTTTTAAACGACGGGTAGCTTCAGCGACAATAGCTGCTGGATTAGAATAATTTAGCATCCATGCATTTGGTGAATATTTTTCCATATATTCAACCAATTCTAACACGCCACCAATAGAGCGCATGCCGTAAGCAATGCCACCAGGCCCACACGTTTCTTGCCCTAACACCCCGTGACGTAAAGGAATTTTTTCATCTTTTTCACGCATTGGGTATTTACCGACACGAATATGTGCCATGACAAAATCAACATCAGTAAAAGCTGTTTTAGGATCAGTGGTATAGCAAAATTCAATATCAGGTGCTTTTTCAGTAAGAATAATTTCACACGCTTTAGCAATAGTTTCTTGCCGCTCGGCATCATTGTCATAAAATTTGATGGCTCTTAATGGAAAACGCTTTAAATTTTCCAATAGCATCAAAATAATACCGGGTGTAAATGTACTACCGCCACCTGCAATTACGACTGAGAACTTCTTCATTATATAGCCTCCGACAAGGTGATTTTTTGTGTATCTTCTTTCATTAATTGTTCAATTTGGTCTCTCACTTGAGAAACGTGTAGCCCGATAATAATTTGTAATGCATGACCTTTGCGCACCACACCATGTACACCGAGCCCTTTAAAATAGGCATCTGTTTCAACTAGTTCGCTATCTATCACTTCAATACGTAAACGTGTTGCACAGTTATTTAAAGATTTGATATTTGCACTTCCACCTAAGCCATCGAGAATGCCTTTAGGTAGTGCCAACTTTCGGTCTTCTTTTGCCGATTTGGGATTATCTGAAGCCTGTGACTTTTTATTTTTATAATCTTGTTTGCTATAGAGTTTGATCTCTTCGTCGTCTTCTTCACGACCAGGTGTTTTTAAATTAAGTTTGATAATTAACGTTCTAAACACCACAAACCAAATCATTGTAAAAGTAAGGCCGATGACTATCTGTGTAATAATCATTCCGTAATGGTTATGAAACATTGGGATCCAATTCATAGGAAGGAAATTATCGATGATCCCACCGCCCATATTCCCAACAACCCCAAAGTGATAGAGGGTTGTGGCTAGTGTGGCAGCCAATACTGCATGAATGGCAAATAAGAGAGGTGAGATAAATAAGAACGTAAATTCTAATGGTTCTGTTATTCCCACAAATACAGCGGTCAATGCAGAAGGTATAAGTAAGCCAGCAATTTTAGCTCTATTTTTAGGTGCAGCCGTAAAATAAAGAGCAAGCGCTATACCAATAGAACCAAAAACTTTGCTATTACCATGTAGTGCAAAACCACCTTCAGGAAATAACTCTTTTAAAGATTGGGTACTTTGACTGAAATATTGCATATTTTGAGCCCAATCAACTTGAATACCATGTTCAGTGACTGCTGGGCCGAAAATAAAAGGTCCGTAAATAAAGTGATGTAAACCAGTAGGAATTAAAATACGCTCAAGAAAGGTATATATCCAAACACCCAAAGAACCCGATTCAACCATAAATACTTGCAAAGATTGAATACCAATTTGCACTTTAGGCCAGAAAAATAACGTTATCCACGCTAACGGTAACATCATAAAAAAACTAATTAATACGACATAAGATGTTCCTTGAAATATCCCCAAAAATACCGGAAGTTGTTTATCGAAATAACGATTATGAATACCCGTGACAATACCAGCGATAATAATTGCGCCAATAATACTGGTATCTAATGTTTTAATACCAGCAATCATTGTAAGACCACTATTTCCACCAACTTCATTTGTAAAGTCCACGCCAAAATAACTGCCCCAAACAATTCCCATTGCATTAATAAAATAATTCCAAGTGAGAAAACTCACCATAACGGCAAGGCAAGCTCTTGCTTGTGCAGTTTTAGCTAAACCTATTGGTAAACCAATTGCAAAAATAAGAGGCATATTACGAAAAACAGTCCACCCTCCTTCTTCAATAATATGAACAATTTGAGCGAATAAACTATCGGGTTTTAATAAATCTTCACTAATAAATAATGGATTCTGTAATAGAATTGCAATGCCTACAACAATACCTGCAAAAGGAAATAGCAGGACAGGGGTAAACATGGCTCCACCAAATCTTTGTATTTGACTGAGCATAAAAATATCCTCTTATTTACTGCTACTGAAATGACACGCTTTTTAATTTATTTTTATTCTGTGAAATTAGATTAGATTCTTTTCTCTTTATTCTCTCATCTCAAATGAACTATTCGTGATCTGATTCATACTAATCTTTCACACAAAGTGATCTACTTTTTAGTTAAAAGACAGATCATTTTTTATTTTTTGATAACGTTCACATTTTAAAGGTATAAATGATTATGCTATATATCAAAAGATTAGATTCATATAAGTTAAATAGAATAAGCTAATTTTTAGAATAAAAAGAGGTATAAAAATGATCTATAAAGACATTGCAAAAAGCCTAAGAATTCAAATAAATTCTGCTGGATATCAAATTGGCGACCCACTACCCGCAGAAAAAACATTAGCGCAACAATACAACGCATCAAGAATGACAATACGTAAAGCAGTAGATTTATTAGTTATTGCAGGATTATTAGAACGAAAACATGGCTCAGGGACTTATATTAAAGAAAAAGATGTTCATCATGAAAATGCTAGCCTAAAAGGCTTTGTCGAATTAATGGCAAATACAGGGCACAACGTAAGAAGCGAAGTGGTAGAGTTTAGTGTTATTCCCTGCCCTTTATCTATTTCTAGCAAATTACGTATTAATTCAAATGAACGTATATTTTATTCAAGACGAATACGTTTTGTAGACAACAAACCGCTTATTGTTGAAGACAGTTATATGCCCGTAAAATATTTTAGTAATTTAACATTAACGCACTTAGAAGGATCTAAATTTGATTTTATTGAAAATGTTTGCCAAATAAAAATAGCGGGAAGTTACGAAACATTCCACCCTATCATGCCAGATAACAATATTTGTCAATTATTAAAAATAGAGAATAACATTCCCATATTAAGGCTCAGCACATTATCATACAGTATTCATGGTGATTATATTAATTACTCAATAATGTATAGAAACACCCAAGATTATATTGTTGAATATCATTTAAAACGAGAACAATAATCATTAATATAAAATAATATTGAAACTTTAATATTAATAATTAGATTTATTGTTATAAGAGCAAAAAAAAGCACTCCGAAGAGCGCCTTTCATTTTTTATAAATGCCATTATTTCTTTTTAATCGCATTAATAATATTTGTTGTAGAAATGCCGTCTTCAAAATTCAGCACTTTTACTTCACCACCTGCTGCCCAAACTTCTTTGCTACCTGCAATATCTTCAGGCTTATAGTCGCCACCTTTAACTAAGATATCCGGTAATACAGAGGCAATTAAGCGCTGTGGTGTATCTTCTTCAAACGCAACAACCCAATCGACGGCACCTAATGCGCCCAACACAGTCATACGCTGTTCTAATGGGTTAACAGGACGACTTTCACCTTTTAAGCGCTTAGTAGACGCATCACTATTTACCGCAACAATAAGGCGATCACCTAATTTACGTGCATTCGCCAAATAGCTAACATGACCTGCATGAAGAATATCAAAACAACCATTTGTCATCACAATACGCTCACCGCGCTGACGCGCTAATTCGACGGCTTGTTTTAATTGTTCTTCTTCCATCATGCCAAACCCGTTATCAGCTCGACCACGAATAGCATTTTCAAGCTCAATAGGTGATACCGTTGATGTCCCTAATTTACCCACAACAACGCCTGCCGCTGCGTTAGCAAGGAAACAGGCTTCACCTAAAGGTTTGCCAGCAGCTAAAGAGGTTGCTAATACGCCAATTACTGTATCACCTGCCCCTGTTACATCATAAACTTCTTGGGCTTGGGTTGGTAAATGCAATGGAGCTTCATTAGCACGCAGTAAGCTCATTCCTCGCTCTGAGCGAGTGATCAGCAACGCTTCAAGATCTAAATCTCGAACTAATTGAGTCCCTTTTTCCACCAGCTCATCATCCGTTTTACAAACACCAACCACTTGTTCAAATTCAGACATATTTGGCGTTAATAGCGTCGCACCGCGATAGCGTTCAAAATCTGATCCCTTAGGATCGATTAATACAGGTACACCCGCTTTTTTTGCCAGTTGGATCATTTCTTGAACATGAGAAAGTGCCCCTTTGGCATAGTCAGATAAAACCAATGCGCCAATAGAAGGTAATGCTTGCTGAATACGTTCATAAATAGGTTGAGGATCAACATTGCTAAATCCTTCTTCAAAATCAAGACGGATTAATTGCTGATTACGTGAAAGTACACGTAATTTTGTGATCGTTGGGTGTGTCGCAACAGAGACAAAATCACAACGCACATTGACCTGATTTAATGTATTGCTCAATGCTTTTGCGGCTTCATCGATACCTGTTAAACCCACTAAACGCGAATTAGCACCAAGAGACGCAATATTCATCGCAACGTTTGCTGCACCACCTGGTCGCTCTTCTGTGGTATCAACTTTAACCACTGGCACTGGGGCTTCTGGTGAAATTCGACTTGTTGGGCCATACCAATAGCGGTCTAACATGACGTCACCGACAACCAACACATTGGCTTTATTAAAATCCGGTAGCGTTACTTTCATCCCATACTCCACATTTATTTTCAAAATAAGCCGAAATAATACCATAACTTGTTAAGCAAAAAGAGATACACATAAGACTTCATGCCAACAAACCATTACTCTTGTTCACCAAGCCACTTCAATTTGCTTTTTAATACACACTCTCGCTCTGCGATAAAACAATGATTATCCACAATGGCAGGTAATGCTTGTAGCGCCAGATGATGTAATTCATTACGCAATGTGACATAAGCATGTGTTAAAGCGAGAGCTTCATCTTCATCCATCACTTGATGCTTTGCCATTAATTCAAAAATACGCACATTATCAGACCAACGAGTTAAAGCCGGATATTGGTGAGAAAAACGCAATACTAAATATTGCGCAATAAATTCAATATCAGTAATACCGCCAGATGAGGTTTTTAAATCAAACTTATCGGCTTGCGTTGGTGCAAGATGTTGCACCATTTTTTTACGCATATCGCGTACTTCATTTTGTAACACATCAGCATCACGAGAAAGGCATAACGTTTCATGACGAATACGTGAAAACATCTGTTGTAATTTATCATCGCCATAAATCATTCTAGCGCGAATTAAAGCTTGATGCTCCCAAGTCCAAGCTTCATTTTTCTGATATTCATCAAAAGCTTGAATAGTACTTACCAACATACCTGATTCACCCGAAGGACGTAGACGCGCATCGACTTCATACAACACGCCAGAAGATGTTCTGGTACTAAACAAATGGATAATACGCTGTGCTAAACGCAGATAAAACTGGCGAGCATCAATCTGTTTTGCCCCTGTTGTCACAGTGTTTATTGGACAATCTAATAAAAAGACCAAGTCCAAATCAGAGCTATATCCTAACTCCCATCCCCCCAATTTACCGTATCCAATCACCGCAAAACCCAGCCCATCACGATGAGCTAAATGTTCAGGTTCACCATAACGTTTCACCATATATGACCAAGCTTGATGAACAACAGAATGAATAATAGCTTCTGCTAAATACGTTAAGTGATCGCTAACCTTCATTACTGGCAATACACCTGTAATATCTTCAGCGGCGATACGTAGTAATTGGGCTTGCTTAAACTGGCGTAATGCTTCTAATCGTTGCTCTTCATCTTCTTCTGGTACACGTAATAAATATTGGCGTAATTCATCACGATACGCATCTAAAGGCAGGGGTTGATAGAGAGAATTAGGATCAAGTAATTCGTCCAATAGTAAAGGATGAAGCGCTAATTGTTCAGCGATCATCGGTGATGCCGCACAAAGTCGTATAACATGCGTTAAAACTTCATCCGATTCTTGCATCAACTCTAAATACGTTGTACGACTCACAATGCTTAATAGCAAAGGCGTCACGCGTTGTAGTGTCACTAAGGTAAGGGGTTGCTGGCAAATTTTAGCCAATAGTTTTGGCATTAAGGCATCAAGAACATCGCGTCCTCTTGGCCCAATGGTTCGCTTGCCAATATCTTGGCGAAAATTCTGCAACGTCTGATTTATTGCCTCAAGCGCTTCACTGGTTAATGTTTCATGAAATAATGATGATGTTTCAGGCAAGCGACCAAGTAACCAAAGACGCTTAAATTCAGAGATATCGTCTTCATCATCGTTTTCGTCTTCTTCACCGATTAATTGCGTGAAAATCACGGAAACAGCCTGCATCTTGTGGTTAATTTCTTGATAAAGCGCTTCCCAATCATCAAATCCCATTGCCAAAGTCAATCTGGCTTTATCTTCTTCACTTTCAGGTAAGGTTTGGGTTTGTTGATCACCAATAGACTGTAAAAGATTTTCTAATCGGCGAAGAAAAAGGTAGCTTTCAGCCAATTGTACCGTTTCTTCTGCGGTGAGTAATTCAAGTTTCGCAATAACGTTAAGCACCGTTAACAATGAATTGCTTTGAAGCTCAGGCTCTCTACCACCACGAATTAGCTGGAAAACTTGCGTAATAAATTCGATTTCACGAATACCACCAGAGCCTAATTTTATATTATCAATCATGCCACGACGACGAACTTCACGACTTATCATGGATTTCATATTTCTAAGTGATTGAATAACACTAAAATCAATATAACGACGATAAACAAAAGGACGCAACATTTGGCGCAATACTTGGCAATACTCTTTCTTTTCTGCCCCTAAAACGCGTGCTTTGATCATGGCGTAACGTTCCCAATCGCGCCCTTGCTCTTGATAATAATCTTCCAGTGCCGCAAAGCTCATTACCAAAGGCCCACTTTCGCCAAAAGGACGTAACCGCATATCAACGCGGTAGACAAAACCATCAATAGTATGCTGATCCAGCGCTTTAATCAGCTTTTGACCTAAGCGCGTAAAAAACTGCGCATTATCTAATTCTCGTCGTCCACCTTGTGTAAACCCATTTTCAGGATAGGCAAAAATTAAGTCGATATCAGAAGAAAAGTTAAGTTCAAACCCACCTAGTTTTCCCATTCCTAAAATCAGTAATGGCTGAGGTTTTCCCTCATTATCACAAGGCGTTCCCCATTGTTGGCAACATTGCTGATAAAGCGTATCTCTTGCGCCACAAATTAATGTTTCAGCTAATACGCTCAAATGTTTTAGCACACAAGGAATATCGGCTAATTGAAAAAATTGTAGCCATGCAATGCGCACTAATTGTTGATGACGAAATTGGCGTAAAACTCGCATAACGTCATCTTCATTATCAATATCGGCTAATTTTGCTGTCAATTGAGGCTCATAACTCTGCCATTCCACACTCGTTGGCGGATTTTGTCTGATATCAGTCAACCATTGAGGATTAATGCGCAAATGCTCTGTTACAAAGGGGCTAAAAGCAAAAAACTGTTGTTCTTGTTCACTAAAAGGCGCTAACGCATTCAATTGAGAAGAGAACCCACACTGTGCTTTATTCCACAATTGTTGAAATACACCGATAACAGACATAAATAGACTCTCAAGTTGTCAGGAAATTAAGCAATAGACAGTAACCATGCCATAGAAGATAACTTAAAATTCAACCATAAAACATGATAATAGTCGGTTGCTGTTGTAAATGTTAACGGTGAAATCGCATTGAGTGATTGCTCCATAGATCTAGGCAAATCAGACTGTTTTTTGCACCAATCTGAAAATAATGCCAACATGGCAGGCATGGTAATTGTCGGTGGCGTCGGATTGGCAAAAATCGCTTCTTCTAATGCCTGTATCGCACTTAACCATTTAGTCAATTGCTGAGCCGTTGTATCACTAGGAGAAAGATTCACCACACTCAACGATAATGCAGGTTTATCTTTCGCCAAATAATAGCCTCGAGCCGCCTTACTGCGAGAAGCAAGACGCAATCCGCCCTTTTCACCTAAATAAGTCGCTAATGCGATAACATCTGACACATTGCCTTTTTTGAGTTCTAACTCGAACTCTTCAATGGGCAACTCATATTGATGAGTGCGAATAGCACCTTTATCTAACACCACTTCAATTTGGCTATTTTGAAAATCCACCAGCCAAATTTCACGGTAAAAGTCCGTATTAAACAGCACATCAAGTTGAGACTCTAATTGTGTAAAGTCGGTATTTTCAGGCCAGATTTCTGCTGGGAATCGTGCTAGATCTAATTTAGGTTGTTCTAATTCCACGTTATATTCTGGACGTTGATGCAAACCAGCAACGACTTTACCGGCAGTTTTAATTGTCATTTCATAACGTTCATCAACACCACGAATACGCAGCCCCATATCCCAGCGACGAATTTGATTATCTGCGGTTTCAAAGTAAAGATTAGTCAGCTTTTTGGGTGCAGTATGCTGATGAGGTAGAGTCAGAATGCGCTGAATAATGTGAGGAATAGCGGCAGGTATGGCACTCATTTTGAGTTCAGTTTCTAATTGGCTCATTCTATTTCCCTTAAGTAAATCAATTGATTAGTAAAATATTTGACGCATTTTCATTTTGCAAGTGATAGCCTAATAACAATAATGAATAAAAGGCAGATTATCCCTATATTCTACCAGTTAAGACTGTTCTCATTCTGGTTTACTATTTGCTTACGCAAACTTTACTCTTTAGTATCAGTAAAAATATTCTCTTGTATAGATAAAAAAGTTGAAAACATAATGCGAAAATTACCCTTACTTTTTCTTTCCTTACTTGGCTTAGGCTTTTCTCTGAGCTCACACGCAGAAACTCGTTATGTTTCCGATGAATTATCCACTTATGTGCATAGTGGACCAGGAAATCAGTATCGAATCGTTGGCTCTTTAAATTCTGGCTCAACAGTCACCGTACTTTCTCGTAATGCAGCAACGGGTTACGTACAAATTAAAGACGATAAAGATCGTACTGTTTGGATACCTGAAAGCCAACTGAGTGCTCAGCCAAGCATGCGTACTCGCATTCCTGCGATGGAAAAAGAGATCCAAACACTGCGCGACAAACTGGCGAATATCGACCAAAGTTGGAATCAACGTACAATAGATATGCAAAATAAAGTTTCAAACAGTGATGACATCATCAATGGCTTGAAAAAAGAAAATGAACAAATGAGAACTAAGCTCGCTGTCGCAGAGAAAAAACTCGATTTTGCTAATCAACAATTAGATGACAGACAACGCGATATCATCTTACAGTGGTTTATGTATGGTGGTGGTGTTGCTGGTGCAGGTCTTGTCTTTGGCCTGATCCTTCCACATATTATTCCGCGTCGTCGTAAACGTAATGATCGTTGGATGAACTAATATCCAACCAAAGGAACAGTGATCCCGTGAATATATACCTTGTTGGTGGCGCTGTACGCGACCAACTGTTACAGATGCCAGTAAAAGACAGAGATTGGGTTGTTGTTGGTGCAACACCTCAAATGCTATTACAACAAGGCTATCAACAAGTAGGCAAAGATTTTCCTGTTTTTCTTCATCCAGATACTCATGAAGAATATGCCCTTGCGCGTACAGAACGAAAATCAGGCTCAGGTTACACGGGATTCACTTGCTATGCAGCACCCGATGTCACATTAGAAGACGATCTTGCGCGTCGTGATCTCACCATTAACGCTATCGCTTATTCCGTTGATGGCGGATATGTCGATCCTTACCACGGCATAGATGACATCAATGCGAGACAACTTCGCCATGTTTCTGAGGCATTTTCAGAAGATCCGTTAAGAGTTTTGCGAGTTGCACGTTTTGCGGCACGGTTTGCGCCTTTAGGATTTAATGTTGCACCTGAAACACTGCAATTAATGAAGACGATGGCACAAAGTGGTGAGTTAAATACACTGACTGCTGAACGTGTTTGGAAAGAGACTGAAAAAGCCCTTGAGAGCCCCGCGCCTCAAGTCTATTTTGAAGTTTTACGTCAATGTGGTGCTTTAAGCGTTCTTTTTCCTGAAATTGATGCTTTGTTTGGTGTACCTGCTCCTGAAAAATGGCACCCAGAAATCGATACTGGCATTCATGCCATGATGGTACTTAATATCGCCAGTCAATTAACAGACGATATTGCGGTACGCTTTAGTGCCTTATGCCATGATTTGGGAAAAGGATTAACACCTCCTGAAAATTGGCCTCATCATCACGGTCATGGCCCTGCGGGTGTGCCTTTAGTTGAAGCCTTGTGTCAACGTTATCGTATTCCTAATCATATCCGTGATCTCGCGCGTTTAACGACAAGATTTCATGATCATATCCATCGTATTGATAGAATGCGCCCCTCTAAAATAATCCGCTTATTTGATGCTATTGATGCATGGCGAAAACCAGAACGTGTTGAACAACTTGCAATGGTGAGTGAAGCGGATGCGAGAGGACGTAAGGGCTTAGAAAATATTGCTTATCCACAACGTGCGTTTCTTTGCCAAGCTTTCCTTGTTGCAAATAATGTGGATATTAAGCCAATCATTGAAAGTGGATTAAAAGGCAGTGCAATACGAGATGCGCTAACCAAGCAACGAGAAGTCGCGATTATAAAATGGAAATCGCGACTTAATCAGGAACAGCGCTAATTAAGCTTTACGCTCAATAATCACACCTACATTTGTGGCTTGTGCAACAGCTCCTGGTTTCGCTAATTTAATTTTTACTCTTGGTACAGCAAATTGCGTTATCAATAGCTGTGCCACTTCTTCAGCAACACGTTCAACTAATTCAAAACGTCGAGTCTCAACATAGTCAATAATTGCATTGCTCACACTGGCATAATCTAAACAATGAACCACATCATCAGTTTGGGATGCGCGTTTGTTATCCCATTCCATTTCGATATCGAACACTAATTTTTGTTTTATGGTTTTTTCCCAATCATAAACACCGATTGTGGTTATTACTGATAATTGCTCAATAAATACGATATCCATCACGTCATCTCTTATTTTTTCTGCTCATCGGATACCACTTCCGATGAAATATGCGTATTATCCATACATGCTTAACGAACTTACATAAACATTGGAGAATACAAATGAGTGCTAACGCACTTGGAATGATCATCTTCGCCTACTTGTGCGGCTCAATCTCCAGCGCGATATTGATTTGCCGACTGGCAAGACTCCCTGATCCAAGAAAATTTGGCTCTGGCAATCCCGGAGCAACCAACGTCCTACGTATTGGAGGAAAGGCAGCCGCGGCAGCCGTTCTTATTTGTGACGTCCTAAAAGGGATGATCCCTGTTTGGCTCGCCTATTACTTAAATGTGCCTCCTTTTTACCTCGGTATTGTCGCAATAGCAGCTTGTCTAGGTCATATTTATCCTGTTTTTTTCCACTTTAAAGGCGGAAAAGGTGTAGCCACTGCATTTGGTGCTATCGCTGCCATTGGTTGGGATTTAAGTGGGCTTATCGCAGGAACGTGGTTACTCACCGTCTTACTGAGTGGCTATTCATCGCTTGGTGCGATTATCAGCGCACTGCTTGCCCCTTTTTATGTTTGGTGGTTTAAACCAGAATTCACTTATCCCGTTGCTTTATTATCATGTCTGGTACTTTACCGTCATCACGACAATATTCAACGTTTATGGCGTGGTCAAGAGAGCCGTATCTGGCATAAATTAAAGAAAAAGACTGAAAAAACAGAAAAAGAGATCATTCAAGAAGCTAAAGAGCAAGAAAAAGAAGATTAACCTCCTTTGCCCAAATGTCATAATAAAAAAAGCTACCTATTAAATTAATAAGTAGCTTTTTTTCTCTTTAATATAAACTTAATAAATTAATTATCCCTAATTTTAATTGTAATTAAAAGTCATTTAAATAATAGTTAGCAGCATATTGCCTTAAAATAAACATGACAGTTTTATTAAAATAGAATTAACCATAGAGGTTAATTAAATTAGAAAACAAAAATCAACCCCAATTAATATTAACCAATAAAAATTATAACAACAATTAAACAAACAACATTAAAGTTATTATTAAAATTAAATAATCAACATAATCATCGAACTATATTAAATTCATCTTTTACAATAACAAATTACTTGAACAACCATTAATTTACATCTATTAATTAATACGAGCCCAAAAAACAACAATTATTTAACCATCCATTTTATTGGAGTAAACTATGTTTGTAAAAATAGATAAAAATATAATTAACTCAATAAAAAAAATGAAGTTAAGTACATCAACATTGGTTGATATTCTTGATGGGTTAGGAAAAACAACCGTCCTGAATAGTCAATTAAGAAGTATTAATCTAGAAGATTTTTATTCCGTAGCCCAAGCTTATACAGTTCAATGGAAATTAATAAGGAAACAAAAATCTATTTTAGAAAAACAACCTTCAACTTGGGAGCAAGTAAGCCCTTTTTTAGTTCCTGAATTAACAGATGCCAAAGGATTAATTTATATTGCTGGTGGGTATGAATTAATCACAGAAGCGGCTCTTGCAGGTGGAATGAGCTGTACTTATTTTGAAAAGCTCGGATTTGACGCCATTATTCTAGGTGGAGCTGTACGCGATAAAAATGAGCTTATGGATTTAACAATTCCAGTTATTGCCACCAATCTTACTCCCACAGATACACAAGGAGCCTACCTTGTGAGTGAGACTGGAACCCATTGTACTATTGAATACTCAACTATTTATAGTGGCGATCTAGTAATTTCAGATCCTAATGGCACCGTAATTATTCCCTTAAACCTCGTTGATAAAGTACTAGAAGAAGCAAAAAAAATTCATAGCATTGAAAATAGTATGCTAAAGAAAATCAAACAAGGGGAACGCTTACCTGAGCTAATTAACACAACTGGTCGTATATAATTGAGGCTTCATAAAAATGATAAATATTCATACTTTAGGGCCTTCTGGAACAAACTGTGAAAAGGCCGCACATTACTGGTTAAATAAAAATAACCAACAAGGTAATATTATTCTTCATCCTACGTTAGAAACCGCAGTGAAAGAGATGGAGAAAAGTCCAAATAGTGTTTTGTTAGGTTGTATTGTTTATCCCTATTTACATAATATTGTTTTTAGTAATCTTTCATTTATTAAATTAACCGACTGCTTTGTTATGGACACTCATAATATGTTGTTTGCTAGTCGATTTAACAATATTAATGAAATAAAAAAATTAGGTTCTCATCCTGCACCTAAAGATCTCTTTAATAAAATTAAAGAGCTCGACAATATTGAGAAAGAACTTTTCAATTCTAATAGTGAAGCAGCTTTACAATGTAGCTTAGGAAATGTTGACGGTTGTATTACAACATTAAAAGCCGCTAATAAATATCACTTAAATATATTATATGACTTTGGCCCAGTGCCAATGGGATTTTCCATTCATTCAAAATTGAATTAATCATTGATTACATTTCAATTAACTATCTATGAATTATTCATTAATGGGATATTATTTTTAAATAATGAGGAAGAAAATATGAGCTTATATTTGTCTGATGAAATGATTTCTTATGATATGGATTTAAATCGCAATGAAGGTGAAGAAAGTAAAATTCAAGCCAAATTTATTCATGGCACTGATTTTACAATTGCATTTTGGACATTTAAACCTAATGCCATTATTCCAGAACACAAACATGAGCATGAAACAGCCACAACAATATTAAAGGGCTCGCTCAAACTCACTGTTGATGATCGCATCGTTTATTTACATGCTGGTGACTCTTTTATTATTCCCTCTTGGGCTGTTCACCACGCTATCGCACTAGAGCCTTCTGAGGTTATTGATGTGTATACCCCAGTAAGAGAAGACTATGTGGCGAGACAAAATGGCGTTATCAAAACCTATTTAGAGACCTCTCAACCACAAGAATAAGTGTGTAGCGAGGTTTAATCCTCGCTCATCTTCTCTCGTCAGTTATAGGAGTACTCACGATGTTTAGTACTTATGATATTGATGTTTTGACCGGACGTAATGATAAAACACCTCAATTAGCCAATCACATACTATCAAGCAATGTGGTTTCATTATCATGGCGACCTTCATCGTGGAAGGCATTACCGTCCAAACAATTACCAGAATATCCAGATATTCATGCGCTTACTTATTGCCAAGAAAGATTAAAAGACAGTCCACCATTAATTCTGGCATCAGAAATAAGAGCTTTTAAAAATTTATTAAAACTAGTCGCGAATGGAGAAGCTTTTCTCCTTCAAGGTGGAGATTGCGCAGAATCTTTTGATAATTGCCAATCAACCATTATTCGAGATTTAACTTTTACCTTGGCACAGATGTCTGCATTAATAGAGCAATCAACAGGATTACCCGTGATAAAGCTGGGACGTATCGCAGGACAATATGCCAAGCCTCGCAGCCAACCTTTTGAAACACTAAATGGCTTAACCTTACCCAGCTATCGTGGCGAAATTATTAATGGTCTAGATTTCTCAAGCAAAAGCAGACAGCCCGATCCACTAAGAATGATCACGGCTTATCATCATTCTGCGGTAACATTAAATTTGTTACGAGCAATGAATTATACTCAATATGCAGGACATAAAACCGCACTAGAGATTAAAACCTACCCAGGTTCAACAGAGCCTGCACACTATTCTAATTTGTTGGAGCAGCTCTATCATTCTCAGCAATATATTATCAATAAGCGTCCCGATACTTCCTCATATTATATCAGCCATGAAGCATTACTTTTGCATTATGAAGAAGCAATGAGTCGCCAAGATTCTGAAGATAACAAATGGTATAACTGTTCAGCACATATGGTTTGGGTTGGAGAAAGGACAACCGATATTGACCACGCTCATATTGAATATCTTCGCGGGATAGAAAATCCTATTGGTATAAAATGTAGCTCAAGAATGTCAGGAGAAAAACTCATTCAGCTGATTGATAGGTTAAATCCTGAAAATGAAATAGGTAAAATTATTTTAATTGTACGTATGGGAAAAGATGCCATTCATTCTCATCTACCTGAATTGGTCGAAACTATACAACATCATCAGCGCTCTGTTATCTGGCTTATCGATCCTATGCATGGCAATACACAATCTACCAGTACAGGTATCAAGACTCGACATTTTTCTGATATTGCCTCAGAAACTCGTGCTTTTATTCATATTCTTCATGATATGGGTATTCAGGCAGGAGGAATACATTTAGAAATGACAGGACAAGAAGTCACTGAATGTACAGGTGGGTTACAACAAATTAATCCTACGGACTTAAGTCATGGCTACCAAACGTTATGTGATCCTCGACTTAATCGAACACAATCATTAGAGCTCGCTTTTCTTGTGGGACAACACTGGACGACAATGTCTTATAGCTAGCTTTAAAATAAAGATACAAAAAAGCGCTTTGATAACACACCAAAGCGCTTCAATTTTGAATTATTTTTTAGCTTATAACTATTAACGCGTTAATGCAGGCAACTCAGCTAAAGGCCAGCGAGGTCTTACGGTCACACTTAACGGGCCTTCTGTACCGCCTTTAAAGCGGATCATTCCTGCTAGTGCAATCATTGCGCCATTATCAGTACACAATTCAGGACGCGCATAAAAAACTTCGCCACCTAATTGCTTCATTACGGTTTCCATTTTTGCACGTAATGTACGATTAGCACTTACACCACCTGCCATCACCAAACGTTTAAAGCCTGTTTGTTCTAAAGCTCTACGACATTTTATCGCAAGCGTATCAACAACCGCATCTTCAAATGCCCGTGCAATATCAGCGCGAGTTTGGTCTGAATCATCATTTTGACGAATAGTATTAGCTGCAAAGGTTTTTAAACCCGAGAAACTAAAATCAAGTCCAGGTCTATCTGTCATTGGGCGAGGAAAGACAAAGCGACCTTCTGTGCCTTGTTGCGCCATTTTCGATAATACTGGGCCACCAGGGTAATCTAATCCCAGCAGTTTTGCCGTTTTATCAAAAGCTTCGCCAGCAGCATCATCAATAGATTCACCTAATAAGGCGTATTCGCCAATTCCCGTCACACTAATTAACTGTGTATGGCCACCAGAAACCAAAAGTGCCACAAATGGAAACTCTGGTGTTTTCTCTTCAAGCATTGGAGCCAATAAATGGCCTTCCATATGATGAACAGGAATAGCTGGGACATCCCACGCAAAAGCTAATGAGCGTCCAATGGTTGCCCCTACAAGCAACGCGCCAACAAGACCGGGGCCAGCAGTATAAGCAACCGCATCAATATCTTGCGCCGTAAGATTTGCTTCTTTCAGTGCTGCTTGAATAAGAGGTACTGTTTTACGGATATGATCCCGTGAAGCAAGCTCAGGAACTACCCCACCATAATCGGCGTGCAGTTTAATCTGGCTATAAAGTTGATTCGCTAATAGGCCGGCTTTATCATCATAGATTGCGATACCGGTTTCATCGCAAGATGTTTCAATACCTAAAACTCGCATGACGCTTCCAAATTCTTCTTCGCTAACTCGCGTAATGAATCGATTGTATCATTATTTCGGTGATTTTATACGCCTTCGCAACATCTTTTACATACCAGCATGTGACAAATTCCTTTTTCTGGTCTATAATTATTCACCTATTTTAAGTGATTTAAATGTGTGGTTAGCGACTGTCGCTTTTTGTGTACTTATTAAAAAGACACAAAAGTGAGAGTTTGCGTTTCAATTTTGTGCATCTCTTTACAAAGTGCCCTGCTTTGAAGTAAAATTCCGCACCATTTTAAATGTCGGCTGGCTTAAATAATGCCAGCGCAAACCGATTTCTATTGAGGTGAGAGGCACATGCCGGTAATCAAAGTACGTGAAAACGAGCCATTTGACGTTGCTCTTCGTCGTTTCAAACGCTCTTGTGAAAAAGCAGGCGTATTAGCAGAAGTTCGTCGTCGTGAGTTTTATGAAAAACCAACGACTGAACGTAAACGCGCTAAAGCATCAGCAGTAAAACGTCACGCTAAAAAATTAGCTCGCGAAAACGCACGTCGTACTCGTCTGTACTAATATTTTGCGGCTTATACCGCAACGTATGCAGACACTGTAGTCGCAGTTAAAGGCCGTGCTTTCTCCTGAGAGCGCGGCTTATTCTCGTTCAACAACAGGCGTAAAAGGGCTTATGGCTGGACGAATTCCACGTTCATTTATCAATGATTTGCTAGCTCGAACCGATATCATCGATCTTATCGACGCTCGCGTGCCGTTAAAAAAACAAGGCAAAAATCATTCAGCGTGTTGTCCGTTTCATAATGAAAAAACGCCCTCTTTCACAGTAAATAGCGACAAACAGTTTTACCACTGTTTTGGTTGCGGCGCGCATGGCAATGCTATTGATTTTTTGATGAATTACGACAGACTCGATTTTGTCGAAACCATTGAAGAGTTAGCAGCAATGCATGGGTTAGACGTTCCTTATGAATCAGGAACAAGCAGTAGCCCTATTGAACGACATATAAGACAAAATCTCTATCAAGTGATGGAGAAATTGAATCAGTATTATAGTAGCGCTCTCAATAAACCTGATGCACAGGAAGCAAGAAACTACCTTGCGCATCGTGGGCTTAGTGAAGATATTATTACCCGTTTTTCTATTGGATTTGTACCAACAGGTTGGGATAACGTCCTAAAACGTTTTGGTCAAAGTGCCGATAATAAAGCCTTACTTCTTGAAGCGGGTATGGTAATAACTAACGATAATGGTCGCACTTATGATCGTTTTCGCCAACGAGTCATGTTTCCTATCCGAGATAGACGTGGTCGTGTTATTGCCTTTGGTGGGCGTGTTTTAGGTGATGATTTACCTAAATACTTAAACTCACCAGAAACAGAGATATTCCATAAAGGACGTCAACTTTACGGACTTTATGAAGCGCAACAATCTAATAATAACGTCACAAAGCTATTAGTTGTTGAAGGTTATATGGATGTTGTGGCATTAGCGCAGTTTGGTATTGATTATGCCGTTGCCTCATTAGGAACCTCCACCACCGCAGAACATATCCAGTTGCTCTTTCGGACAACGGATAACATTATTTGCTGCTATGATGGAGATAGAGCTGGACGTGATGCCGCATGGCGAGCATTAGAAACCGCCCTTCCTTTTTTAAATGATGGTCGCTCTTTACGTTTTATGTTTTTACCCGAAGGTGATGATCCCGATTCATTGGTTCGTCGTGAAGGTAAAGAAGCTTTTGAAAAACGTATGGAACAAGCACATTCATTATCAGAATTTTTATTTGATTCACTCGTTCCTCAAGTGGATCTGAGTACTCAAGAAGGCAATGGTAAGCTATATAGTTTAGCCAGACCATTAATAGATAAGATCCCAAGTGAAACTTTACGTCTATATTTATTAAGAGAGCTTGGAAGCTTAACGGGAAATCCCGATATTGAGCAGATGGATCGTTTATTTGGTAGAACGCCGGTTAATCACGATTTATCGTATCAACCGACAAAATTACGCACAACACCGATGCGTATATTGATTGCCCTATTGATACAAAACCCAGAATTCTCTAAATTAGTGCCCCCTCTCGAGGGATTAAGTACAGAAAAAATTGCAGGTCTATCACTTTTTATTGAATTAGTTTCTGTTTGCCAAGCACAACCTGGCCTAAATACGGGACAGATTATCGAACTCTATAGAGAGAATAAATTCGGTAAACAGCTTGAAAAATTGGCAATGTGGAACGATATAGATATAGATGAGATTGCAGAAAAAACCTTTACAGACACGTTAGATCATCTTTTTTTAACCGCAATGGATGAACGTTTAAACACACTTATTGCGAAAGAGAGAACAGAAGGCCTAACGCAAGATGAACGCGAAGAAGTCCAATTGATAATACAGGCACGCGTTAAAAAGTAAACACAGAATTAAGATTAAAAACACGGCTTAATTGCCGCTATCGGTAGGTACTAAAAACCTACATTTGCTACGCTGAGGGGACCGTAGCAATCGACAATGAAAATGCCCCTCCGTAGTTATTGTTGGCTGAACAGTTATCGCCGACCGACACCAACCCAAATTACTTTGAAGTGTGGATACCGTCTTATGGAGCAAAACCCGCAGTCACAGCTGAAGCTACTTGTTACTAAAGGTAAGGAGCAAGGCTACCTGACCTATGCT
Organism: Proteus sp. TSJ240517; assembly: GCF_047921575.1. Classification (NCBI taxonomy): domain Bacteria; kingdom Pseudomonadati; phylum Pseudomonadota; class Gammaproteobacteria; order Enterobacterales; family Morganellaceae; genus Proteus; species Proteus sp. TSJ240517. The sequence continues at coordinate 136,540 of NZ_JBLRMH010000006.1, forward strand.
GAGGTCAATGACCATCTGCCGGAAGATATCGTCGATTCAGATCAAATCGAAGACATCATCCAGATGATTAACGACATGGGCATTCAGGTTATGGAAGAAGCACCTGACGCCGATGATCTGATGCTGGCAGAAAATTCAAATGATACTGATGATGATGCTGCAGAAGCCGCAGCTCAGGTACTTTCTAGTGTAGAATCTGAGATTGGCCGTACAACCGACCCTGTGCGTATGTATATGCGCGAAATGGGTACCGTTGAACTGCTCACCCGGGAAGGTGAAATTGATATCGCAAAACGCATTGAAGATGGTATTAACCAAGTTCAATGTTCCGTTGCAGAATATCCTGAAGCAATTACTTATCTTCTTGAACAGTATGATCGCGTTGAAGCTGGCGAAGCACGTCTTTCAGACTTAATTACTGCGTTTATTGACCCTAATGCCGAAGAAATGGCAGAAAGTGAAGATGTCAACTTAGGCAAAGATGATGATGAAGTTGACAACAGCGCTGAAGACGAAGATGAAGACGAAGATGAAGATGGCGACAATGACAGCGATAGCGATGATGATAACAGCATCGATCCTGAATTAGCGCGTCAGAAATTTACTGAGCTTCGTGAGCAATATGAAAAAACTCGCCAAACTATCAAGGCGAAAGGTCGCAACCACAAAGATACAGAGCTTGAAATCTTATTATTATCTGAAATTTTCAAACAGTTCCGTTTAGTACCGAAACAATTTGATTATTTGGTTAACAATATGCGTGACATGATGGACAGAGTTCGTGCTCAAGAACGTCACATCATGCGTCTTTGTGTTGATCAAGTTAAGATGCCAAAGAAAACCTTCATTACGCTGTTTACAGGTAACGAAACCAATGACACATGGTTCACTGCTGCTCGTGCAATGAATAAGCCTTGGTCTGAAAAACTGGCAGGTATTGAAGAAGAAGTACAACGCAGCTTACAAAAACTGCAACAAATTGAAGTTGAAACTGGACTGACAATCGAACAGGTTAAAGATATTAACCGTCGTATGTCTATCGGTGAAGCAAAAGCACGTCGTGCGAAAAAAGAGATGGTCGAAGCGAACTTACGTCTCGTTATCTCTATCGCGAAAAAATATACCAACCGTGGCTTACAGTTCCTTGACCTGATTCAGGAAGGGAATATTGGTCTGATGAAAGCGGTTGATAAATTTGAATACCGTCGTGGTTATAAGTTCTCAACTTATGCAACATGGTGGATCCGTCAGGCAATTACTCGTTCAATCGCTGATCAGGCGCGTACAATCCGTATCCCTGTTCACATGATCGAAACGATTAATAAACTGAACCGTATCTCTCGTCAAATGTTGCAAGAGATGGGGCGTGAACCTTCACCAGAAGAACTTGCAGAACGCATGCTGATGCCTGAAGACAAGATCCGTAAGGTACTGAAAATCGCTAAAGAACCAATCTCCATGGAAACCCCAATCGGTGACGATGAAGATTCACATTTAGGTGATTTTATCGAGGATACTACTCTCGAATTACCACTGGATTCTGCAACATCAGAAAGCTTACGTTCAGCAACTCACGAAGTGTTAGCAGGCTTAACATTGCGTGAAGCGAAAGTCCTGCGTATGCGTTTTGGTATCGATATGAATACCGACCATACCTTGGAAGAAGTGGGTAAACAGTTTGATGTTACCCGTGAACGTATTCGTCAGATTGAAGCGAAGGCACTGCGTAAATTACGCCACCCAAGCCGTTCTGAAGTGTTACGCAGCTTCCTTGATGAATAATCGACTTACTTTTCAATAAAAGTTATAACAAACGCCTGTGATATCACAGGCGTTTTTTTATGGAATTTCGATACGGTATCTACAATCTATCTAATCTACGATAGATTTCACCTACATATATTTATAAAAAATAGCCTTATTATTTATATTATTGTACCTGTGCGTAAGCTTATCCATAACTCGTTACGCTATGTTATTGATATCACAGTTATTCTCCGTTTTATTTTTTTATTGTTTAGATTGAACAGAATTTGCGCATACAGTCATTCAAAGGCTAGACCTCGTGCCAAATGGCACGTATAATCACACTCCATTAAGGCCCCTTAGCTCAGTTGGTTAGAGCAGGCGACTCATAATCGCTTGGTCACTGGTTCAAGTCCAGTAGGGGCCACCAAATTTTAGCTGTTAAATCAGCACATTAAGCCACTTCTTAGCAAGTGGCTTTTTTGTTTCTATAAACCATTGCCCCATTTTTGCCCCATCAGATATTTTTAGCTACGTTAATATTTATAGAATCACTACATTTTAAAAATTTTTTATTATTTGTTTTGAATTCCATTCTATTTCAGTTTCAAAAATCTATAACTCACTGAAAAATAAATATTCTCTAAAATGCTCTCGCGTGAAATATGGATCATCAATCCCACGTAAAGCATGAAATTTCTTTTACTATTAATGTGTTATTTTTTATCGTGTTCCTTTTTCCACATCTCAAACTTTATTCTTTCATTAATAGAATATGAAAATTTCTTGATCCAAAAAAACATATTATTTTTCCATTACAACATATTAAAATAAAATATTTAAAAAATAATTCACCTCTGTATATTTAAATCGTTTCCATTACCTTGATGTACATATTAGCCCCCACAATAAACATTAATTATTTATTGAATGGAATACACAACAATCACATATAAATACCGTAAACAAATATAGAGGTTATAAATGAAAAAATTACTTATTATTAGTATTCTTTCCTTTTCAGCATTTTCGCATGCCGGTATTGATTTTGACGGTTATTGCAAAAAACTAAATGGAAAAGTAAAAAATGGCAAAATTTCCAGCCTCACGGTTGTAACTAATAGTTATAACGATGGGGAAAAACCAGTGTTAGCAGCCAATATAAAATTTGTCCCTACCACTGGTGGCTCTTATCATTATGGCATTATGTACAACGCAACTGCACTTTACGATATCGCTAAGGTTTCATTTCTGACACAAACAAATATAGCCGTATGTATTGGAAGTGAAAAAACTTTTCCTGGTAACGATGCCCTCTTTATGATTGGGTTATCAAGACACTAATTATCCAAAAGTAAAAGAAATCATGACTAAATAAAAAAGGGAAATGACATAACACTATAAAGCATTTATTGAAAAATAGAGGTTATAATGAAAAAAATAATTTTAATTATATTATTTATTTTATTTAATATACAACTATCATATGCAAGACCTGTTAGTAAAGTGTACCGAGCAGATTCAAGACCACCCGAGGAGGTATTTAAAAAAGGATTTGTCGCTTGGGGAAATAATATCAATTTTCATTCCCATGTAAACGGTGTTTCAGGGAGAAGAGGGAGTAAAGACTCTGCATTTATTCCGACAACATCAAGTTTTAAATCAAGTGAAAAATTCGCAAAAGATTTACTCAATGTCTCAAGCGAAAATAAATCTTATATTTATAAGATAAGGGCAACAAATAATTTTTATTCTGCACTTGAGACTGTCTATTATTATCATGATAAAATTAAAGAACGTGTTAGTGACGTATTAAGATCAGTATTAACTGAAGAGCAAGAATATTCTGCATATATAAATATTCCAAATCAATTAATAGAACTTGTCACTATTTACACTAAAGAAGGTAGTGAGATCCTTGAAGAAACAATGGTAAATCCTCATTATTCACCAGAAAAAACATATTCATCTGATGAACCCTATAAAGGTTATAACCCATTAAAAATAGATAATTTACCTCATCTAGTGATGGGATTATCTATGACAAATATAAACAATGAGTTAGCAGAAGCATCCGCAGTGCTACCTTCATCTTCATTCACTTGGGGTTCTGTACTAAGTACAGTTATGGAGGTGGCTGAAGCATTATGATTAATAAATCAAATCAACTATGTCTGCATTATTACATTAACGATACTCATGTCTAATAATATAAATTTATCTTTCTGATTCATATAGGTATATATGAATCAGAACTTTCATACTTATTAATTATTTTAATAGAATTAATTGGCTTATTACTTCTTTTATTGAGATAATATTCTCACAATTCAAATCTTGTCTTATATAATTACTATTATGGTCATTCGTCCTAATCAACACTGGTTCTTTCGGTTATTTGATTGGCATGGTTCAGTGCTTTCAAAAATAATCTTTCGTTTATGCCTTAATGTTATCATGTCAATTATCGCTATTTTGATTTATCAATGGTATGAACAATTAGGAATACACTTAACAGTTGCTCCTTTTAGTTTACTCGGTATTGCCATCGCAATATTCCTTGGTTTCAGAAATAATGCAAGCTATAGCAGGCTTGTGGAAGCCAGAACCCTATGGGGTAATATGTTAATTACTCATCGTAATATATTAAGAAATATAAAAGCATTATTACCTGAAGATAAACAATTTAATCGAGACTTTTCTAATCTATTAATTGCTTTTAGTTGGAGCTTAAAGCACGAGCTAAGAAAAACAGATCCAATGGTTGATCTTTACCGCCTATTACCTCGAACTTTATTTAATGAAATAATGAATAGCCCTTATCCCACTAATCGTATTTTATTACATATCGGTTTAAAAATAGGTGAACTGAGAGATAACAAGATGATAAGTGATGTTATTTTTCAATCAATTAATAAGGATATTAATAATTTATCTGATGTACTCGGAGGTTGCGAACGGATCTCAAATACCCCAGTTCCATTTGCTTATACTTTGATATTGCAACGTACTGTTTATTTATTTTGTACATTATTACCTTTTGCTTTGGTAGCAGATCTCCATTATATGACACCGTTTGTATCAGTTTTTATCTCTTATACTTTTTTATCTTGGGATTCATTAGCTGAAGAATTAGAAGATCCTTTTGGTGTATCTGCAAATGACTTACCCTTAAATGCCATTTGTAATACGATTGAAAGAAACTTATTAGAAATGCAAGATATTACCCCATTACCGATAACTGTAAGACCAGATAAACATTATAACTTACTATGATCAATAAATAATCATAACCACCCGTAAGCGGGTGATTTTATATTTAAGACGCTGACGCGACTTAAACTGGCTAAAGCCAATAATAATAAAGCTCACTTGAGTTTTACACTCAGAGTGAGCTTGTTTTGAATACAATATTAACAGACTAACTTAACGGATTAATATTGTTCTTTAATTTGAAAGACTGAAACTTTATCTGTTAAGTTTTGTGCTTTCTCATCTAAGATCATTGTTGATGTTGCACCTTGTTCAACCAAGGCAGCATTTTGCTGTACAACAGAATCCATTTGGTTAATTGCGACAGCTATTTGTTCGATCCCGACTTTTTGCTCTTCTGATGCAATACTAATGCCCTGCATAATATCGCTGACTTTAGTAATAGAAGAGACTATCTCTTGCATATGCTCACCCGTTTTATTAACCAACTCACGGCCATGAGCCACATCAGCAACGGATTCTCTGATAATTTGATTAATTTCACGCGCAGCATCTGCACTTCTTGCTGCTAAATTTCTCACTTCTGTTGCAACAACAGTAAATCCACGGCCTTGCTCACCTGCACGCGCCGCTTCAACGGCTGCGTTTAATGCCAGAATATTGGTTTGGCTTGCTATGTTATTAACCACATCATTGATTTCAGCAACTTTTAATGTTCCTACCTCAATTTTCTTCATTGAGTTAATCGCATCATTCATAATGTTAGAACCATCAATCGCTAAATCGCGTGTTTCTGCGGTAATGGAGTTTGCTAAAATCGCATTATCCGTATTATTCACTACTGCGATTTTTATCTCTTCCATACTTGCTGCTGTTTGTTGTAAAGCACTTGCTTGCTCCTCAGTACGAGAAGAGAGATCTTGGTTGCCAGAAGCAATTTCTGCCGAACCTTTTTTGATCTCTAGCGCTTCTTCTTTAACAAGTTGAATAGTCGATGTTAGCGCTGTTTGCATATCCCCTACATTAGAGAACAAAGTTCCAAACTCATCATTTCGTTTCTTAGGTAGAGTGAAACTTAAATCTCCCTCTCCCACTTTTTGTAAAATCGAAGACAATGTATTGAGATTGAAGATAAAAGTTTTGTTTATCCAACGAATAACCATATAAAGCAGAGAAAGGATAATGGCTAACGCAATAATCGAGGTATAAATAGAAAGATGAACCATCCAAGCTTGCTGTGTTTTAATATCATCATTCACAGCTTTAGTGATCATAAGATATTCATCAAAGAGATCAGATAAACGATTAAAGTCACCAGAGAGGTTTGATTCTGTGTAATCTAGCGTATCTATAGGTGCAATAAGTTCATCTAGAAGATAATAGAATAACACTGATAGTTGTTCTGAATTACGTTGAGCGTCAGGACTTATCTTCTTCACGCCTACCCAATGTGTGATAGTCGCTTTTGATTTTGTCGCCAACTCTTTCGCTTCAGCAACAAGTGATTTAATTGTTTCTTGCTTATTCTCATCCGTCATTGTTTTCAACAACATTAGGTAGTTGACGTGAGAACGAATGGTCGCTAATTCATACCTTGCTTCTTGAACACTATTCAATCTGGTATTCAAAGAATCCAATGATGCGAAGTTCTCTTGCATCCTATAAATAAAAAATGACGACAATACAGATGATAATAAGAAAATGGCTAATAATATGATAGAACCTACTTTAGCTGATCTTTCAATACTCATGAAATAATCCACCCCGGTAATAAAGTGATACAAATGTACTCATTTATCGGCACGAAATAGATTTTATTTACTTATTAATCAGAATTATCGATACAAATACTTATTACAGTTTTCAATCAATGATTACGACTAGTTTTTTATACTGATATTCATATTTTAACTTTGATAATATCTCACAATGAAATAATATTTTAGTGTTATTAATAAGTTAAAAATAAAACAGCGCACTTCAATACAATACTTCAAAGTGAGCTGTTTTAATCGTTATTACATCGGTTCCTCAATCTGAAATACCGCTACATTATCCATCAATACCTGTGCTTTTTCGTCTAACATCATCGTTGAAGATGCGCCTTGATCCACTAAAGAGGCGTTTTGTTGCACAACCGTATCCATCTGATTAATCGCCACCGCAATTTGTTCAATACCAACCCGTTGCTCTTCAGAAGCGAGACTTATCCCTTGCATAATATTATTTACTTTTGTAATTGAAGAAACGATCTCTTGCATATGTTTTCCCGTTTTATTAACGAGAGCGGTTCCTTCTGCGACATCTTTTATAGATGCTTTTAATATCTGGCTGATCTCTTTTGCAGCATCTGCACTTTTGGCTGCTAAATTTCTTACTTCAGCCGCAACAACGGTAAAACCTCGCCCTTGTTCCCCTGCTCTCGCAGCTTCTACTGCTGCATTTAGCGCTAAAATATTCGTTTGACTCGCAAGATTATTAATCACTTCGTTAATCTCACCCACTTTTAACGCGCCTTGCTCTATTTTTTTCATCGATGAGATAGCTTCTTTCATTACACTAGCACCATCTATAACGATGTCATTGGATTGATTAATAATCTCATTGGCTTCTTGAGTATTTTCGGTGTTATTGGCTACTGCGGTTTTAATCTCTTCCATACTGGCTGCGGTTTGTTGTAATGCACTAGCTTGCTCTTCAGTACGAGCAGAGAGCTCCTGATTACCTGATGCAATTTCAGAAGCTCCTCGTTTTATCTCTAACGTTTCTCTTTTTACGGTAAGAATGGTCGAAGTTAACGCTTTTTGCATATCACTCACATGTGAAAATAACTCACCAAATTCATCTTTTTTCATTTTAGGTAAATCGAAAACTAACTCCCCTTTACCAACTTTATTTAACACATTAGACAACGTATTAAGGTTATAAATAAAGGTTTTGTTTATCCAACGAATAGCAAAATATAAAATAACGAATAGAATTAATAAGGATATGAGAGTGGAATAAATAGAAAGCTGAACCATCGTATCTTGTCTATTTCTGAGCCCAGCACTATTTTTGGCTTTAACAGAAACATAGTTATCAAATAAATTATTTAATCTATCAAAATCATTGGCAAACTCTGTATCCTTTATATGTATTGCTTCTGAGCCATTTGACGCAATCAAGAGTCTATCAATTAGGCTATAAAATAACTTTGCTATTTCATCTGCACTTTTTTGTGCTTCTACTGTGACTTTCTTTTCTTTTACCCATATATCCATTGCATGTTTAGCACTTACCGCAATTTTTTTGTTTTTCTCAATAATTTCAGCATCTTTAGCATTTGTTTCGGCGGTATCTTGTATCAGAAAATTCACATTAGAACGCATAATCGCTAATTGATAACGCGCCATCAAAACATCGGTGTAACGTGTCAATAATACTTCAACTTGAGTAAAATTATTTTTCATTTTATAGATGAAAAATGTAGATAATACAGAGGATAAAATAAAAATTAATAACAGTGCAGATGCGCCTATTTTAGCACTTTGTTTAATACTCATAATAAAAATACCTATATGTACATATCGATAAACTTTATTTTTTATCGACGAAGTTATTTTTTTATTTAATTATCATTGATACATATAAGTTAATAATTTTTATTTAAAAATTTTTATTCTATAAATAACCACTAATCATATTTTAAATAAATCACGCTTTATTCTTATTTTATAAAATAATGCAACCAATAATGTTAATAATAAATACGCTATTTTTTATCAATCACGCATTACTTTATTGGGTAGCCAATATCTGCTGATGCTTTTCATCGATTACTCCTACACCCTATTATTCATAAAAGTATAAATAGTTTTATTTTCAATAAGTAACAACCGTACTATCTCATTTTGAGAACGATGATATAATATGCACCATGACCTTAAAAAACTCTGATGATTTACGGAGCTTAACTTTTTATGCAACCTCAGTTTGAAAACTCAAAAAACACCGTAAAAACATTATCAGTGTTTGATTTTGATGGCACGCTGACCTATCACGACAGTTTTATTCCTTTTTTAAAGTTTGCTTTTGGTAAACGTAAATTTTCACGCCGTTTGATTAAGATGGTATTGCCCACATTACGTTGCTTTAGACGCAAACTTACTCGTGATGAATTAAAAGAAGTACTTATTAAAACCTTTTTAACCAACATTGATGAGAATTGGTTAAAAGAAAAAGCCGAAGCCTTCTGCCAACTTTACTGGGCTAAACTAATGCGCCCTACCGGTTTATTAGCCGTTGCTGAAGAGGTGAACAGTCACGCTGAAGTCACCATTTGTTCAGCATCACCAGCAATGGTATTACAACCCTTTGCTGATCGCTTAGGCATTAAATTAATTGGTACAACGCTCGAAGTTGTTGAAGGTGTATTAACGGGGAAAATTATTGGTAATAACTGTCGCTGTGGTGAAAAAATCAAGCGGTTAGAAAGTGTTTATGGGGATCTCACACAATATCATTTAAGAGCTTGGGGAGATTCTCGAGGTGATCATGAGTTGCTTTTTGCAGCACAAGATCCTCATTGGCGCCACTTTCATACAGGCAAAAGTAAATCGAAAAAATCACCCATAAAGATAGAAACAAAAAAATAATCTTACCCACAAAATTGAGCACAAAAAAACCCTCGATTAACGAGGGTTTTTACCATGCACTATGTACTATATGTACTAATAGTGTAGAGATTAGATATTCACGCCGTGTTGTGATGCTAATGCACCTAAACCACCCGCAAAACCTTGACCTACAGCTTTAAATTTCCACTCTGTACCATGGCGATATAACTCACCAAAGATCATTGCAGTTTCTGTAGATGCATCTTCAGAAAGATCAAAGCGTGCAATTTCAGTATTATTGTCGTTATTAAAAACGCGCATAAAACTGTTGCTCACCATACCGAAGTTTTGTTTACGATTTTCAGCATCATAAATAGTGACTGCGAATACCAATTTTTTCACTTCAGCAGGGACTTTTGATAGGGTGATTTTTACTTGCTCATCATCACCATCGCCTTCCCCAGTACGGTTATCTCCTTGGTGTTCAACGCTTCCACATTGACTCACTTTGTTATTAAAGAAGATAAAACTTGCGTCTGAAAGTACTTTTCCATCTTCACCTACCATGAACACTGACGCATCTAAATCGAACTCTGCGCCATCAGTCACGCGGGCATCCCATCCTAGACCAACCATAGCAACCGACATTGTTGGTGCTTCTTTAGTCAGAGAAACATTACCGCCTTTAACAAGGGAAACTGCCATATCAAAGCTCCTACTTTATTGAATAAACTGGCAATCACATCTTATGACTGCCAGCGGTTAGTGTCTTATAAATCCACTATCAAGAGGCATTAATACCGTATTGAGCACAAACTGAACCTAAACCACCTGCATAACCTTGACCAACAGCACGGAATTTCCACTCCGAGTTATGGCGATATAGCTCACCAAATAACATTGCTGTTTCTGTTGATGCATCTTCCGTTAAGTCATAACGAGCAACTTCAATTTGGTTGTCATCATTAACTAAACGAATAAATGCACCTGATACTTGGCCAAAGCTTTGGCGACGAGCTTGCGCATCATGGATAGTCACAACGAAGATAACCTTATCGACATCATTTGGGATCATGTCTAATTTGATTTTCAGCGCTTCATCATCACCATCGCCTTCACCAGTACGGTTATCACCCGTGTGAACAACAGAGCCATCAGCAGATCTTAAGTTGTTATAAAAAATGAAATCGGCATCGCTACGTACTTTTCCATTAGCCGCTAACAGAAATACAGATGCATCTAAGTCAAAATCTTGACCATCTGTAGAACGGGCATCCCAACCAAGTCCGACAAGGACGTTTTTCATCGTTGGGGCTGCTTTGCTCAGAGAGACATTACCACCTTTAGAAAGAGAAACGCTCATTTTTTAACCTCTTTAATTTAGTTTTTGATATTCTGATTTCTCAAGAATACTAATTATTCTGACTTACCTTCATTATCCTTTTTCTCTGGGAATAAGAAACTTGCAATAATACCCAGAGCAAGAACACCAAGCACAACAAATAGGCTGGTTGTCGCGGAGATGCTGTATCCATGTTGCCAAATATGATCTGTTGCATTTAGACCCAGTTTTACAGCAATAAAGAACAACAACACAATAACCGCTTTTTCAAGGTAAACGAGATACTGTTTTAACGCTTCTAACACGAAGTAAAGCGTACGTAAGCCTAAAATTGCGAACATCATTGCACTATATACAATTAAAGGTTCACGGCTTACTGCGATAATAGCGGGAACCGAGTCGAAAGCAAACATCACATCAGAAAGCTCTACGACTGCCACACACAGCATTAGTGGCGTTGCATATAGCGCAGCTTTTGTACCACGACCGATAGTAATATCTTTGTTTTCAGGTTTCGCTAACTCTACATCAACTTCTTTTTGTGTTAGTAAGAATGCATGTCCAGTGATTTTTGGCCATATAGGGAAAAATCGTTTTACTAAGCGATAAGCAAGATGCTGCGAATAGTCTTCAATTTCTTCACTATCATCACCGCTTTTCAGCATCATAACTGCCGTCCAAGCCACGATTAAGGCAAATACTATCTCAACATATGGTCCTAAACTTAACAGTCCTGTACCGATGGCAACAAAGATCCCACGGAAAACAATAGCACCGATGATACCCCAATAAAGAACGCGGTGACGGAAGCGATCAGGCACAGCAAACCAAGAGAAAATCGCCATCATGACAAACAAGTTATCAACCGAAAGCACTTTCTCTAGCGCATAACCTGTTACGAATAAGCTCGCAACCTCTGCACCATGGTGAATATAAAGGAATCCTGCGAATACCATTGCAATAGCAACCCAGAATATAGACCAAAATATGGCATTCTTTAATGTTATCGGCTTATCTGAGCGATGCATAAATAAGTCGATAAAAATAGCGCCAATCGCAAGTACAACAAAGACAATGACAGTTTCTGTCGGAAAACCAATATGTGTGGATACCATAATAATTCCTAAACGGTTCCCTATATTAAATTAATTACAAACCAAATTCTGCGGGCTCAAAACCTAATGCAATGGCAATAGCGCGCACAGCTTCTTTTTCATCATTGTCAAAATCACCATCACTTTTCGCAACAGCAATACCGACACGAATAGCTAATTGCGCAGCTTCTGGCTGATCTTTCATTGCCAGAATATACTTCATGGTTTCGCCTTTACCGACTTCAGTATCAAATTCGAAACTCAGGATTAGCTTATTAAAGAATTCGATAACTTCAGAAGTATCAAAAACTTTAAGTTCATCCGATGCTTTTAAAAAACCGAGCATCTTCTGTTTTTCTTCAGAACTCACTCCACCGCTGGCAATGGCAATACGTGCGCAAACAGCAACAGTGCCTTGCATAAATTTTTTGTTTTTAAAGCGACCAACTTGCTTTGCTAACTCAGAGCGACCTGAATTAAAACCATCTTTTAATTTGTTAAAAAAACTCATGCTATTTTTCCTTATATCAACTTGATCACTTAGAACCCGCTGTCCAGCGAAATCCCCACCCGTAGGCATTATCCATATCACGGTGACCTTTAAAAAACTCATTGAGACGTTCAACTTTTATCGAACCATTCTCATTAACGAGTCGTGCAATCGCACACATATTGCGACCATTATTACCGTCAGTTAAACGGGTTTCGATAGGAGGTTGTTCTGGTACATGAATGGTGACAACACCATCTGTTTTGCTCCAATTCGGTACACCTTCATAAATAAACGCGAAAATCAGCACTTGCTTGATATTTTTCCATTCACGTCCATTCACAAAGATCCATTCACCACCAGCAACATCTCCCGTACGATCATCGCCTTGCAATTCAACATAAGGAATACGATTGAAATCACCAAACCCGTTTCCTAATGCTTGAATAACGGACTTATGTCCTTGCTGAAGTTCAACAAAAGCACCGATATCTAAATCGATACCTTTATTGCCACCGAACAACCCACCTAATAACCCAGAACCCCCACTTTTGCTTTCTCGATGCCAATCAAGGTTGATCCGAATTTTACCGAAGTCATCTTTCTTCGTTAGGCTAATTGCCGGTTTTTCTTTAGTTAAAGAAACCTTACTTAAGTTCACCGAACTTGGCGCTGGCGCCGGTTTTGGTGCTGGTGCTGGTGCTGGTGCAGAGTCTGCAATATCAACACCAAAATGTTCAGCTAATGGCTTTAAACCGCCGTTAAATCCTTGAGCGATAAAACGGAACTTCCAACTACTATTACGAAGATACAATTCACCTAAAATTAATGCCGCTTCAGGACGACCGTTAATATCAACATTACCGTTTGCCACAACTTCGTTATTAGCATCAACTTGAATTGATAATCGTTGTAAATTTGCGATAGTTTGTTGACCTTCACAAGTCGCCGTAAACGCAATTTTTTCAACATCTGGACGTAAGCGCGTTAGATCCACCGTAAAAGATGTGCTGTTTCCTGCTGTCGCATAAATAACGGTGCGATCATCATTAGCTGTCTGTCCATAAAACACCATATCGGTGTCGCCATTCACTTTACCTGACGCATAAAGTCTAAAAGCAGACACATCAACTGGTGCACCTGATTGAATTCTAATGATTAATGTTTGATTAGGAACAGGTACGTTCCCGCCTGGAGTCATATTCATTTATCGCACCACCGTAGCCACAATATCAGGCATCATGTCATTAATAACACGGCCTTTACAAGGCGCACCAAACGCAGTGAAATCCCATTGACCATGATTACGTTGTAAAGAAGCAATCACGATACCTGTATGAGAGCCTTGCTCTGTTAAGGTATAACGCACCAGCTCTTTATTCGTTGTTTTATCAACAACTCGGCAGAATGCGTTTTCAACTTCATTAAATGTTTGTCCACGGAAACTATTTACTGTAAATACCAAGTATTCAACATTTGTTGGTAAACGGTTTAAATCAACGAAAATTGTTTCATCATCGCCATCACCGTCACCCGTTAAGTTATCACCAGAGTGAATAACCGACTGACAACTTGATTTTAATTTTCTAAACCAAATGGTATCGATTTGATTACCATTTGCGTCAAGTAATACGCAACTTGCATCTAAATCGATAGAACCACCACCACCAAAAAGACCGCCTAATAATCCTTTTTTCTTAATCGGATCCCAGCCCAAACCAAACATTAAGTGGCTCAGTGTAGGTACTTGTTTACTGAGAGAAACTGTTTGATTCTTGCTTAATGAAACCATAATTAAATTCCTTCAGAGGTAGAGTGAAACAATAACGCCATTTGTGATTAATTCCATATCATGAAAATCATCATATCATGATGAAGTACACGAGCAAGACTATTTTTCTCACTTAAATTTAAAGTTTTATCAATTTATTGATATTAATGATATTTTCATTGTAATAAAATATTAAAAACACAAAAAAATCATAATAATAACTTACTCAATTACCCAATTTAAAAATTAACTCAAATAAATCATATTATGATTGACACAGTTCTTCGAAATCTTCATGATTATAAGCATTGAACCCTACACTTTTATTTCACGGTATACAGAGTAATGAATAACACAATTTGGTTTATGGAAGGTTTATCATCACAACGCGATATAATTCAAAGTGTTAAAGACTTTGCAAAACAGCAGCACCAAGAGATCTTTGTGCTCGCATCTCATCGTCATACTCGAAATGAGATTTTATCGCTTGCTGATGGGGCTTTTTATGAACCTCTTGAAGAGACATTACGCTTACAATTTATCGATGATGTTGTAAAACAGCATCAAGTCCGTGCCATTCACACCGGTCGTAATAGCGCATGGTTTGAATTACACCGCCAAGAAATTGAGTCATTTGGGGTAAAATTAACAACTGGGGCCACACAACTTGAACAGCTTCAGTTAGCTGATAATAAAGTTGCATTTGCACAAGCGATGGAACAATGTGGGCTTCCTGCAGTACCTTCTATTTACATTAAATCTATCGATGAATTAGAAACGCATATAAAAGAGCCTCCTTTTGGCGAAATACCTTTATGCATCAAACCTGTAAAAGGGATTTATGGTATGGGTTTTTGGCGCTTTGATAATCAAGTTTCACCGATGGCACTGTTTAATCACCCAGAAAATCGCCAAGTCAATCCTCAACAATATCTTGATGCATTAAAGGCAGTTGAACATTTTGAACCTTTAGTCTTAATGCCTTATTTGCCTGGTCCTGAATACTCTGTTGATATGGTGGTTGAACAAGGTGATGTTATTGCAGCTGTAGCTCGACGCAAAGAGGGTGCAATACAACATCTAGAGATCTCAGGCGAGGCTTATGAATTAGGTAAAGCGTGCGCAACGGCGATGAAAGCCGATGGTCTTGTGAATGTGCAAACTCGAAATAATCATCAAGGTCGCCCACTCTTACTTGAAATTAATATGCGCCCTTCTGGTGGTATTGGTTATACCCAACATTGTGGAATTAATCTTGCAGGTATTTTTGCTTTACGCCAATTAGGATTAATAAGTATTGAAGAGGCTGAAGCCCAAAATAACCATTTTACACCAACAAAAATACGCTCAATCACCGATTCTATTGTTTTCAATTCAGCGTTAACAAACTTAATCAGTACGGATAATAATTAATAATGAAAAATAGTATGAGTGACTCATCCGTTTATCGTCGCCTTCTTTCTTGTGGCACATTAAGTGTGACGCCAAATTGTTCTATTGAGTTACTTGATGAATTATTTGATATTGCAGAAAGACGCAATCCTAAGCGTGCATTTCTATTTGTCAGTAAAGTATTAGGTCGTCATATTCCTGTTTCACCGAAAAAAATGCGTGAAACCTACCAAAAACTTGCCCATCAATTTCCTGACTCACTTGAAGGTCCTGTACTGTTTATTGGTATGGCAGAAACGGCGGTGGGTTTAGGTGCTGGCATTTTTGATGAAGTGAGAAATCGCTATCAACAAGCCATTTATTTAACATCAACACGTCATCCTGTTGATAAAGGTGAGTTGCTGTGTGAATTTAAAGAAAATCACAGCCACGCGACTGATCACTTACTCTATTTACCTACAACAGCAGAGCAACGCCAGTGGGTACAAAAAGCAAAAACCGTTGTATTAATTGATGATGAAGCGACTACAGGTAATACCTTTATCAACCTGCTTTCAGCACTACGTGAAGAAGGTGGATTAACCCATATTGAGCAGGTTATAGCGGTAACCTTAACCGATTGGAGTGGTGATTCTATCGCTGAGCGCTCCCCATTACCGATTAAAACCCTCTCTTTAGTTCAAGGGAAGTGGCAATGGGATGCCGATCCAAATGCGCCTTTACCTATTATGCCTAATGTTAATATCACTGCATCAGGGCAAGTTGCTATCACTGGTAAACAGAGCTGGGGTCGATTAGGGATGACAACGCCCGCAAGCGATCTGGGTTTATCCATCAATGCTTCTTTAGGTGAAAAAATCCTTGTTTTAGGATCGGGAGAATTTGTTTGGGAGCCGTTTTTATTAGCTGAACGTCTTGAAAAACAAGGTGCTATCGTAAAATATAGTTCGACAACGCGTTCACCTATTTCAACTAATTTTGCCATTCAATCAGCGATCACATTTACTGATAATTATGGTTTAGGTATTCCTAACTTCGTCTATAACGTGGCGCATCAACAATTTGATCGCATTTTGCTTTGTTGTGAAACACCAGCTGAAAGCATTGATAGCCAACTGATTGAAGCCCTCAATAAAGTTGCACCTATTGTTGAGGTAATTAGTTATGACTAAGCCCGTTATTTTAACTGATCTCGATGACACACTATTTCAAACACGTCGTAAGATGGTGGATGAATTAGCACTAGAACCCTATAAGACTGGCGCGCTAGATAGAAGCTTAGAACCCCGTAGCTTTATGACCCAAGAGCAAGCCATGCTTGTAGATTGGATGTTAGAGCATGCGGATTTAATTCCTGTTACTGCTCGTGGAACAGAAGAGATTAGCCGAGTCACCATTCCTTTTCATTCTTGGGCGATTACTACACATGGTGCGGTGATATTAACGCCAGAAGGCAATGCTGATACACAATGGCAAAACCACATCACTCAAAGCTTAGCGCCATATACACAGCGTTTATTGACTCTACAACAATCAATCACGCAATTAATGGCGGAACGAAATATTGATGGTTGGGCGCGAATTAACTATGAATACGGTGATTTGCCTATTTATTTAGTCATGAAGCATAACGATAGCACCCGATTAGACGAGCTATACACCATAGGTGATGAGATAGAAAAAACATTCTCAACTGAAGGTTTTTATATTCATCGTAACAGCAACAATATTGCTTGGTTACCTGAGCCTATCGAAAAAGGCAAAGCTGCCACCTATTTGCTCAATAAATTAAAAACTGAGCGTGGTGTTTTTCCTGTGATTGGACTCGGTGACAGCCTAAGTGATCATCGCTTTATGAAATTATGTAGTTGGTATGGACTTCCTCGTCAAAGCCAATTTGCGGATGCGATCAACACAAAAATTTTTGGAGAATAAACATGATGGATCATAAGCCTTTTTCGGGCTCTTATGTATCAGGGGATGTCGATTTTCTACTTCAACCGGTTAATATCGAAATGACGCCCGTTGAGTTAAAAGAAGAGCTGATACAATCGGGTAAGCGCCACTATTCTGACATGCTAAGTCAAGAGCCAGAGCCAACAACATGGCATCTAGATCTCTTTGAAAAAGCGCTAGAAACAGGCGCTACACGCTTAGCAACTGAAGTCATAATGCTGGCTAAATCATTGATTGAACGCTTTGGTGATACCCCAATTATCTTGACAAGCCTTGTTCGTGCAGGTGTTCCTTTAGGCGTCATGTTGCAACAAACATTACGTAAAATGGGAAAAACCTCTTATCACTACGGCATTAGTATTATTCGAGATAGAGGCATTGATAGCGAAGCGCTTTCATGGATAGAACAACGCCACGGTACAGAAGGTATTGTGTTTGTCGATGGATGGACAGGAAAAGGCGCTATTACAGGTGAACTTATTCGTTCGTTATCAGGGCGAAAAGGCTATCCAGCTCAGCCTCGTCTTGTCGTCCTTGCTGATCCTTGTGGCTGTGCATGGTTAAGTGCCAGCGATGAAGATTGGCTTATCCCATTTGGGATCATGGGAGCGCCTGTTTCAGGATTAATTTCACGTTCAATTTGGACTGAAGAAGGCTTTCATGGTTTTGTGGATTGCCAACATTTAAAACAGTATGAATGCAGTCGTTACCTTGTTGATACTGTTGGAAAAGTCGTTGATACATTAATCGATAACGATACTCCACTAGCTACATTTAAAGAACAACAATCAGACTTAAAAAAGCTGAGCGAAAACGTCGTTAGTTCACTTGCAAACAAATATGATATTTCAAATATCAATCGTATAAAACCCGGTATTGCTGAAGCTACACGCGCTGTTTTACGCCGTGTACCTGATCATGTTCTTGTGAGAGAAATAACCGATCCTGATGTCGCGTTACTGGTTTATCTTGCGCAGGAAAAAAATATTGCTGTTATTGAAATAGGGCAAGCGCTTGGTCAATATCGTGCAGTGACTATCATTAAAAAGGTGAAATAATGATTGAACGATTATCCCCATGGAATTTAGGGGCAACGCTTTATATGCCCGCGACACGAACAGATATCGCACCCACAATCATCAATCAGAAAATTGAAGGGTTACGCTCTTTAATTATCTGTTTAGAAGATGCCGTGAGTGATGCAGATATTCCTGTTGCATTAGAAAACTTGGCAACCTTATTAAATACCTTAGCAGAGCACAAAAAAAACAGCGATTGTAGCCATTGGCCACTGCTGTTTATTCGCCCTCGCCACACTGAAATGGGTCAATGGATCACTGAAAATCTTGATGTCAGCGCCATCGATGGTCTTGTTTTGCCTAAGTTCACACAAGTTTCTCTGCCAATTTGGTGGAATATTATTGAAAATACGCATTTATGTATGATGCCAACACTTGAAACAGAAGAAGTGTTTGATGTTATTCAAATGACAGAGCTTGCAAACCACCTACTAACTCACCCTTGTCATAACAGAATTATTGCATTACGTATTGGTGGTAATGATTTAATGAATGTCATTTCTCTTAGACGTAATCGCCAATTAACACTTTATGATGGCCCAATGGGTTACGTGATAAAAATGTTAGTTGCTGTCTTTGGCGCTCGCCAATTTGCCCTCACAGCACCTGTTTGTGAGCATATTGATGATCACCATATTATGGATAAAGAGCTGGCACTTGATATTGCTAATGGCCTTGTCGGTAAAACAGCGATCCATCCAAAGCAAATTCATAAAATTGAACAAGCTCTCATGGTGTCTCAATCCGATCATTCAGATGCATTACGTATTTTAAATTCAACACAAGCCGTCTTTAAATCACAAGGTGCAATGTGTGAACCAGCAACACATCGTCGCTGGGCATTGAGTATTTTAACTAGAGCTAAAATTTATGGCATTATTCCTAACCAACAAAATAATGCTCAACGTTTTAACGCAACATAAAATACTCTATAGCAGGTGATAAATTCGATAAGATAAAATAATTATCTTATATTGATTTCGATTTATAAGTTTCTAGTTAAAGCATGTTATCTTTAACTAGAACTTATAAGAACAACGTGAATCTTTTTATTTAAAAAAGTGTATTTTTTTTATTTCAGTTATTAATTTATACTACATTTAATAGGCATCTTATTTTATTTATCCTTGTCAACACAGAACAAGAATAATAGAAATTATTGCTGAATATTTTAACACACCAATGACAAAATAAGTGGTAACTAAGCATGCAATTAAGCACTCGTCAGGTCAGAGTCTTTACACTGGCAACCCTTTTAAGCTCAGGAAAAAAGGTTCCAACCATTAAGATTATTTCTGCTCTTGAATGCTCAGAGCCTACGTTAACTCGTGTATTAAAAGAGATAAGAGATTCTTATGGTGCTGAAATAAAATACAGCAAAGCCTCTCGTGCATATCAAATGACTGAACGAGGTCAACTCGATAGTAAGGCGTTACGCCGTATGCGTGAGGCATTATCCGCCAGCGAAGATCTACGCCACAATGGAATGACAAGCCGAGTTTATCTCGATAAAGATAAGAAGAAATCTGTTTCACTTTCATTAAAAATGTCAGCATTGCGCAAGATTGATAGATTATCTTATTTAAATAATTCCACACGTAGTGAAGCTGTTGAATTATTAGTTGATCACTATATTGAAAATTTAATTCAATCAACACTCGCTGAAATAGCAGAGAAAGAAAAAGAAAAAAAGAATTCGAATTAAATAAAAAAAGCAACTTGATACTTCGGTATCAAGTTATTTTATAAAAACAACAAAAGCAGAAAATATATAAAAACACTTATCTAATAGAATTGTTTCATATATTTCCTCACACTCTTAATTTATTTTAAATTACTTTAAAAACAAAAAACACCAATTAACTAATACTTTGAATTTATTGACTTTTATAATTGTTATTTTTTAATTAAAAAGAGTATTTATACCTAATCACTATTAGTCATTCATTTATCATTACTCTTATTAAGACGGTTCAATAAAATATATTTTCTTTAATAAAATAAAATCGCTCCATCACTCAATTTAAGGATGACAAACAGGCTAATTTCTCTTTTATTTTACTTTTCATACTATCTTCATTCAGATTAATAATATTGGACAATCATCACTGCGTTTTTTCTCTAATTTAATTAAACTAAGCATAATCTCAATTGAACACCTTCATGGGTCGGTTAGTATATTAATCGCTTATTTCTATCTCACTCACAGGATAAATGCATGAGAAGATTGCCAGTTTACCTTTTGCTTGATACATCGACTTCCATGTATGGAGAGCCTATTGCAGCAGTAAAAAATGGCGTTGAAATGCTCTTATCAACACTACGCCAAGATCCTTACGCATTAGAAACTGCTTATATTTCTATCATCACCTTTGACTCAACCGCGCAACAGGTTGTGCCACTCACTGATTTAATCAATTTTAAAGTACCAGATTTAGTCGCAAGTGGAACAACAGCATTAGGTTCTGCGCTCACTTTAGTTTCTAGTCGTATTGAAAAAGAAGTACAAAAAACTACAGCTGAAACAAAAGGAGATTGGCGTCCGTTAGTTTTTGTGATGACAGATGGCGCCCCCACAGACGATTGGAAAAAAGGCGTTGAGAAATTTAAAGCGGCACGCACTGGCGTTGTTATTGCGTGTGCAGTAGGACAATCAGCACAAACTGATGTACTAAAAAATATCACTGAAATTGTATTACAGCTAGATACTGCGGACTCCAATACCATTAAGTCATTCTTTAAGTGGGTTTCAGCCAGTATTTCTGTCGGTAGTCAAAAAGTCGATTTAACTAAGAAAGATATTAGTGATCTTGATGACTTACCACCGCCACCTCCTGAGGTTAACGTTGTACTTTAAATAAAAAAGGAATGAATATGTCTATTAGTTTAAAAAAAGGACAAGGTGTTAGTTTAAAGAAAAATGAATATGACCTTTCCTCTGTCACTATCGGTTTAGGCTGGGATATCAACGAAGAAAAACGCGGATTCCTTGGTGGGCTTTTTGGTAAAAAAAGCGAAGAATACGATTTAGATGTTATTGCCTTCTTATGTGGTGAAAATGGCAAAGTAAACGATTTAGGTCAAATTGAAGGTGGGCAACCTTCTCTCGTTAATGGCGATATTATTTTCTTTAATAGCCTACAACACAAATCAGGACAAATTTGGTTAACGGGTGATAACCGAACAGGCGCAGGTGATGGCGATGATGAACAGATCATTGTGAAATTAAACACACTTGATCCTAAATTTACCAAAATTGTCTTTATTGTTCAGATTTACAATGGTCGAGAACTACAACAACATTTTGGTAAAGTACAAAACGCCTTTATCCGCGCTGTTGATGCGAAAAATGTAGAAATGGCTCGTTTTGATTTATCTGGAGGCGAAGCCTTCAACAACCAACGTTCAATGCTGTTTGCTGAATTAGTCAGAGAAGATAATGGCTGGAAACTGAACGCCATTGGAGAGCCTTCAAGTTCAGATAGCTTTATTTCTTACTTAAAGGATTTCGCCTAATGAGAAGACTTCCCGTTTACCTGCTGATTGATACTTCAGGATCAATGAGAGGTGAATCTATTCATGCGGTTAACGTTGGGATACAAACAATGCTTAATGCATTGAGACAAGATCCTTACGCATTAGAAAGCGTGCATATCTCTATCATTACCTATGATAACGAGGCTCGTGAATTTATCCCATTAACTGCATTAGAAGATTTCCAATTCTCAGATATCACCGTACCTAGCTCTGGCGGTACTTTCACGGGTGCTGCGCTGGAATGTTTAATCAAGTGTGTCGATCGTGATATTAAACGTTCCGATGGTGATCAAAAAGGTGACTGGCGTCCTCTCGTTTTTTTAATGACGGATGGCACACCGTCTGATGCTTACGCCTATGGTGAAGCGATTAAAGAAGTGAAAAAGCGTTCATTTGGTTCGATCATCGCTTGTGCTGTTGGCCCTAAAGCCAAACACGATCACCTTAAAGAGCTTACATCTCAAGTGGTAGCTTTAGAAACGCTAGACTCCAATGCCTTCTCGGGCTTTTTTAAATGGGTTTCTGCCAGTGTCGCATCTGGCAGTTCAAGTGCAGGAGTGAATACGGATAAAGACACCCTACCGCCGCCACCTCCTGAAATCCAACTGGTACTGTGATCTACAAAAGCAAAGCGCTCCAAAAGGCTTTGCTTTTATTTTATTCAGACTTTGGTTTATCCATCACAATACATAACAGCCACGATAAAGAGATAAGGTATAACAATGAGAAGGCTACCCATTTTCTTTGTTTTAGATTGTTCAGAATCAATGATCGGTGAAAACCTAAAAAAGATGAATGACGGTCTAACAACTATTATTAACGATCTGAGAAGAGATCCGCACGCCCTTGAAACGGCTTGTATTTCTGTTATCGCCTTTGCTGGTGTTGCAAAAACGATTGTTCCACTCACTGAAGTCGTCTCCTTTTATCCTCCTCAACTTCCTTTAGGCGGAGGCACGTCATTAGGCAGCGCATTACGAGAACTTTCTCACCAAATCGACACGCAAGTAAGAAAAACCACACTTGAGCAAAAAGGCGATTGGAAACCTGTCGTTTATCTTTTAACTGACGGCAGACCTACTGATGATTACGCGCAAGAGATCAAGCGCTGGAAAGCTCACTACGCCAACAAAGTTAACTTAATTGCGATTGGATTAGGCTTAAGTGCAGACTTACATGTGCTGTCGCAATTAACTGAAAACGTGCTGTTATTTACCGAAGCACAAGAAGGCGATTTTACTCGTTTCATTAAATGGATAACGATGTCAGTGGTTTCTCATAGCCGAAGTGTTGGCGAAGAGCCGCCACCACTTTTAAATCAAACAGAGTATATTGTTCGTCTTGCGAAAGATGATGTTGCTCGTGCCTATGATGAGTCTTGTGTCACTTTTGTCGGGCGTTGTAGCCACACACGTTCACCTTATTTAATGAAATATGAACGACCACCAATGAAAGCTTCAGGGCTCGATTTTAACCTCAATCTTAATGGTTTTAACTTAACGGGTTGCTACACCTTAAATGAAGATTACTTTGCATGGAGTGATCTCAGCGCCACGGCATATCAAGTTAACACCAGCGAACTTCATGGTACACCTAGCTGCCCTTATTGCGGCAATGCTACTGCTTTTGCCGTTTGCCAATGTGGTAAATTACTTTGTGTGAATGGCCCTGAAAGCGTTGTTTGCCCTTGGTGTGATAACAACATCACCTTTGGTGATAACAGCAGCCAATCTGACTTTGATGTCACACGAGGTAAAGGCTAATGGATAAAAAAGCCCTACTCACAAAACTGATTATTGATGACACGCTGACACAACATCGCATTCCTGTACATGAGGAGCTCGTTATTGCGTTGTATGAAGATGTGGAAATCGCTCAATACATTGATTTTATTATTGATAAAATCAATGCTAAAGCGGCAGAAAAAATAACACCACAAGACAAAATCCCCCCTATTCTTCTGTTATTGCCACCAGCTCGCAATTTAGCTGCTGAAGAAACATCATTACCAGAAGAGTGTCCATTAAAGCCAGGTCAAATTCCAACACACTCATCACCAATGCCAATAGAAAAACCGATTATTCATCGCCCTACGGCAAAAATTACCCTTTCTAATGCAAAAGTAGGCACTGCATTCAATTCTACGCTCAGTATCGAGCTAAATACCCTCGAAATTGCCGAAATTGAAGCGGTTGATGTCCCTGAAGGAGTTGGAATAACCTTTGATCATGAAAGTTGTTGCTTAGTAGGAATGCCAACAAAAAGTGGCAATTTCATATTGGTTGTCCATTGGTCTGTTAATGCTATTCGTTATCAAGATGAAGTCTTATTAATCATCAATCCTGATCCGCGTAGCTTATGGCAAATCAATGAACCTCCCGCTGATAGCCCTTATCCCAAAGCCCACATCGATAGCCAACTTATTCTTGAAGAAGACATTCGAATTGTAGGAGCAAGCCGTCGTGGGCGTTCTCATGAACATGCAGGCACATTCCGTGATGATGATTTTTATATTCACCACGATAACCAAAGCCAATGGAATATTTTAATTGTTGCTGATGGTGCAGGCAGTGCTCGCTATTCTCGCGAAGGCTCACGCATTGCTATCAATACGGTCAGCCACT
Source organism: Proteus sp. TSJ240517 (assembly GCF_047921575.1). Classification (NCBI taxonomy): domain Bacteria; kingdom Pseudomonadati; phylum Pseudomonadota; class Gammaproteobacteria; order Enterobacterales; family Morganellaceae; genus Proteus; species Proteus sp. TSJ240517. The sequence continues at coordinate 161,382 of NZ_JBLRMH010000006.1, forward strand.
ATTTAAAATCACAATTAAGTTTGGAAAATGAAGCAATTAAACCTCATCTTGAAACCATCCATCAATGGAATGACAACAGCGCCATTAATCAAGTAGGAAGCTTCTTTGCACAACTCTTTCGTAATGCCGCCCAATTAGCGATTAATAACCTCAAAAATGAAGCGATTCATATTAATGAACCCGTAAAATCATTTTCAACAACGTTATTAGCCACGGTTTCTTTGCGTATCAATGATGAGTTATTTGCTGCCTCATTTTGGATGGGAGATGGTGCGATTGCCGCTTATGGCCCTGCTGGAAAAGTGCGTATTTTAGGTATTCCTGATAGTGGTGAATATGCAGGACAAACCCGTTTTCTTGATGATAGTGCGCTCAACGATGCTGAATTTAATCGACGCATTATTATTGGTAAGTGGAAAGAAATTTCACATCTTATTTTAATGACAGACGGAGTGTCCGATCCCGTATTTGAAACGGATAATGGCTTACAAGATCCCAATAAATGGGCTGCATTCATTGATGAAATATCGCCTTGTTTAGCCTCTCCTGAACATGCAGATAGCGCATTGGCTGAATGGCTGAATTTCTTTTCAGCAGGCAATCACGATGACCGCACTCTGGTTGTGGCTTGGTAATCATAAAAGAGAGAATCGGTGAGTTTCATGGCAGAGATCATTACCTGTACAACGCAAAGTGGAAAAACAGTTCAGTACGTCAATGAGATCATTGGCTCTGGCTCAATGAAAGATGTCTATTTTTCCCCTGACCGAACCTACGTTGTTGCCTTCTATAAAACACAACAGAATGCACAAGCCAAAGATAGAATCGATATGATAACAGGCTCTTATCGACATAATATCTTTGAACAAAGTGGTGGAGAATATTGGAAAAACCTCTTTTGCTGGCCAACGGATGTTGTCGAACATCAAGGCAAAATTGGTATTGTTGTTCCAACTTATCAATCCCACTTTTTCTTTAAATATGGTTCTAAAAACAATGACTTTCTTGCGATAAAAGGTCGAGAAAAAGAAGGTAAATGGTTTGCAAGTGCCAATAACCAAAATAAATTTCTCGATCCTCGTGAAAGAGGCAATCTATTAAATTACCTTAAAGTCTGTTTATTGCTCTCTCGTGCAGTACGACGAATGCATGCAGCAGGCTTATGCCACAGTGATTTAAGCTATAAAAACGTCCTTATCGATCCTGAGCAAGGCCATGCCTGTGTGATTGATATTGACGGTTTAGTGGTTCCCGGTAAATATCCGCCTGATGTGGTGGGAACCCCTGACTTTATCGCGCCTGAAGTAGTAAAAACCAGCCATTTACCGAAAGAAGATCCTAACCGTATTTTGCCAAGCATCACGACAGATAGACACGCACTTGCGGTATTAATCTATATGTATCTGTTTTATCGTCACCCATTACGGGGCGGTAAAATTCACGATCTTGACGATGAAATGCGTGATGAAACGCTCTCTATGGGTGAAAAAGCATTATTTATTGAGCACCCAACTGATCGTAGCAATGCGGTAAAACTTAATCAGGTAAAACCGTCATCGCTACCTTGGGCTGATCCCCAAAAAATCCCTTATACCATTATGGGGCCTTACCTTACGCCTCTTTTTGAAAGAGCGTTTATCACGGGATTACACGATCCTTCACAACGCCCTACCGCAGATGAATGGGAGACGGCTTTAGTCAAAACGGTAGATTTAGTTCAGCCTTGTCAAAATAAAGATTGTGAACAGCAATGGTATGTTTTTTCTGGAAAAACACAGCCCGTTTGTCCTTATTGCCATACGCCTTATAAAGGTCAATTGCCGATTTTAAATCTCTACTCTTCACGTAAGGCAGGCAGTTTCAGACCTGACGATCACCGCTTAATGGTATGGAGTAATCAATCACTCTTTCCTTGGCATGTTAATCGCCTTATTGCGCCCAATGAACGCACTACTGATGAACAGAAAAAACGTGTCGGTTATTTCGTTTTTCACAATTCAACATGGTGGCTGGTGAATGAACGTATTGAGGGATTGATGGTATTGCCAGAGAAAAAACAGATAGCCATTGGCGATAAAATTGCGCTAACAGATGGGTTGCAATTTGTGTTATCAACAGAAGAAGGCGGACGACTGGTTGTGGTGCAATTAGTCTCAAATTAACGATAAAGAGAGAATAATCCATTTAATTTATCGTGGGTTATTCTCTTTGCTATAAGCTATTTTTAAATCAACGTTTAAATTCCATTGTTAAATTTAAATCTTTTGTCGGTTTTCCTGACTCATAACGCCATTTTTCCATAGCTCGAATAGTCGATAAACCAAAAACCTCCACTAAAGGGGAATCTAACATCCTAATATTTTGCACATATCCATTTTCATCAATATCAAATTTTATATTTAACGCTCCCTCAATGCCTTGAGAATACGCTTTTGCAGGATAATTAGGAAATACTCGTAATAAATTCTTAGGGTGATTTTTAACCGTAAGATTTGACTCATTTATTTCACTCTGAGTTATTTTCTCTGGTTCATCGGCTAATTTTGCTTTCAATAATTGCACATCCGACTGTGTTGATTGAATAGCACATCCATTTAATAAAATGGTGCTGCAAAGTAAACTTAAAATAGCTAATTTTATTTTCATTTTTCTTTTCTGAAATAAGATTAAATATAAAGACACAATAATATATCTCATTATCATTTCTATTCTCAATTAAATATTTAGTTAAGAAAAACTGTGTAATTAATCATATTTCAGCCGTCCTATTTAAATCAAAGTCAGATCACATATTCACGTCTCACCCTTGCTATTTAGCGCTAACGTTCAATATTGGATATCAAGATCCCAGTTTATTAAGCCCCAGTATTTACAATACCGAGAAGTGATAATTGGAGGGGCTAATGAAAACTAAAAATAAAATCAATGTACTAGAACTTATTTCGCCAGAAATGCAGCAAGTTATGCAATTTTATGCAGATAATCCGCAACCTGCGCCAGAAAGTAATGACTACCCTTCTATGCGCCTTGCTTACAATCAAGACAGACGTTATTGGAATGCAGATGCACCCGAAATGTTTAGCATTCAAGATATTTCCGTTAGCACGTCTTATGGCGAGGTTCTAACACGCCTTTATCAACCCACAGAAAAAACATCCGCAACACTCTATTATCTTCATGGCGGGGGCTTTATTTTAGGGAATTTAGATACCCACGATCGCATTATGCGTTTACTCGCGTCTTATACAGGTTGTGCAGTGATTGGTATTGATTACTCACTATCACCAGAAGCACATTATCCACAAGCGATTGATGAATCAGCGCAAGTCTGCCAGTTTTATAATCAACATGCTGAACACTACGGTATTAACACTCAACACATTGGTTTTGCAGGCGATTCTGCGGGAGCCATGTTATCGCTTGCTACTGTACTGTGGTTACGCGACAAACAAATCCACTGTGGCAAGGTAAGTGCAGCTTTATTATGGTATGGATTATACGGTTTACGTGATTCCACTAGCCGTCGGCTTTATGGTGGTGAATGGGATGGGTTGCGCCAGCAAGATCTAGAAGAATATGATAATGCCTATTTAACCGCGTTAGGCAATCGTGATGCACCTTATTATTGCTTATTTAATAACGATTTAACGCAAGATATTCCCCCTTGCTTTATCGCCAGCGCACAATACGACCCACTTATTGATGATAGCGTGACTCTCTTTAAAACCCTTGAAGCACATCAATCACCTTGTGAATATAAAATGTATCCAGGCACATTACATGCCTTTTTACACTACTCACGCATGATGAAAGTGGCTGATGACGCCATTCGAGATGGCGCTCATTACTTTGTAAAACAACTTAAGAATTAAAACTCAAGATTTCGAATAAAACGATAATCCGCAGACGCCTCTTTAAGTCGATACAGACTTGCAGGGCGTCCTCTCTCTGCCCGTTTTTCTCCTGTATCAATCAATAAATCGGCTTGTTCGATGCGTCGTCTAAAGGATTTTTTCTGGATCTCTTTACCAATCAGAATTTCATGAACATGTTGCAACTCTGGCAAGGTAAAAACTTCTGGCAATGCAAATCCGGGAACAATCGAATAGAGTGATTTTTGCTTTAATCGCTCTCTTGCTTGTGTAATTAATTCATGGTGATCAAAAGCTAAGCGTTGTTGTGCAATCTCATCAATAGGACACCACATTACCGAATCCACGGAATCAATATGTGCTTCACACACTTGATGTGCAATCAACGCGGTATAACAGACCGTCACAGACCAACCTCTTACATCACGCTGGTTATTTCCCACGGAACAAAGTTGCTCAATATAAGGAGGGATCACACCCGTTTTCTCTTTTAATTTTCTTAGCACAGTATCTTCAAGGCATTTGTCCTGAACTTCATCGACAAATCCACTAGGTAAACCCCATTTTCCTTTTTCAGGATGCTCTCCTCTTTTCACTAACAATACTTTTAACTGCTCTTCATGATAAGTAAACAGTACCGCATCAACAGTAATCAGTGGGGATAGGAAATCACGGCGGTTATAACTGGCTAAAAAATCTTGTTCATTCATGGCGTAAGCTTTATTAGAAAACGATGAAACTATTTTAAGCCTAAACAGCAAAAAATCAAATTTTGTCATAAAGACACTAAATCAGTTGACAAGCATAGTGTCGATAGGACACAATCAAGTTATTGTCATAAGGACACTAATTGGAGATATCCTATGTTTAACTTAAATTATTTCAAAGCAGACTCATCAACTTTCATTATTAAATCGGTAAACGGCAAAATTCGCCAGCAAGGTAAAGGATTGAGTTTTTGGTATAACTCAGCCACAACCTCTATTGCCGCACTACCTTTAAACGCCCAAGAAGCGCCGTTTATTTTCAACTTTCAAACCTTGGACTTTCAAGGCTTACGCATTCAAGGACAAATTTCATTTCAGGTCAAAACACCTGAAAAAGCCGCAGAAGTGCTCAATTTTAACTTGAGCAAAAACGGCAAATCTTATGCATCAGAAGATCCACTAAAACTCAGTGATCGCGTTGTGCGTATTGCACAAACCTTAATCCAAGCAAAGATCCAAAGTACACCACTTAGAGAAGCGTTATTACTTAGCCAATCATTAGTTACTTTGGTGATGGAACAATTAATTGAACACCCATCATTAGATGCATTAGGTATTGCGATTTTAGATGTCTCTATTGCAGCAATCACTCCATCACCAGAAACCTTAAAAGCACTCGAAGCCGAAGCAAGAGAATCCTTACTGAAAGAAGCCGACGATGCCATTTATGCTCGTCGTAAATTCTCGGTAGAACAAGAACGCACCATTAAAGAGGCTGAATTGGAAACCGACTTATCTGTTCAACGTAAACGACAAGAAATTGAAGAAGCACGTTTAGAAAACGAACGCACATTATTACGGGAACAAGCGGAGATTGAAAAAGAGCGCCTTGAAGCCAAAGTAAATGCTGAAGCAAAACGTAAAGAACTGGTCGCGTTAAGTGCTGAAAATCAGCGAACACAATCAGAAGCTGATGCTTATGCTATTGAAGCGACCATGCGTGCTTATCGTGAACTGCCAGTTGAAAACCTAAAAGCCATGGCACTAGCAAAAATGGACTCTCAGCAATTAATGGCAATGGCATTTGAAACCTTAGCGCTGAATTCAGGGAAAATTGGTGAGTTAAATATCACTCCTGATTTATTTAGCCAATTTATGAAAAAAGGGAGTAAATAATGCAACGTAACGAAGATTTTCGCTTTGTGCTGGTGATGAGAAAAAGCCGCTTACAGGAATTAATTGAGCGTTTTAATACGTGGTCACAAGCCAAATTCTATTTAGAACACAACAATGTTGAGGTAACGGATTACCTCAACGAACACAATTTATATCAAAAGCAACTAACAGAAGCTGAACTGGTTTTAAAATCATTGGGACGTTTTCAGCTATTAGAAAGAAACTTATTGCCTAGCTATCAATTCTCACCCCACGATATTGTGGTGGTGATTGGTCAAGATGGGCTGGTCGCCAATACACTGAAATACCTTAATGGACAGCCTATTATTGCCATCAATCCCGATCCTTCAAGGTGGGATGGCAAATTACTTCCTTTTGAAATAGGTGAATTAAAAGAGACGGTGATTAATACCATTAATCAGAAAATGCCGTTTAAATCCGTGACCTTTGCACAAGCGACAACCAATGATGGTCAATCACTGTTAGCCGTTAATGATCTATTTATTGGTCCCAAAAGCCACACGTCTGCACGCTATATTTTACAATGGAGTGGTGCTCAAGAAGCACAATCTTCATCAGGAATTATTGTGTCTACGGGACTTGGCTCGACAGGTTGGTTTCAATCTATTCTCGCTGGCGCGATGGCAATCACAGGAGAAGCATCACATCCCCTGTTACAAGGATTTAGCTGGGGTGACAAAAAGCTGCAATTTAGTGTGAGAGAACCTTTTCCAAGTCGAACAACAGGCGTAGCTCTAACCTTTGGAACAATTGAGCCTGATTCACCTTTACAATTAGAATCTTTAATGCCTGAAAATGGGGTTATTTTTTCTGATGGTATCGAAGATGACTATTTACAGTTTAATGCAGGCTGTATAGCACATATTGGTATCGCGGACATACAAGGCCAACTTATTAGCCCTAAAGGGCGTCAGCGTATTTAGGCTTGATGAGGGTGAATAAATAACAATAAAGACATGACAAAAATAGAATAAATCTATTAATTATCAGTTAATTAAATCGCCACCAACTTCACATTGTGTATTATTAAACACAGTAATAAAGTCAGCATTGGCACACTGATTATTTAAACTCAATTTCACCATCTCTTGATATGACGGAGAAAACCGAAGTGAAGAAGCGTGTTCTAGTGATTTATCGCCAAAAAAAGAAGAAAAAAGTTGAAGATCAGGGCTAGCATCCATGCTCACCTGATCTTCGATTGCCGTTATTAACATCCGTTGTTCTAACGTCATATTGTCTCGATGCCATCCTTGAGCAATCCAACCCAAACTAAACGCCATGAGTGCAATCCATGCATATAACGCTTGTGTGTTGAACATGACCTAACTCCTTAGTCATTCGAGACAAAACTTATTTCATCGACTTTTATTATAAAGATCAGCTTTTAACACTTTTCACTTGAACGCTATGCGAAATCCTTTCACACCCAGCCCTCAACTATTGAAAAGTATTTTTACTCACTTCCTTGTTAACTTGTAATAGACATCCTTGTCTATTGCCTTCTACTCACACTGAAAAACAACAGAAAAAATAAACAATAAATTCAATATGTTGCTCATCTCCGTATGATTTAACGTGAAGCCATTATCTACAAACTTTGTATTTTAGGCTAGTAAGTTTGTTCGGTTAACATCGGTTATGTGTGTTTATCCGACAATAACCGAACTAACCCACCCACTTAAAACAATTTTATTTGTTTTTAGCACCTTTAAATCGCTTCAAAACAATTATTTACATCAAAAAACAATAATAAGACTGGTTATAATACAAATTTAAGCTAATATAGAAAGCATAATAGAACTGATAATAAAGAGAAAAATAACATGCGTGTCCTAACTATTTATTGTCCTGAATGTGGCGAAAAAGCGCTTATAAAGAAAAGTAATCGTAAACACAAAGAGTTATCTGATCTCTATTGTGCTTGTCGTGATCCTGAATGCGGACATACCTTTGTTTTAAACCTCACGTTTAGTCACACCCTTATGCCAAGTGCAAAAAACAAAGATACGTTGTTATTAGACGTGATCAAAAATCTTTCTCCAGAGCAACGAGAGAAAGCACTTACTCTTTTGCAAGGCATGTAATCATCTCGAACAGACACTCTTTTTTTCATTTATTTTTATGATCTTGCTCCCATTCTGACAGGTTATTTGACTAACCTATTCTTATAGAAAGATAAATGATGTAGATTCATTTTTAAGCTAAATAAAAATAATTCTTATGTTTTAAATAAAACAAACATCGCCTATTGATGCCGTGTTTACCAATCCTTTAATAAATAATGTGTCAGCCCCTAAACCAGAAACCTCATTTCTGGTTTGAAGACTAAACACAAATTTCAAATGGAGCATTTAAGATGAAAAAGCTGATTAATCGAGTTGATGATGTGTTATCTGAACAACTACAAGGCTTTGCTAAAGCCCATCCTGAAATCAAACTTCATCCCTCCTCTTTTTATGTCACGCGAAAAGATGCTCCAGTAAAAGGTAAAGTTGCTCTATTGTCTGGCGGTGGTAGCGGACATGAACCCATGCATGCAGGTTTTGTCGGTAAAGGAATGCTTGATGGTGCATGTCCTGGTGAAATATTTACGTCACCAACACCTGATAAAATGTATGACTGTGCCAAAGAGATTGATAGTGGTGAAGGCGTTTTAATGATCGTGAAAAACTACACCGGTGATGTGCTTAACTTTGAAACAGCGACAGAACTGCTTCATGACGATGGTGTAAAAATTGCAACGGTATTAGTTGATGATGACGTGGCGGTAAAAGATAGCTTATATACCGCAGGACGCCGTGGTGTTGCCAATACCGTTTTAATAGAAAAACTACTGGGTGCGGCAGCTGAAAGAGGCGACTCTCTTGATGAACTGGTTAAATTAGGTCATCACATTAATAACAATGGTTTTTCTATCGGCATTGCCTTGGAAGCTTGTACCGTTCCAGCCGCAGGAAAACCTTCTTTTACTTTACCTGAAAATGAAATGGAGTTTGGTGTCGGTATTCACGGCGAACCAGGTATTGACCGTCGTAAATTTACCTCTCTCAATGATACTGTTGATGCCATGTTTAATACCTTGATTGAGAATGGTCACTATCAACGAGTGATCCGCAATTGGGATCGTGAAAGCGGCACTTGGATCGAGGAAAATCAGGAAAAACAGCCTTTAAAATCTGGCGATCGCGTCATTGTTTTAGTTAATAACCTTGGTGCCACACCACAATCTGAACTTTATGGTGTTTATAACCGTTTAACTCAATGCTGTGAAAAATTTGGCTTAACCATCGAACGTTCTTTAATTGGTTCTTATTGTACTTCGCTTGATATGTCAGGGATCTCAATTACGTTATTAAAAGTTGATAACGAGTTACTTACCTTATGGGATGCCCCTGTGAATACACCTGCGATGGTGAAATAAGTCTTTAATAACAAGAAAAGGAACACAAAATGGCTTTAACTCACGCTCAAATTATTCTTTGGTTACAACAATGTGCACTACTGTTTGAACAAAATAGTGATTATTTAACGGATTTAGATCGTGAAATTGGTGATGCTGACCACGGTTTAAATATGAACCGTGGCTTTAGAAAAGTGCAGGAAAAACTACCTGAGTTTGCAGGACAAGATATTGGCACTATCCTCAAAACTACGGGCATGACATTGCTTTCAAATATTGGCGGTGCAAGTGGTCCTTTATTTGGTACCTTCTTTATTCGTGCAGCCAAACCTACAGCTTCATTGCAAAACCTAGAACTAAATCAACTTGTTGAAATGGTAACAGAAGGTGTAGAAGGCATTGTAAGCCGAGGAAAAGCAGAGCCAAATGACAAAACCATGTGTGATGTTTGGTGGCCTGTGGTTGAGTCATTAAAACACGCTAATGAACAAAACCTTTCTATCAAAGAAGCCCTCTCTCAAGCACAAGTTGTCGCTGAAAAAGCCGCTGAAAACACCATTGCGATGCAAGCTCGAAAAGGGCGAGCAAGTTACTTAGGTGAGCGCAGTATCGGACATAAAGATCCTGGCAGTGCTTCTGTGGTACTGATGATACAAGCCCTTGCTAATAGTATTAATGCATAACTGACCAAGCAACCAATACAAGCAACCAATAAAGGTCTACCATGATAAATATTGTTATTGTTTCTCATAGTAAACATCTCGCTGATGGTGTGGCAGAACTTGCCAGTCAGATGCTTAATCCGACTCATTGCCAACTTGCGGTTGCCGCAGGTATCAACGATGAAGAACATGCGATTGGTACTGATGCCGTTAAAATTATGACGGCGATAGAATCGCTATCACAAGCACAATCTATTGTTGTGATGATGGATTTAGGCAGTGCAATCTTAAGTGCAGAAACTGCGATTGAGTTACTTGATCCCGAGCTAGCTGAGAAAGTCACTCTCTGCTCAGCACCTTTAGTTGAAGGTACACTTGCAGCAGTTGTAGCGGCATCTTCAGGGGCATCACTAGAAAAAGTGATTGAAGAAGCTTCAAATTCTTTATATCCAAAGAAAATCCAACTTGGTGAAAATTTCGTTCAACCTAAAAATGATATTAATGCCCCTGTCAAAATTCATGGTAAAGAGGCAAGTTGGGTAGTTCGTAATCCTCATGGTTTACACGTAAGACCGGCGGCAACTTTAGTTGAGGTGCTTTCTACTTTTCAAGCTGATTATCAATTAGTTAAAGGGGATAGACGTATTAATCCTCTCAGTTTAAATCAGCTTTCATTAATACAAATTCGCCAAGGCGATGAGATAACGCTAATTGCCTCTGGTGAACAAGAAAATGAGGCGATTGCGGCTTTTCTTGAACTTGCCCGAAATGGCTTTGGTGAAGAGCTACCTTCTGATTCTAATACCATAACATTAAACGGTATTTTAGCCCCTGTATCTCAAATTAAAGCACCTGCTTTTGTTTGGCATGAAATAGAGCTCTCACCCGTCGAAAACTTATCAGAACCGATTGATATTGATGCTCAAATTGGCAAACTTAATTTTGCAATAAAGAGTACGCTAAAAGCACTAAAACAGAGTGCCAATAAAGCTAGCCAAAAATTAGGTGAGCATATTGGTGCTATTTTTAACGGTCATATCATGATGTTAGATGATGATGAGTTAATAACAAGCGTGATAGATCGCATCAAAACAGAGAAGATCAGTGCCCAGCAAAGTTGGTCGGATGAAATGCAAGAAAGAACACAGATGTATTGCGCACTTACCGATCCCTATTTACGCGCGCGTGAACTCGATCTTCGTGATCTACGTAATCAAGTGCTTTACCATTTACAAGATAAAACTCGCCCAAGCTTTACCCCTTCACAACCCGCTATTTTGGTCGCAAAAGAGCTTTTCCCTTCCACATTAATTCAATTAGTTGATAGTCAATTGGTCGGTATTGCTTTAGCAAAAGGTGATAGTCTCTCTCACAGCGCCATTATCGCGGCTGAAATGCGCTTACCGATGTTAGTCAATTTAGGTTCCGCACTATTAAAAGTCACTGAATCCCAAAAGTTAAAATTAGATACCAATAAGAGCGAATTAGTTATCGAACCGATAATGTTATAAACCGCTTTTCAAATTAACCACATAAAAAAACCCGCACAATAATGTGCGGGTAAGTCAACGAAAAACGCTATCAAATCTAGGTCATTATTGACTCTTCTAATTTTATTAAGGTATTGATAATACCAATGTCGTAGCACCACTAAAGTTACCTAATGAAGGAGTGCCATTAGTTTGAAGTTTTGACTTCACTCTTACATAGGTGTATTCATTCATTATTGCGTTAACTTGTGTACCAATTGATGCAGGTGAACCATTTAACGTTAAAAAAGAGCGGATGCTACCATCTGGTTTTAAGTTTAAAAAATGATCTTCCATCGAACTAGTAATTTTTACTGGCATAGTTTCATTACAAGTGAGCGCAAATTGTTCTTCCGCCTCATTACCATCAACTTGTGTCACATCAAGTACACCATGTGAAATAGTAAGATTATTAGAAACAAATGCACATTTACCTTCAGGCGGTGGAGCAATACCACATACGCCACCAGGTACCATTCTTCCACTTCCTCCCGTTGCACTACTCGTCATAAAAAAAGCAATACATTCATCAACAGTAACAGATCCAGCATGAGTACTATAATTCACATAAGGGAAAGTCAACCCGCATTGATTAACAGCCACATCGCGTATTTCAGCCATAGAGCTTAAATGTTGTAAATCTACATCACACCGCCATCTCGCTCGATGCTCAGTACCCGTTCCTCCTTTATCAGGTTTTGAGTGGAAGTGGTTTAATTGAATATAACACCGACCACTCAAACCTAAACTTTTACAAGGGTTTGGCGTAAATCCCATTTCCGTCCAATATTCCAACACATAGTCATAACGAATATTACCTTTAATTTCTGGAGAAGGACCTGATTTAGTAATATAAGTAAAATAACCTGCTTGTACACTAAATAGAGAAAAACTGCATAGTACAATTAATAACTTTAAAATTTGCTGTATTTTTTTCATTATCTTTTACTCATATTTCAAAGAAAACACGGCAGTAGCAGAAAAATGCCCCGGCTTAATTGATTTATCTGCGATCGCTTTTGCTGTCGCTTGCAAATAAGCAATAAAATTAAGCTCAAAAATGCCATTATTAGGAATATTATATAAGCTAGTGTAATCCCCTAATTTAATAGGGACTCCTTCTTTAGTCGTAATTTGTATTCCTAAATCAGGATTATTAGCGTTATCGTCTAATGCTAATAATCCGGCAAGTTCATTATGAGTTGCCCCTTCAAATTTTATTTTCACTTGCTTGGCAATAGAGATATCGCACTCTGATAAAGTAATTTTGAAATCCTTTTTCTCGAATTCAAAATAACTTTTATAAATATCATCTAAGCGAATTTCATCAAATACCACATCAACCTGAGAGTGTTCAGGTAGAACTTTGCAAGGTGCGATAATTAATGAACCAAAGATATTAAGATTTTCAGCCGCAAAGATAGAAGATGAAAACAATAAACAACCACCAATAATACAACCAGATAACATTGATTTATTCATTATTGGTACTCCACAAACAAGGTGCCACCCGCGGTAAAATTACCTGGTACCAGTTCACTATTTTCTTTTTTCACCAATACTGCCCAAATTTTTTCAGGGTTATTTAAATTAACCGAATACTTTTTATTTAAATCAATAATGGAATCACCCATCATAAATTTTACGGTTAACTCATTAATATTGGTTCTCAGCCCATTAGGATCGAAGCTACTTTTATTACCATCAATTGATAAATACATATTCCAGTTATTTAAATTTTCTTCACAGGTAATTTGGTAATTAATTTCTCTTTTTTGGTCATAGCCTTTAATTGTTTTTATCGCCACAGGACCAAAATTCACCTCAATCATATTACCGTCATTCACTTTGCAAGGTGGTGGCGTTAATAAATTACCTTTAATCAGCACCTGTGTCTCATTATCTTTCGCTAGACTAGGTGAAGATGATATTGAAAATAAAAATAACATCGTGAGGAATGGATAATAACGCATACTGTTTATTCCTCCGTTAGTTGTAATAAACCTGCATAGTTGCAGTCGCCGTAAAGGAGCCAGTTGGTAGCGCGGCGCCACTTTTTTTCACGAGTACAGCATAAAGCTCAGGTCGAGTTTGATAGTTAAACTTAAACGGCTCTGTCATATAAACATTGGTGTCAGCGGTTTTAAATAACACCCCTAAATCTGTCACGCTTGTTTTTAAATAACGCGTATCAAACCCAGCGCCGTCACCAGTAAATTTCAGTGACATACTTGGGTCACCTGTTGTTTTACAATCCAAGGTGTAATCCATTTTTTGTTTATAATTTTCGTTTTCTATTCTTGTGGTCATCACATCATTAAAGTTCACTTCAATAGGTTTACCATCGTTAATCTTGCAAGGGCGTGACTCCACACTCCCGCTCACAGTCACTCTTAAAAAGCCAGAAACAGCCCATACAGAAGGAGCGAGAAAACTCATACAAAGAAAAAGTATTACACCTCGGAATATAAGCATAATATTACGCCTTCTTATCTTTGATATTTGCTGAACAAATATCTCCACGACATTGGAATGTTAAGTCAACCAGCCCACCAAAATCATTGAGATATTCAAGGGTAGGTGTCGTACCTAAATCACCCACTTTTGTTCCCAGTGAACGTTGACCAAAAGGTTCAATCATCACCGCTTCAAAGTCTTTTACTTCCGTATTGTTCTTTCTGACTTTGGTAATGGTTAAGTAATAAGGCGACGGATTTTTCACATTGTAATGGTCACTTTGTTTTTCAATCACAATGTCTTTTTCCATTGGATTAGCCTCTAAACGGCTTGGTGCAACAATGCTTTTTGGTCGATAAAACACTTTAATTTTTGTCTGCAATGCAATCTGTAAAACATTAGGAGAATCACTACGAGGTGGAATTTCACGAACATTAAGGTAATAAATACTTTCTCTGTCTGTGGGCAACATATTTGTTGCTGGTAATGCCTGTATTTTAATTTGGCTTTTGCTACCGGCTTCGATACGCTGAACTGGCGGTGTTACCACAAAAGGAGAATTGATTTTTTCATCTTTACTATTCTCAAGCCAAGACTGTGCTAAATAAGGTTTAGATTCATTTTCATTTTCTAAAACCATACTGACTGAGCGCTCACCTTCATTATATAAAACACGAGTTCTATCTAATGCGATAGCGGAATAAGCGGATTGAGAAAAAAGGCAAAGTATAACGATAGCGCCCAATGTTTTTGTATTGATATATTTCATTTCATTCACCGTTGACTTAAATTTAATTACTTACAAGGAAGCAACAACATGTTGCTTAAATTATTTTCTAGCACTTGAGGTAATTGGAATTGGCAAGTTTCGCCATTCCAAGCAAGATCTAATGTTTCACCTGCTTTTACACCTGATAAATAAACAAAACCATCATCTGAAATAATGCCGACTTCTAATTTATCTTTGTTATAAACACTGGCGCCAAAAGGAGGATGTTTCTTATCAGCCATCGTGATCACCGCTAAGACTTTCTCACCTTCAATCACGTTAAATTTACGGTAACCGATCGCCCCTTCTGTCAAGGTAGCGTATTGGGATGATTGAACAGCATCAGCATTTTCAGGAAGATTATTGATATCAATCGTAATATGGCTACGAGAATAGTTTTGCACACCCATTAAAACTGCTTTACCGTGACGGTTAGTTTCAATTGGTGTTAAACCTGTTTTAATCGGAATATCTTCAACATTATTGGTATCAACCAATATGCGTGAATTTCCCATTGAAGTGACTCGGTGCAATGCTCCCCCTTCTGGGGTTAGCGTTATCCCACCCATTAATTGCATCGATAAAGCGCTTTGATTATTTTGGGTATAAGTTCCACTTGTCGTCAGTTTTGCTAAATTACCGTCGTAATTATAGAAACCTGACAGATTCACTTTATCGCTATCCCACGTACCCGCAGATAAGTTATAGGTACTTCTTTCATTCAGTCGCTCATAATAGTTAACAGAATTACTCGTATTATTGCGATTAAATGATCCCGAATAACTCATATTGGCATCATTACGCTCTAGCGGTACACCTAATGACACATAAACCCCTTCGTCATTATTATGGCTAGATTCCACTTTATACGCGGATAAGTTAATGGATAAATTTTTAAAATTAGCCCAATCAAAATAACTAGAAACCGTAAAACTGTAGTTATCAGTTGAAGGTCGATTCCAATAGGTTTGGCGAGAATAGTTTAAATACGTATTGATATTGTAATCAGGGAAAGCTGTACCAAAGATGGCGGTATAAAGCTCTTTACCACTGTCAATATGAAGCCCACGATAACGACCATCTAAAAATTGAGTCATACTTAAATAGTCTCGTTGAGAGAAGCGATAACCCGCAAACGTAATCTGGCTATTTATTTGATCAAATTGTTTCGAATAAGTAACGTTATAAGAAGTACCAGATAGTGTCTTATCATCAAAATTATTGCCCATCTCAGCACGCGAAGCCGAAATATTAAAAGAAAGCACCCCAAATGGCGCTAAGTCTTGCCCTAGACCTAAAGCAATATTTTGATATTCAGTTGAGGCTAATAATCCGCCATAAATCGTGGTGTTATTCGCTGCCCCCCATGAAAAGGAGCCTAATGAAAATGCAGGACCTTCAGTGTCATGTTCATTTTTAGTTGGCTTACCCATCACCAACTTATACAAAAACTGGCCAGGTCTTGTCAGTGTACCTAAACGCGAGGTTTCTACTTTAAATGTTTGAACAGAACCATCTTGTTCTTCAATAGAAACATCTAAGGTACCGCCCCCAAATGTGTTGACATCTTGAATTCGAAACGGCCCTGGACTTACTTCATTTTGATAAACAATACGACCATCTTGACGCACAATAACCGTGGCGTTCGTTCTTGCAACTCCCGCAATTTCAGGTGCATAGCCCTGTAAACGAGGCGGGATCATCGCGTTATCACTTTCTAATGAAGCACCAAGATAACGGAAGCTATCAAAAAGCTCTGATGAGAGATATTGTTCACCTAACGTTAATTTTGCACCTAAAGATCGAATAGCTCGGAAAATATAAAGCTGGTTCCAACGCCATGATTTATCGTTGCTATTTAAATTACCGCCAGAGGCTTGCCAATCTGAACGAAAACGCCAAGCGCCCATATTAATGCCCATTACACCACTAATATTGGTTCCCGTTTCGGTCCTTTTATCGTTGTTTTCATATCGAATAAGGCGATTACTCATATTGTAATCAAGAAAGGATCCCGCAATACCATCATCCCAACGTGATGGCGGATCCCAACTTGGATCTTGATATTCCATAAAGGCTTGAGGAATGCTGATACTTAAAATACCGGTGTAGAGATCACCCACAGCATTCATATTTGGCACGGAGCAGAAATCAAGACACTGGGTATTATTCGTTGTTAACCAAGTGACTTTTTTTTCCCATTCAGATTTTAAACCTAAAATGGGGTAAACCTCTGGGGTGATACAAGGAATAGATAACTCTGCGTTGTAATCTGGGGAAAAAAATAAAATAGGCTCTTCGTTTCTTACTCTTTGTTTATTAACGTCAGTTGCCAGTAAATGAGTGCCTGGTTGAATATAATTTGCGTAAGAGAATTTAGTAAAGTCAGTATTTTCAATACCTTTGTCTGTTAAGAAATCGGTATTAAAATCTACAGCTTCTTCTGCAAAAATAGGCAACGAAAAAGGAACAAAGAATAAAAGCATTACTTTTGTGATCGTATTTATTTTCATGCTTTTCATTTTGCTATGCCATCCTCAGCATTATTAACAGAAGACAATATTGATGAGATGCATGGCGCCTAAGCGCCACACATCTTATAAAAAAAACAACAATTATTCGTAGATAACTTTGAAGTTAGCTACTGTGTCGAAAGAACCCGTTGTTGCTTTCTTATCAACAGCTTCATTACCTTTCACGTAAGCTGAGAACTGCAATGTTGTGAGAGAGCCGTCACCATTATTTAAAGCGTGACCTGCTACTGGGAAACCTTGACCAAAAGTAATTGGATTATTACCACGGTCAGTGATAACGATACCTGCATTTTGTACTTTGCCACCTAAGCCCAGTAATTCGCCAGTATAACCGTCAAAACCACTTACGGTTGCACCAGTGAATGATACTTTTGCAGTTTTGTAAGTTTCAGTTGAGCAGTTTTTCAGAATAATATCGAAGTTTTCGCTATCTGAACGGAATTTATTGCTAGTCAGTTCATGCAATGCGATTTCACCAAACTTAACAGTTTGATCTAAACTTTTATCATCGATTGAACAAGGAACATCATTGATAAAGCCAGTAAAACGCACTTTACCTTCACGGCTTTCCGCTGGATCTGCTGCAAAGCTAGGAGCAGCAACAACTAAAGATAACGCAACACCTAAAGCTAATTTAGTAAATTTCATAAAATTTCCTTTATATACAATAAAGATAGTGATATTTCTTGGCTTCTGACTAAATAAGCGATAAATAATAAATACATCGCCCTTCTACAATTTAAACTTCTTTAAACTTCACAGATCCATATAAAACCAAAATAGGGGATATTCTACGAATGTGTCCTTTATGCATTCATATTCAAATTAATTTACGGAATAAGTTAACCTTATTAACTTTTTAAACGTCATTTTTAAATATTTTAGAAATTAAGTTTCTTAATTAATAAAAACACCTTAATTTGACATATAAATAATTAATAAATTTTAATCAGAAAGTAAGAGTAAGAAATTAAAGAAAAGAAACAATTTAAATAATATTTCTTTACTTGTTTTGCAATGAAATACTCGCAAAAGGCGTAAAATAAGTCAAAAGTCAAAAAATGATATTATTAGTATAATAAGAGGATAGTTATCAAATGAAACAATTCTTTAGATGAGCAATTAAAGTATTTTAAACTAAAATTACATATAGATTAGATATTATTACTTAATAAAAAATAAAGCCGCCATCATTAACACTCATAGCAAGTAAAATGAATATAAAAACCAAACAAATAAAAATAATAAGTTTTTTATAACGAAAAAATATCAAAATATAGAAAATAATATCTTGCTGACACGATAAAGCCAGCATATATACAAAAACACTTAGGATTCATCTCAATTGAGAAATTATATTATATTCTTTAATTTAATTAGAAATAAGATAATCTAATTATGACAACATATTTAAATATCGTTAATTTGTTCTCAACAAGAATTAAAAATAAATTATAAATACAAATTAAATATGATACTCCTTTAAAGAGCATTCTTTTTAATATAGTCAATTATGGAGCAATAACAATAATATCTCGTAACTGTTATATAAAAAATACCATTATTAACGTCAAATAAAGACACCCAATTTTTATATTTAGCTATTAATAAGATTTTAAGAAAAATAAATTTAAAACAGCTCACTATTTTGACACGCAAAAGGTGTAAATATTGAATAAAAAAATAACAGAGTTTTTATCCACAACAAGACCTATTAAAATATAAAAAATGATAAATTCTATCTTTTTACGATTACAGGTAAAATAAAAGGCAAAATAAACTTAATATAAAATATTAAATATAATAACAACAAAAGAAAACTGTGAAAGAGCGCCAGTATGGCGCTTCTTTGTTATTGAATAGTGGGTAAATCAAACTTTTGGTTTATAGCTATCTTTATCGAGATCATGTTTTTTCATTCGTAAATACAGCTTTTTACGTGGAATACCCAAATAATCCGCCACATCACTAACACGTCCCGCAAATAAATATAACGCATCTTCGATTAATCGACGCTCATATTCATCCACAAGATTATCCAAAGGGCCTTCAGGTGGAATAATGGCGCGATGTTGTTCACTATCAACCATTTTCACAATGCCTACCGCATATAATTCAGCAACATTTCGTAACTCACGAATATTACCCGGCCAATCGTAACGCTTTAAAATATCGAGATAATTACGATCAATTTTCGGTACCGCAATACCGAGCCTCTGTGCACTTTGTCGTAAGAAAGCCCTAAATAACGGAATAATGTCTGGGCGTCTGGCACTTAACGGAGGCAGTGAAAAAGTGATTTGTGAAAAATAGTAATAGAATTCAGGGATTAATCGTCCTTCTGTTACCAGTTGCTGTGTATTATTTTCTAAAATCGCAATCGTTCTAAAGTGGCGCTTTCCTTGGCGTTCCATATCTAATAGATAAGAACTTAACCAGCGTTGTGCCTCAGATGATAAATCATATGGAGAACGTAAAATCAGCGTTCCTACTTCATCCGCTTCAATTTGAGCAATAACCTGTTTGATATCCGATAAATTTTGGCAATCGACTGTTTGGATAGCTTTATCACTATGCGGGCTTAATTCATGCAATAGCTGAGCAAGAAGATGACGCCCTGTTCCCATTTCCCCTTCTATCATTAAATCTTTATCGATATCGGCAATTTGTTGTACTTGCTCTCTAATCGCGGTGATTTGCGCACTGTCTCCCACTAATCGCTCTTGTGTGGTACTTATTACCGCATTCCTAAGCGAAAGAATGGATTGACGCTCTTTGTGTGCCTTCGCCACTAACTCTAAGAAAACAGGTGGATTAATCGGTTTTTCAATAAAATCATAAGCGCCTTTTTTTACCGCTTCTACTGCTAACGGTATATCGCCATGTCCTGTGATCATGATAACGGGGATACGAGAGTCAATTTGTTTAATGCGCTCTAATACTTCCATGCCATTCATTGCTGGCATATAGATATCAAGTACAACAGCACCCTGCCATTCTGGTGTTAAAAGGCTTAATGCTTTTTCTGGTGAGTCGGTTACTCTAGCAACCATTCCCGCAAGATTGAGTAAATGGCGATAAGATTCAAGAATATCTTCATCGTCATCAATTAATAAAACGTCGATATCAGGCATGTGTGATTGTGTCATCTGTAAACTCCAAAACAACCATGGCGCCACCATTTAATGTAGAGGCCAAGTAAATTTCATAACCAAACCGTTGCATAATTGAACGGCAAATGGATAACCCTAACCCAAGCCCCACATCTTTTGTGGTTGTAAATGGGGTAAATAGTTTTGGTAAAACATCTGAATTGAATCCTTTTCCACTGTCCGCGATCGCCACTAATTTTCGTTTAGGATCAACAGATAAAAGATCAATTGTGATTTGGCTTTCACCAACACCCGCAATAGCATCCATTGCATTAACAAACAAATTAACCAAGACTTGCTCAATTTGTGTCGGGTCTGCACAAATGGTTAATTCATCAGGAATATTATTCGTAATAATGCACTGCTCTCGTTTAGAACGGGACTCCACCAGCACCATCGCACTATCTACTAGCTCTTTTAATGGCGCTGAAACAAAGCTAATTTCAGACGAAGATTTACGTGAAAAATTACGCAATGCAGTAATTATTCGATTCATTCGTGCGCACAGCTTTTCAATGCGTTCGATAGAATCAGGTAATTGATCGTATTTTTCCATCTGCATAGTCAGTTTTGCACTGTATAGATAGGTGTTAATTGCAGAGAGTGGCTGATTAAGCTCATGTGCAAGGCTTGTCATCGCCTGCCCTACAACTGCCATTTTAGCTGCTTGTACTAACTCTTCTTGTGTCTGAATTAAATGTTTCTGTGCCTGTTCACGGCGCAATATCTCTTCATTTAATTGCTGGTTTTTATCCTGCAAATCTTGTGTTTTTAATGCCACCAGCCGTTGAAGCTCTAATCTGCTTAGCTCTTGGCGCGTAATATCCGTGATCGTCACAATATATTTGTGTTCATCTTTATGAGGATATTCTCGAATATTAAATTGTAAGAAATGAGGCTCACCTTCTTTTACCATCCTGATAGTACATTCACTCTGCCCTAATAAGTAAAGCTGACCACTTGAACTAAATTGCGCTTTAAGCATGGTGCTCGCCTCACCACTAAACAGTAACCAAAGTGGCTTATTATTTTGTTCTTTTCCTGTACCTAATAGTGTTGCTGCACTTGGGTTTACCGTTTCTATTCTGCCATCGTGGTGACAGGTAATTAAACTTGCATCGGTATTATTAATAAGATTTAACGCATTGCTGGTTTCAACTTCTTTCATTTGACGCCAAAATCGACGAAGCCGGCGACTTAACAGGCCAATTTCATCTTGTCCTTCAATCAGTACAGGCTCGGTTAAATGACCTTTGGCTACATGCGCTAAGTCATCACTTAGTTTATTCAATCTTGCGATAAGTCTTCTATCAATCAAGATTTTCATCACAATAATACTCAGCAATAGTGATGCAATAATGATGACTACAATAACGATTTTCCCTGTTGCCATTAGTTTGCGGGTATTATCATTAAGCTTATTTAGCGCTTCACTTGTAGCAAAAACATTACCTCTTACAGCATTATCAAATTGTGATAATTTTTCATTTAATTCAGGAGTTAATGCTTTGAGCTTTTTCTCGTTTTCCACATCATCAATCAGTGTTTGATAGATATCACCGTCATAACGGGTGATCGCAATAATCTCTTGTAATACCTGACGATGGGCAATAGTCGATGGATAGCTTTTTAGTTTCTGATTTAAGGCAATAATTTCATCAATTTTGACGCTGATATAGTGGAAAGCGACATCAATATCACGGCTATAACGTTGATGTGCAATTTCTTCAACCAAGCTGATTAATTCATTTTCTGTCGTAAACAACTCTTGTAATAAGGTTGATTCCAATAGGAGTTGTAGGCTGTTTTCCTGTACATTTTTTTCATTGATCATTTGGCTGACATGCCACTCAATTTCATTAAGGAGTGGTTTAATGTCTTCACCAACGGCGTCATGCATCCACGCTAATTGCCCTAATAATTGTGCAAGGCGGTTTTCTAATTCACGTCGTTTATCCAATAATACATCTTGTTGATTAATAAGCTCCGATAACTCATCAACAAGTTGAGTATAAAAGTCACGCTGTGGCTTTTGCTCAATAGGAAACTCACGCAAATTATCTAATAACTGATGAATTTCCTGCTGTTGTTGCTCTGAAATCGATTTTCGTTGAGTCTGTTCTCGCTCTTTTAATAGCATCTGTAAATTGGTGCTATAACGCTCCATGGTATAGCTGGTGGTTAACATCGGTAGAGACTCTCCCACTGACGCATTAATTTGTGTCGCCAGTTTTCCCCACATAAAAAAGATAACCACACCAATCAATAAGGTGAGTAAAGAACTAAAGATAAACGCCATATACAGGCGTCTACCTAGTTTGCCAAATTGTTTAGGCACTAATAATTTCATCCGTAATACCTTTCATAAAAACAGCGCTTCCTGCTGTATATTTGAACCACAAGGCGGTTAGGGTGATTTTGTCTCTTTCAATAAAACCAGTGCTTGTTCAAGCCTTTCAGCTTCTAATGTGCGCCATTGATACAGCACAGCTAATGCTTGATCAGAGTATTCTCGCTGATCGGCTTCTTTCATAAATAACGCTTGTAATGTCGGTGAATTAGCCTCTTTTTCGCTAATAAGCACTGAACTTGCTATTTTTCGCGCTTTACTGATCGCAGAAATACGTTCTGGCGTTTTATTTTCCTGTCTTTCTGCTTCGTGGATATCATTCCAAACTTGGCGCATTAAAGGAAAATTATGGGTGATCATTTGATCAAATAACGCATTAACGACTTCACTACGGCGATACGCCTCATTGCTGTTTAAAATAAATTCCGTGTTATTAGCAAGTTCATCGTTATTACGTAAAATCTCTTTGCTTAATGGGATCTTTGCCATATCACTTTTATAGATGATCTCTTGTCCTTCATCCGATAAAAGAAAGGCAATAAATTTAGCTGCGGTGTCTCTTTTACTGCTTTCGGCAACAATAGCAACATAAGCCGGTAAAATAATCGACTTATCAAAATAGCTAAATTCGACAAAATCAAAGCGTTTCTGATGATTAAAAGCGTAGTTATCGATAATTGGGCCTGCACCTACAATGCCTCTGGCGATAGCATCACTGACACGGGAACTACGTGCCGAAATCGAGGAAAGATTACCACTGGTTTCGAGTAAGATCTGCCATCCACGCTCCCAGCCGTACTCTTGTAGCACATTTTCCACCATTAATTGCATCGTGCCAGAGTTCGCTGGAGTGGTCATGGTTAAGTGCCCTTGGTAAATAGGATCACTTAAATCAACCCAACTTTTAGGTGCAGGAATACCGAGTTTTTGTAGGTATTGCGTATTACTCATAATCCCAATACCGGAATAACCAACCGTGGTTATCTTATCGTTTAAGATATCACTATGGCGCGTTAACCATTTTGGCGTTTCGTAATTTACGGGTAATCGAGCTAGTAGCCCTTCTCTATCTAGATGATGGAAAAAATTAGCCGATGACGACATCACAATATCAACTGGCTGTGTGGGATATTGTTTCATCATCCGTGTTGCAATCGCGACGCGACGATAAACCACTTGCACCTTAGTATCTGGATAACGAGCGCTAAAAGCCTCTGTAAGTGGTCGCATTGGTGTATCTGAAAGTGTCGTCAGTATAACAAGTGGCTGCTCATCACTACGCACCGGTGTGATAAACAGCCAACTAAACAGTAAACAGACGAGGCTCAGTGTTATTTTTATTCTCATGGACATACCCCTGGTTTTGTTTTGAATAAACATAAAAATGTGTCGAACTTCAAACTTCTGATATTTAGCAATATTTATTATTTTGGGCTAATGAGTCCTTAATGACTCATTTCTAACAATGATACGACGATATCTTCACTCATTTTTAAACCAACGCCTAATAGCGATGTTACAAATTTGACTCACCGATTCAGCAGAATGTGTCATCGATGACTCAAATTCCCTCTTTTGCACCAAGATGACCTAAATGAATAGCATCAGCTCTGAAAACCAAAATCAGCTTCAGACATGAATAATATTCGGAGTCATCTCTATGCTAAGTTTCTTTAAAACCAGAAAGGATCTGCCGCTAATAGAAGCGTCAAGTGAAAAGATCCGCGCAATATATAAAAAGCACCAATGGCAGGTCTTCTTTGGTCTTGTTCTTGGTTATGCCATGTTCTATGTGGTTCGTATGGCACTCGGTGTGGTGAAAAAACCTATGCTGGATGCAGGTATCGTAACCACCGCTGAACTCGGTTTAATGGGTTCTGCGTTCTTCTTTACCTACGCTTTTGGTAAGTTCTCTAACGGCTTCTTGTCAGATTATGCCAATATTGGACGCTTTATGTCCATCTCGTTGATTGCCTCATCCTTTGTTTGTATCTTCATGGGAATGTCAACGGCGAGCCTGTTCTTTATCCTATTATGGGGTATTAACGGCTGGTTCCAATCTGTCGGTTCGGCACCTTCTTGTGTCTCTATCTTCCAATGGTTCTCGCCAAAACAGCGCGGTACAGTTTATTCCATCTGGGGTGGCTCGCGTAATATCGGTGAAGCAATTACGTGGATCTTAACGGCAACCATAGTGAGCTTCTTCGGCTGGCGTGCAGGTTTTATCGGTGCAGGTATCGCAGGTATTGCTGCGGGCATCATCTTGCTGATGATTTTGAAAGATCGTCCTCGTACTTATGGCTTACCTGATCCAGCAACCGCATATGGCGAAGAGTCAGAAGCCGTTAAATCAAGCGATCCTAAAGAAACACGTCGCGCTCAGTTATTCGTATTAAAACAACCAACAGTGTGGATCATCGCAGCAGCATGTGCGGCTATGTATATCTCTCGTTATGCAATCAGTTCATGGGCCGTTCTTTACCTACAAGGTTCAAAAGGCTACTCACTGATTGATGCGGGTTTCGCCATGTCTACTTACCCAATCGCGGGTTTCTTCGGCGCAATCTTAGCGGGTATGGCTTCAGACAAACTGTTTAACGCTAACCGTCATATTCCAACTCTAATTTATGGTATCGCCAACATCGCTGGTTTTGCACTGATGTTCTGGGGTCCACAAAGCCGTGTTATGGATGCTATTGCATTAAGTATGGTTGGTTTTGCAATGGGTGGTCTGGTTGTGTTCTTAGCAGGTTTAACCGCTTGTGACCTGATGCCGAAAAACGCAGTAGGTGCAGTAAAAGGCTTTATCGGACTGTTCGCTTACATTGCAGCATCGGCTCAAGAACTGATTTCAGCATCACTGATTAAAGTCACACAAGTTGGCGATATCACTCACTACGACTTCACCACAGTACAGTATTTCTGGATTGGTTCTGCCATCGTTTCCATGATTTTAGCGACGCTAGTCTGGAATGCGAAAAAAGTTACCATGGATTAATGAATTAATTAAGTTGTCATCAAGGGATACCTTTGGGTATCCCTCTTTAAAAAGAGAATGTCATTATGCGTAAGACAAAAATTGTTGCGACTCTTGGCCCAGCTAGCTGTTCAGAACAGATGATTGAAAAGCTGATTATGGCGGGTGCTAACGTATTTCGTTTAAACTTTTCACACGGCACTCGCGAACAGCATCAGTCCACAGCCGCAACTATCCGTCAGGTCGCAGAAAAACATCGTGTATTTATCGGGATCTTAGCTGACCTGCAAGGCCCGAAAATTCGTATCGCTAACTTTAAAAATGATTCAGTTCAATTAAAACAAGGCGATAGCTTTATTCTAAATGCAGATTTAGACAGCACATTAGGCGACGAACAACAAGTTGGTTTGGACTACCCACAACTTGTTCAAGAAGTCACACCAGGGAATATTCTGTTACTTGATGATGGCAATATTCAATTACAAGTCAGCGCCGTCAATAATAATAAAATAGAGACTGTCGTTACTGTTGGAGGCAAATTATCTAACCGTAAAGGCATTAACTTACTTGGTGGTGGTTTATCTGCTCCTGCATTAACAGACAAAGATAAACAGGACATACACACAGCAGCGGCTATTCAAGCAGACTACATCGCCGTTTCATTCCCACGTAATGGTGCTGATATTGAATATGCACGAGGCTTAGTGATTGCAGCAGGGAGTCACGCCAAAATCGTTGCTAAAGTTGAACGAGCAGAAGTGGTTTCTTGTGAAGAAAACATGGATGACATCATTAAAGCATCTGATGTCATTATGGTGGCACGCGGTGATTTAGCAGTAGAAATTGGTGATGCCAGCTTACCAGGCGCACAAAAGCAACTCATTGCACGTTGTCGCGCATTAGGTTGCCCTGTTATTACCGCAACTCAAATGATGGAATCGATGATTGAAAGCCCAATGCCAACGCGTGCTGAAGTGATGGATATCGCTAATGCCGTAGGTGATGGAACGGATGCTGTGATGCTTTCAGCGGAAACGGCAGCAGGGAAATACCCTGTAGAAGCCGTTAGTGCAATGGCGCGAGTCGCTGAGGGAGCTGAGCGTTCTTTTGCAGCAAACGCAGAAAACCCATGGCAATCACCCTCTTACTATTCACAAACAGGTCGTTGGATTGCATTAGCCGCGGCAACCACAGCATTCCATGACGACAAGCATTTAAGTGTTGCCGCATTAACAGAAAATGGCAAATCAGTGACCTTATTGTCACGCTTTATGCCGAACAACAACGTATATGCATTAACAGATAATCCCGCACTTGCAGGTCAATTAACTGTATTACGTGGTGTAACACCTGTGGCTTATCAACGTCAAAATAACAATGACTGCGATGAAAGCATCATGCAAAAACTGCAAACAGAGGGATTATTAACAGACATGAATTCACTCTTGATCACCCGTTTATCAACTTTTGAGAAAACCGGTGAAAGCGATTGTTGTCATCTTGTTCCTGTAAAACAAGTTGAAGCAGCGACGGCTTGAGTGTCTTCCATCAAGGGGCTTATGAGAGAGGCAACCTGAAGTAAATAACAAGAAAAAGAGCACACCAAAATCATTTTAGCCACAAGGAGTGTGGCTATTTTTCTTTCTACTTATCGCAAGGATAAGCATCTTGTAATGCAAGAATATAAACCAATTCTATGGGTGCATTTTTTTGTTTCTGCTTAACAATGGGATTTTTATCTAAATAAGCATCAATATGCTTAACCATAAAATCTCCATTTTGTTCTATTTTAGGCGGTGGGCAATAAAGAGGACGAAAATCATCGTTATTTTGATTCTCAATTTTCACAGCAACAGCATAAAAATTCAATCCATTCGCAATACCGTTTAAATAAGCTTGTGTCACGGACTCTAATTGTTTATTAGCAGGATTATCTTGAGTAAGCAATTGTTTAACTTGAAGATAAGCACTCAGCGTTATCGCTTGTGAATACACTGGGAATAACAATAACATTCCTATTATCCCCTTTAATAACATTCCTTTTTTCATTCTAATGTTCTCTTTATTTCAATAGATATGGATTTAATTCTAGCCGTTTTATTGCGTTAAGAATATGTGCAGTGAATATATACACTGAAGATTTTTTAGAGGATCACATTGTGCAAATCAAACTCATCAAATTGTGATCATAAACTCATTTAGGATGGTTTCTAAACTAATTAGTTGGTTTATACTTTACAAAGTAAATAAAACGGTGCATAACTGTCAAACACAGACGATTTTATATAAAAAAAACATCTTTTAGTTTTGTTTCTAAACAAATGGAGTAGTAACGTGACACCGAACGTACCCAATACATTACGGCAAATGAATGCCTCGCTTGTATTAAATGTCATTCGTCATCAAGGTCCTTTGTCACGGGCTCAGATAGCCAAAATTAGCGGAATTACAAAAGCGACGGTGTCTGAAATTATTAACGATCTCCTTGAAGAAAAAATCGTTTATGAAAGCGGAGTCAGTTCGCCAGCCGGACAAGGCAGAAAAGGTATTTTAGTTAACTTCGATCCTCAACACAGTTTAGGTGTCAGCATTGACTTAGGTGGAACCAAGATAGCTTATGCGGTTTTTAACTTAGATGCCGAATTGTTGTATGAATATCAAGAACCTACCTTTGATACTGACGACCGTGATGACTTTATTACGCAATTTGCACAAAGTATTGAAAATGTGATCGAAAAAAGCGGCGTAGACCGTCAAAAGATCAATGTTATCGGTGTCGCCACACCAGGGATCATCGATATCAAAAATGGTGTTGTGCTAGAAGGCTCCCCTAACTTACCTCAATGGGATAACTTACCTTTAGCACAACAGCTTACAGAAAAACTCAATGTACCCGTTGTACTCGAAAATGATATTCGTGCAGCACTTGTGGGTGAAATGTGGAAAGGCCGCTGCCGTCATACACACAGTTGTGCACTGATTGGTATTGGCACAGGATTAGGCTCCGCCTTGCTGATGGATGGAAAAGTTATCCGCGGCGCAAACAATGCGGCTGGTGAAATCGGCTATATGATGTTTGCTCGTGATCATCTTTTTCGTAATTGGCGCAATAAAGGGTGCTTTGAGAGTTTCTGCTCCGGCTCAGGTTTAAGTGAGCGAATGGCGAGCTTGCGAGGGGAAAATCTTAGTGCGATTGAGATTATTCAAGCCTCACAACAAGGTGATCCGCTTGCTCAATCCTTAGTTGAGGAAATGGCAGATTATCTTGCTATCGGCATTATGAATTTAGTCGCCATTGCAAATCTGGAAAAAGTGGTATTAACAGGCGGGATCACCCGTTCTGCTGACACCTTTTTACCGCGTGTTCAGGCAAATCTAGATAGACATTTATTTGCTAACACCAAAGTGAATATCGAGCTTTCTGAATTATGGGAAAAAGGCCCGCTTTATGGCATTGCTATTCTCGCCTTAGCTACGGTTTATCCATCAATTCAATTTATGCCCGAGATCCAATTGAGATAACCCTAATAAAAAAGTCTTTAAACGAGATGGGAGCGACTCATGGCAGGAATACATCTTCACCCACATGATATTTTAGACGAAGGCATGCCCGCTATTCTTCAACGCCTTGACGGTATGAAGCATGTTGAGCATTTATTTGTCGAAATTAATACGATTTTTGAACGTAACCCTTACCCTGTTGGCGATCTGCCTCATAACCCTATTCATAATATGGTTATGGGAACAGGTACATTACACATCAATACTCATACCGATTTTCCTCGTCTAAGCCAACGTGTTGATCCCACAATTTTATCGGGTGCAGATCCGCTAATGACGATAAAAAAAGCCACTGATGGTGGAAAATATAAAGTCATTCCATGGGCTAATATTCTTAATGGCGACTTCATCGGGGATGTAGAACATAATCAAGTAGTGGACTTTAAAGGCCGTCCACAAGCGCATTGGCTCTGTCCTAACGCCCCCGATGTTGCACAACTTTGGCAAAAGACATTCACAGCATTAAAACAAAACTACGGTTATGACACCTTTTTAATTGATCGAATTCGATTCCCTGATTGGGCAGGCAAAGAAGTGAATCCAGCAGGGCTATTTACCTGTTTTTGCCCTCACTGTGAAAAGAAAATGGTGCAACAAGGTTTACCCGTTAATAAAATCAAACATCGCCTTGCTGCTTTAGCTGATTCATTAAAACAAGGGGATTTCGAAACGCCTGTTACCGCATTAAAAGAAGAACCTCTGTTAAAAGCATGGCAACTATTTCGCCAACAAAGTGTGACTCAATTGGTTGAAAGATTACTGTCTGATGCAAAACAAACAGCAGGTGGAATTACGTTATGGCTCGATTTGTGGCCACCCGCTTACAGTTGGATCTTAGGTCAGAACTATCATGAATTAACGCGTTATTCTTCAACACTCAAACATTTCCCTTATCATAAATTAGGGGGTGGTGCAGATGTTCAAGGGTTAATTAATCATTTTGCTCATGATAGTGAAAGCCAAGAGCGTGCATTTACTGCGTTTAAACGTTTATTTGAACTACCTTATGATATTTCATATGAAACCTTTAAACAGCAAGGCTTCCCTATTCACTTTGTTGCAGAACAAAATAATAAAGTTCGCCAGCTTTCACAGCCAAATACCTTTATTTATAGCGGTATTCAAATGTGGAATTTACCAGCCTCTCAATTAATTGAAGCGGTTATTGCTGCAGAAGAAAGTGCATGTGATTCTCTGCTTTATTATTGCTACGGATGGGCGACGCAAGAATTATTTGATGCGATTGGTGAACACAATACACCTAATAATAACTCTTATAACAACAACACAGTTAAAAAATAATACACCGTGGAAAATCAGGATCAAATTATGGCTAAACAACAAAAATGGAAAGTTTTTTTCCTTCTGTTTGTCACGATGTTTTTACTCGGTGGCATTCAAAATACAAAAGGGCTTATTCTCGAACAGGTTCAACATGATATTTCATTAAATATGAGCCAAGTAGGCTCATTAATTACCTTTTTCCAAATCGGCTTTTTAGTCGCCAGTTTATTAACGGGCTATTTTACCGATAAGAAAGGGTTAAAAGTCATGATGTTTATTGGCTCATTAATGATGGCTGTCGGTTTAACAGGAACCAGCCTTGCTTTCAATGTGATGCTATTTTTTGGCTTTTATCTGGTGATTGGTTTAGGGATTGGCTCGATGCTTGTCTCTATCGTGACGGTTATTCCGACTTTCTATAAAGAGAAAGCAGGGATGATGTTTAACGTCTCTAACGCCATGTTTGGTGTAGGGATGATTGTCACCCCACTTATTTTACAATATCTCTTCTCACACTCTATTTCATGGCGTACCTTTTATGTGGGTGTTGCTGTTATTGTTGCTGTGATTATTTTAGTATTAAGCACCTTAAAAATAGAAAGTAGCGCACAAGTCGATATGAAATTCAGTGACTTTTTAGAGTTACTGACACAAAAGTCACTGTTACTGGTTATTTTATTTATCACTTTATATGTTGCCGCCGAAGCCGCGTTCTTAAACTTCTTCCCTATTTTCTATACCTCTATGGATATTGGGAATATGAGCAATGCGCAAAAAGCAGAAACAGCGGCTTATGTTATTTCTAGTTTTGCTTTCTTATTTACCATCGGTCGCTTTATTGGTGGCTTTATTAACCTTGCATTAGGTGATCGCAAAACGCTTATTCTGTTCTCACTGTTCTCTCTGATAGCCATTATTGTCAGCCGTATTTTTGTGCAAGATGTTGTTTATCTATTTATGGTGTTTGGTTTTGCATTATCTGTTCTATTTCCAACAGCCGCAGCGGTTGCTACAAAATTAACCAGCAAAAGTGGCTCGGTGATGGGACTTATTTATGTTGCTTCAGGATTGGGCGGAGCCTTAGCTGGTTCATTAATCGGTCAGGTTTCAGAAAGCTATAATGTTTCTGTTGGCTTTAACCTAATTATCGTATTCGTCGCCCTCTTCTTTATTATTTCTCTGTTTATTAGAGAACAAAAACAATAACAACGACGTATTATGCCTCTAAAATTTACCCCTCTGCATGAGGGGTTTTTTATTTCTCTTGCAATATCCTAAGACGCATTTCCCCTTTCTCTCTGTTGATTTTTTCACCAAAGCCCCAATAATAATGTTTATATTCACTGTTAAAGTAGGAGAATATGATGGCAAGTGGATGGGCTAATGATAGTGCTGTTCAAGAGCAAATCGATGCCACCATTGATGATGCAATTGCAAGAGCTCGCAATCAAATGACACACGGCGAAAGCGCTGCGTTTTGTGATGAGTGCGGTGAGCCAATCTCTGTGGCTCGGCAAAAAGCCGTTCCTGGCGTACGTTATTGTTTAAATTGCCAAGAGGTAATTGATAAAAAGAATAATGCCTTTAGTGGATATAATCGCCGTGGTAGTAAAGATAGCCAACTCAGATAATCTGCAACTATTATCATATAAAACAAAAACTGTACCTTAATATGAGTTTCCTCTACTAAAGTACAGTTTGTTTTATTTAATCAGACAAGGATTTAATTAGATTTTTGCAGCCTTTTTCCAGCTCATATTTTGACTCATTTCAGTTAAAATCTTCATGAAATTATCAATATGTGCGCGTTCAGTATTTGGGTTCATAAATACCGCTTTTTCACCTGGAAGATAAATATAACGGTTATTTTTTGCATATTTAGAACAAGCAATAGAATCAACCCAGTTAGTAAATAAGCCTTCTCTACCGCGCTGTAAGAAAAGTTTTCTATGCCACTGAGTATTGTGAACCATAAAATCATACGCTTCTTTGTCTGTAGCGCACGTTAACTCTAGATCAAAAGCAACATTAGGATCTTTCACTAAGTTTGGATCATACAATTTAAAGCCAACACTTGGCCCTTGGTTTTGTGGCACGATCACTTTTGCATTGCCCATCTCTAATAACTGATGGCGCATATAGTTCGCGTTTTGCAAACAGTGGGCAATAATAGTTTGGTAACCTTCAATGCCCATATAGTGCATCGCAGAATAAGCACCAAAAATACCCACACCACTACGTGTACATTCAATAGTTGATTGTAAGTGGGTTTGACCTTCTAATTCGTGCTCAAAATAGGTGAAGTTTTCAGGATCGTTTTCCAGTGCAACGAAGTCATTACCATTTTTCACTAGTACTAAGCTTGAGGTGTAAGGTACATATCCCCATTTGTGGAAGTCGATAGTGATAGAGTCGGCATATTTCAGATGTTTGAATTTCTCAACGTTCTGGCGTAAGCCTTCTAAAGTGACATCATTAATTGCTAGAGGGTTACCGCTAAAGTCATATTCTAAGAAGAAAATAATCGGCCAACCAACGGCAGCATCAACGTGGACATGTGGCTTAACAGGGATCTCAAATTCTTCACATAAGCGGTCACGTAATTCACAAACACCTTTCACATCATCGACACCAAAGGTATCTGTTGTGCCTGTGGTTAACATGATAGTTGGCACTTTACACTTAACAGTAAAGCAAGCTCTTAATTCACGCTCTAAGTGTTCTAGATTAATCGTATTATCTTCAGATACTTTAATACGGATCGTTTTGTTATCGACATCAACACCTAATAGTGCAAGGTTGGTCATGTTTGAATAGTGACCACCTTGAGAGTTAATAATGCGATAGTCTTGATCTGCTGCCATACCTAAATGTTTAGAATTTGGCATAGATTTGCGTAAGCCAAAAAGATAACCATATAAGTTACACATGGTGCCACCTTGAGTGAATACACCAGAGGCAACTTCAGGATCGTATCCCACTAATTTTGCGACTTTTTTGATCGTCACTTTTTCTAACGCATCAGCAACACCTGAATATTCGCAATACACCATATTAGGATTGCCCATTAATCCTAAGATTGATCCATAAACACCTGGATCACTTGGCATCGCAATAACGTTTTCAACAGCTAGTGGGTTTTCCCAGTTTTTACACAGTGTCGAAACTAACATCAGTAATTCATTAGGATCGTTTTCTGGGTAATTAATGTTTTGTTGGATTTGTGTATCTGCCATTAAACGTTCAAGTAATTGTGGCCCATTAGAATAACGCTGTAATTGGTCATTATCATTAGTCGTTGTTTTTCTAAACTGTGTAATCGATTGGATGGTTTTATCCTGAAATATCGGCCAATACTTCGGATCTCGGCTGAAAAAGTGAGCAATAACGTCGTGGTATTTCTTCTCAAATTCCGCATTTAGAATGTTAGCAGAAGATAGACCTAATAAATCTTGATTTTTCACTATATTCTCCAAATAGAAACCGACAAAATTTTAAATTGATTGCATAGCAATACTATACATTTTCTAATTAAATTAGTTAGTGCTTCATGCGATCGCATAGGTTCTGCTGGCAACCACATAAAACAAAATATTTTATTTAATATCAATACAATAGAAATTTTCGGAAAGTTAAATTTACAGATGTGATTATTTCATTTATATGCTTATGTGACTGACATCACAATGAAAATAAAGATAAAAACAAAAATAATCACCTGCAATACTATTAACTATTTGAAATATAATCAAAATATAACAATAGAATGCTAACCAACTGATATTACTGAACTCTTAATTTAATTAATTGAATTAATCTGTTATTTCTACAATTGGCACAGTGAAAATTACATTTAATTTAATTAAAAAGAACAAAATCAAAAGAAATCACTATGACATTTTCCATAATTAGCAAATTAATTCTAATTTTAACTATTATTAGATATAAAATATTGGATAAGGCTGGTTTGGCAGATAACATTCAATGAAAAAATAAACAAAGAAATTATCACAGTTGATTATTCTGGAAATAAAGCAAATATTGGTTAAAATGAAAATTAGTAACTTGGCTAAATAATCAGAATATTTACTCTACATATTTTGTTTTCTTTGCCGATACTTAAAGTAATAGAGTAGGTAATTAACGGAGAACACAATATGAAAGCACATATGGCTGTTGTTGCTGTATTCGTATTATTATACGCAAGTGTCCATGCTGAAGAATTTACCTGCCAACTTGAAAATGGTAAGTATGTCAGTGTATCCGCTGAACAGGGAAAACCCCCTGTGTATCGTTATGGCACACTTGCTAAAACAGAGATAACACTACCAGTACCTCAACAACCCAATAATAATGTCTTTTACGGGCATCAGATGTTTGTTGCAGGGGCATCGACTTATGTTCGATTTAAGAATGGGAACTACAGCTACGTTGTTTACGACGGTGAAGGTAGAGGATGGCAATTTAATGGTGTTATTGTTTATAAAGACAATAATATTATCAGTAAAAAAGAGTGCAAAGGGCCATTAACACCAATGTCTGGATAATTTAAAAAATTACTCAATTAAAATGGATCCTTATTTAGAAACCTATATTTATGCACCTTAATTTGCCATATTATTGATTAGACATAAAAAAACCCAATTCAAAGAATTGGGTTTTTACTATTATTAAGCAACGAGATGTATTGATTAGTCTTCTAATAACAGAACAGATTCTAATGCAATTTCAATCATTTCGTTAAAAGTCGTTTGACGCTCTTCTGCTGTAGTTTGTGTCCCTTTTTTGATGTGATCAGAGACAGTACAGATAGTCAGTGCTCTTGCACCATATTCAGCAGCAACACCATAGATACCAGCAGCTTCCATTTCAACACCAAGGATGCCGTATTTTTCCATAACATCAAACATTTCTGGATCTGGAGAGTAGAACAGATCAGCAGAGAAGATATTACCAACACGAACTTTAATATCTTTTGCTTTAGCTGCAGATACTGCATTTTGAACTAATTCAAAATCTGCAATAGCGGCAAAGTCTTGGTCTTTGAAACGTAGACGGTTAACTTTAGAGTCTGTACATGCACCCATACCGATAACAACGTCACGTAGTTCAACGTCTGGTAATACCGCACCACATGAGCCCACACGGATGATCACTTTTACGCCGAAATCAGTAATTAATTCTTTTGCGTAAATTGAGCAAGAAGGAATACCCATACCGTGACCCATAACAGAAATCTTACGGCCTTTATACGTACCTGTAAAACCTAACATGCCACGAACGTTATTTACTTGACGGACATCTTGTAAAAAAGTTTCAGCGATGTATTTAGCACGAAGCGGGTCGCCCGGCATTAAAACGACATCAGCAAAATCGCCCATTTCTGCGTTAATATGAGGGGTAGCCATAACTCTTCCTTTTAATTGATCTTTTTACTATTTAAATATTATTCGGTAGGTATATTGCTATACCTACCGAAATAAAATTAGAACATCGCTTTACCGTAATCGACTGGTGATAAACCGAAGTATTTCACAACAGTTTGACCGATATCCGCGAAGGTTTCACGATGACCTAATGAACCTGGTTTAACTTTAGGACCATAAACCAGAACAGGAATGTGCTCACGAGTATGATCAGAACCTGGCCAAGTTGGGTCGCAACCGTGGTCTGCGGTTAAAATAAGAATGTCATCTTCTTTTACCAGTTCCATCAGTTCTGGTAAGCGACGATCGAATAACTCAAGTGCTTCACCATAACCTACAGCATCACGACGGTGACCGTAAGAGGAGTCAAAATCAACAAAGTTGGTAAAGACGATAGTGTTATCACCCGCAAGTTTCATTTCTTCAAGTGTCGCATCAAACAGAGCATCAATACCCGTTGCTTTCACTTTCTTAGTGATACCTACGTTTGCGTAGATGTCAGCAATTTTACCGATAGAAACAACGTGGCCTTGTTTTTCATCAACCAGTTTTTTCAACATAGTTGGTGCTGGTGGCTCAACCGCTAAATCATGACGGTTACCTGTACGAGCGAAGTTACCTGGTTTGTCACCGATAAATGGACGC
This sequence comes from Proteus sp. TSJ240517, assembly GCF_047921575.1. Lineage (NCBI taxonomy): Bacteria > Pseudomonadati > Pseudomonadota > Gammaproteobacteria > Enterobacterales > Morganellaceae > Proteus > Proteus sp. TSJ240517. Next base: position 197,907 of record NZ_JBLRMH010000006.1, read on the forward strand.
GCAATAACACGACCAATGTTGTAATCGCCTTTGTTTAGTTCATCACGAGCAATTTCACACAGCTCATATAATTCATCTAAACCGTAAGTTTCTTCATGACATGCAATTTGGAATACAGAGTCAGCAGAGGTATAGAAAATCGGCTTACCAGTTTTCATATGCTCTTCACCCAGTTCATCCAGAATCACTGTACCAGATGCGTGGCAGTTACCTAAGTATCCAGGTAATTTGGCACGTTTAACGATGTTTTCTAACAGCTCTTGTGGGAATGAATTTTTCAGTTCTTTGAAGTATCCCCAATCAAATAGAACAGGAACACCTGCGATTTCCCAGTGGCCTGACGGAGTATCTTTACCAGAAGAGATTTCACTCGCGTAGCCATAAGCACCGATAATATCTGCGTTTTTGTCTAAACCGATAGGGAATTTACCTGTTGATTCTTCCGCAGCTTTACCTAAACCTAAACGGCAAAGATTAGGTAAATGAAGAGGACCTTTACGGCCGTCTCTATCTGCTTTACCGTCAGCAAACGCTTGTGCGATATGCCCTAAAGTGTCTGAACCTTGGTCACCGAATTTCTCCGCATCACCGGCAGCACCGATACCGAAGGAATCTAATACCATGATATGTACACGTTTCATAATTCTCTCTCCTGTGTCATTCTCCGTAGGCTACGGATATGTCACTTATAAATCGTAATTGAGTTCTTATTCGCTGATTTGGCGGTACACCATTGGTGAAGCTTCGCGTTTGCTGTCACCAATTACCATCGCTTTACGGACTTCAGCCGCAGCTTCTTGCCATGACTTTTCACTGTTAGCATGGATCATTGCTAAAGGTGTATCTGTATTGATCTCAGCACCAAGTGCTGCGATGTCGCTTAAGCCAACACTGTAATCAATAGCATCAGTCGCTTTACGGCGACCACCACCTAATGTCACAACAGACATACCTAATGCACGTGTATCCATCTCTGTGATGAATCCGGTTTTCTCAGCGAATACAGGTTTACTTAATACCGCAGTTGGCAGGTATTTATTGTAGTTTTCAACAAAATCAGTTGGGCCTTTCTGTGCTGCAACCATACGACCAAAGACTTCTGCTGCTTTACCGTTATCCAACACATCTTGCAGTTTTTGGCGAGCTTGTTGACGATCATCCGCTAAACGACCTGATACTAACATTTCAACACACAGCGCCATAGTGACTTCAAATAGACGTGGATTACGATATTCGCCTGTTAAGAATTGAACCGCTTCACGAACTTCAACCGCATTACCTGCGCTAGAAGCTAATACTTCGTTCATATCAGTTAACAGTGCAGTGGTTTGACAGCCAGCGCCATTTGCTACTTGGACAATTGACTCAGCCAGCTCTTCCGATTTTTGATAAGTCGGCATAAAAGCACCCGAGCCAACTTTAACGTCCATCACTAATGCATCTAAGCCTTCAGCTAATTTTTTACCTAAAATAGATGCAGTGATAAGCGGGATTGAATCAACTGTAGCAGTAATATCACGGGTAGCATAAAAGCGTTTGTCAGCAGGTGCTAATGAATTAGTTTGTCCAATGATGGCAACGCCGACATTGCGAATAATGTCGCGGAATTTCTCATCATCAGGGAAAATATCAAAGCCCGGTATTGCTTCAAGCTTATCTAATGTTCCGCCTGTGTGGCCTAATCCACGACCAGAAATCATAGGAACATAACCACCACAAGCAGCAACCATTGGCCCTAACATCAGTGAAGTAACATCACCCACACCACCGGTTGAATGTTTATCAACAATTGGGCCATTTAAGTTTAGGCTTTTCCAGTTCAGTACTGAACCGGAATCACGCATAGCTAATGTCAAAGCAACACGCTCTGGCATTGTCATGTCGTGGAAATAAATAGTCATTGCTAAGGCAGCAATTTGACCTTCAGAAACAGTATTATCTCTGACGCCATTAATGAAAAAACGAATTTCTTCCTCAGTTAAAGGATGACCATCACGCTTTTTACGAATAATCTCTTGGGCAAGAAACACTGCAACCTCCTGGTTTTATAGCATTGGTAACGCCCACAATAACGAAAAGTGGGCGTATTTCACGAATGGATTAGTAACCACTAGACGATTTTTGTTCGCCATGACCTAAAGTGGCTAATAAATTACCTAACAGGCTTGACGCACCAAAGCGGAAGTGACGGGCATCAACCCAGTTGTCACCCATAATGCGGTTAGCTAATGCAAGGTATTGAGCAGCTTCTTCAGCGGTACGTACACCACCCGCTGGTTTGAAACCAACTTCTTTGCCAACACCCATATCGTGGATCACTTGGATCATTAACTCAGCGCTTTCCAGTGTTGCATTTACAGGTACTTTACCTGTGGAAGTTTTAATAAAGTCAGCACCTGCTTTGATTGAAATTTCAGATGCTTTACGGATAAGCGCTGGATCTTTCAGCTCACCCGTTTCAATAATTACTTTCAGTAAAGCACCCGCGTCTGCGCAAGCTTCTTTACATGCTTTAACGATATCAAAACCGATTTGCTCGTTACCTGCCATAAATGCACGGTAAGGGAAAACTACGTCAACCTCATCTGCGCCATAAGCTAATGCCGCGTTGGTTTCTGCTAATGTGATATCTAAATCATCATTACCATGAGGGAAGTTAGTTACGGTTGCGATACGGACTTCTGGAGTACCCTGTTCGCGTAACACTTTACGTGCTAACGGAATAAAACGTGGATAGATACAAATAGCGGCTGTATTCCCTTCAGGGCTTTTAGCCTGATGACACAATGCAGTCACTTTTGCATCAGTGTCGTCATCATTTAATGTAGTTAAATCCATCAAAGACAGCGCAAGGCGCGCTGCAGCGGTTAAATCTGTCATAAAACTCTCCAACGATGTTTCTCAAGCCCTTTTGGGCGTACGCTTAAGGTTAGCGATTAAATTTGTTGGCGAGCGGACTTGGTTCCTTGAAGATGTTGTTGTAACTTGCGCTACAACGACAGCTGAGCTCCCTCTCACCGCGCTATGCTCACTTCGGCGACCCGTCATTGAGCCTTCGCCATTCCATGAAGTTTCAGCACATCTTATTTGAACACGCTAAGGAACAATTAGATGTGCTTTACGTCACACTAATCAAATGCAACTTGCAAACAATGACATGTAAGTGTGACCAACATCACAATTAGGTCATTTTCTGGTTTAATGTTACTCGAATAACGCCTCTAAGTCGTCTTTATAACGCAAAAAAAGCGAGATCAATATGAAATGATATCGCTATTGACCCTATTCAATACAAATTGCGAAATATCTCTCACAATAAAAGTAGTTAACATTACAGCAGAAAACAAACATAAAAGAGCAGACAGGCAAAACCCATCTGCTCTTTATAATCAAAATCAATTAAGCAGCAACAACAGCCATTGCGGTTAATGCAAAGAAGAAACCTGCAATCGTCGCACTCATTAAGTTAGAGAGTGTACCAGCAAGTACGGCTTTCATCCCTAAACGAGCCACGTCTTTACGGCGATTTGGAGCCATTCCGCCTAAACCACCTAGCAGTACAGCAACGGAAGAGAGGTTAGCAAAACCGCACAGTGCAAAGGAGATAATTATCTTTGTTTGCTCTGATAAGATGATTAAGCCTGATGCAGCAACTTGAGCTTCATCTTGTAGATATTTGCTAAATTCAGAGTAAGCATAGAATTCATTAATAACTAGTTTTTGACCAATAAATGAGCCAGCAACGGTCGCTTCACTCCAAGGTACACCGATTAAGAAAGCAATAGGTGCAAAAACCCAACCTAATACTAATTCTAATGAGAAATTCTCATAACCAAACCAGCCACCAATGCCACCTAAGATACCATTGACTAATGCAATTAACGCAACGAAAGCAAGTAACATAGCACCGACGTTAAGTGCCAGTTGTAGACCTGAAGATGCGCCAGCTGCGGCCGCATCAATAATATTTGCTGGTTTTTCTTCATCGATCATTTTATCCAGCGCATCTTTTTGATCGTCTGGCGTTTCTGTTTCAGGGATCAACAGCTTAGCAAAGAGTAAACCACCTGGTGCTGCCATAAATGATGCCGTAATCAAATACTCTAATGGCACACCCATGCTTGCATATCCAGCAAGAACAGAACCCGCAACAGAAGCAAGACCACCACACATAACAGCGAATAACTCAGAGGTTGTCATTCTTGCAATATAAGGACGAACAACAAGCGGAGCTTCGGTCTGACCCACAAAGATATTGGCTGTTGCAGACATCGATTCTGTGCGTGATGTACCAAGGACTTTTTGTAAACCACCACCAAGAATCTTAATCACAATTTGCATAATGCCGAGGTAATACAGCACAGCAATTAAAGAGGAGAAAAACACGATAACAGGCAGTACGCGTAGGGCGAATACGAAACCGCCACCACCAAACAACTCGAACATTTTATCTGATACTAGGCCTGCAAATAGGAAGCTCATCCCATTATTGCCGTAATCAATAACATTCTTAACACCATCAGAAACCGCAAGAAGCACTTCGCGACCACCGTCGGAATAAAGAACAAATGCACCTAAGCCAATCTGAATAAGGAATGCGCCACCAACTGTACGTAGTCTAATTGCACGTCGATTGCTGGAAAATAGAATGGCTATCAATATTAATGTTGCCATTCCGACCAAGCTCATAATGAGTTGCATTGAAGGATCCCTGTTCACATAAAAATTTAATGGATTATCAATAATGCTCTAGCCTGAGATTATTGACTCTTTTTGCCAGATAATTATACCTAGTCCAGAAAAAGAACCCTCTATATCCATCACAAATAGCGCTTGAAAAAAGCAACACAAAACCCACAAATGAGAAGTAGATCACATAAATAAACCTAAAAAACGCACTTATTGAATAGGCTAATTTAAAAAAAATATCATTCGATTAACAAATGATGGCTTTAATCTTAAATAGCAGAAATAAATGAACGTTTTATTTGTATAAGTACAATTAAAATAAGGCGTATTTTTAATCTTTTTGATTAAATAAGTTTAGGATAAAGACGAGGTGTTATCTTTTAATCGGAATAATTGTAGGCTATTGAGATAGAGTTGCTCTGCGATCACCTCTGGTGATCCTTGACGCAGCTCACAGAGTTGGGAAAAAACGTTCTGAATACGCTCAGGGCGATTAGGTTCACCTTGAAAACCACTCACAGGCATATCAGGAGCATCTGTCTCTAATAACAGATATTCTAGTGGTAACGAGGCAATTGCGCGGCGAGTTTTTTGTGCTCGCTCATAAGTAATAGTTCCACCAACGCCAATAAAATAGCCTTGCTGAATAAACTTTTCTGCCTGTTGCAGACTTCCTGCAAAACCATGAATAACCCCTTTGCGAGGCACATCATAACGGCGTAAAAGTGCGCTTAACTTATCGTGGGTTTTACGTGAATGTAGGATCACAGGCAAATCAAATTCAATCGCTAGTTTAAGCTGTGCAATTAAAAACGCCTCTTGCTTCTCAGGCTGAGGATTATCCATATAGTCATCAAGTCCTATCTCTCCGATGGCAACACAACGAGAAGCTGTTTTTAATTTCTGTTTTAATTCTAAGAGATGCTGTTCAGTGTGCTCTTCAATATATAAAGGGTGTAACCCCAATGCACAATATAATTGATGATGATTATTCGCTAACTCTGCAACAACATCAAAATTCCAACGTGCAACGGCGGGAATAATTATTTTTTCAATATGAGCTTGATGTGCTAGTGACAAGCTGTTGGCAATATCATCATAAAAAACCGGAAAATCAAAATGGCAGTGAGTATCAATAAATTTATTCATTCTGAATTTGCCTCACGTCAGGATGTACGCTCCGAGTTCCTTGTTGAATAATAGAAGCATTCTCCGCTTTATCAGCCTTCGCTTCTTGTTCAAACAAACTAAAGACTTTTCTATCGTACTGTTTGAATTTTTTCTTAGAGAAATGCTGGCCAATTGTCGCCAGAAAATAACGCCCGCAACGTCTACCTACATGATAATCATGATTTAATGCATTTAAACGACTTCCTAATGCACTAGATTGCAATGTAGTTGGTGGATATATTTCAATAACAACAACATCTTCTGGGGGAGATTGGATAAATTTAATTGTGTCGGTATAGGTTTCGATATGGACTTGAGCCATCGCCATAAAGCGCTGTAAACGGCTATTTTCAAACCATTTTCCCATACGCTCAACCCATTCTGTTGTGTATTGATATTCAGAAGGAACGGTACGAACAACGACAATAGTACGACAACCACGTCGATAAGCTTCTCTCACAGGAATAGCATCGCTGATACCGCCGTCATGATAAACAACATCATGAAATAAGACACCATTACGATAAAAAGCAGGAATGGCACTGGATGCTTTGATTATCTCAAGCCAAGTCGGTTCATCGGGCTGAAAATAATTTGCCTGAAAATTATCAGAACGACTTGCCACCATATAAAATTCGCGACCCGCATCAAAACGGCGTAATGCTGTTGGCATATCAAGAGGCATTTCTTTAGCCGTTGTTTCTATATACCAATCAAGATCGAGTAAATTACCGCCACGAACAAAGCGAATAGGATTGAAGAATTGATTATTGGTTGTATAGCGATTAATAATTTTACGTGCATACCCACGCTGACCACAGGCAAAAGCAGATAAATTTTGCGCTCCCGCAGATACCCCAAGTAAAATATCAAAGGGATCAAACTGTGAACGCATAAATTCATCAAGAACACCCGCAGTAAAGATCCCGCGTTGCCCCCCGCCTTCACAAACTAAAGCAACTTTACCTTGTGGCAGTGATGATTGAAATTCGAGTGCTGTAATATTATTTAATGTGACAGGTATATACTTCCCCATAATGTCTCCTTTATACAACTTAACAAAGGATACCCTCACATTTTTTTGGCGTCATTCTTTTTACGTATTCATATAAATAATTTAGACAATATCTTCTTAGAATATGACGAATATAAAAGAAAATCATGTTTATGATTTGATATTTACATCTGAGTCTACGCTTTTAACACCTGCAATTTTTTCAATAACTTGCAATATTTTTTCTTCTTGCGCTTTACTATCAACAAAACCTGAAAGAAAGACATGCCCAAATTCAGTACGAATAGAAATATTGTCACTATCGATATCTTGCATTGCCAATAGCGTATCTTTAATTTTATTAGAAATAGAAGTATCGCTTAGATTCTGCCCTGTGTTATTCGTTACAGTATTAATTTCGCTATACCACGATGTTTCGGCTGACGCGCCCATACTGAAAAAAGTTAAGCCCATTGACATTACTAACGCTAATTTTAGCGTTTTATATTGTTTCATTGCTCTCCCCCTAATCACAATAACTGCGATAGGAAATATGTGTATTTTTAATATGTGTATTTTTATTAAGTACTAAAAAATTTTAACAAACTAAGCTATTACACTAATAATCTATTGGCATTTAATAAAGCAAAAAATAACAAATAAAGACTAATCCTAATGATTTTATTCTATTAACAACCCATAAAATTATAAAAAATTTTACATTTATTTATAAATAAGTATAAAAACGAGTATAATTTTAGCAGAAAAAAAAAAGAGTAATTCCGAATGAAGAAGGGTTTTGGGCAGGATATTCAGGGTATACAAAACGAATTTGATAGAGAAATCGAGTATCTCACAGAGTGTTATTGTTAAATAATGTGCAATGAGGTAAAAAAACAAAAAAGGCTATATTAAAAATATAGCCTTTTCATTGAGTTAAATATTCAAATAACAGCACCCTTACTCTAAATAATTCAAGGTGCAACTAGGCGACAAGTGAATGAGTCGCTAGGAGCATACATCAGTATGTGACTAGTGCGAATGAACGTAGTCAACAACGCTGCAACTTGAAACATGGCAAATAAATACTCTAAATAATTCAAGGTGCAGCTAGGCGACAAGTGAATGAGTCGCTAGGAACATACAAAAGTATGTGACTAGTGCGAATGAACATAGTCAACAACGCTGCAACTTGAAGTATGACGAGTATTTAGTGTTCACGGGTCTGATGGAACTCAACCTCAGGATAACGCTCACGCGTTAAATTCAAGTTGACCATCGTTGGTGCGATATAAGTTAAATTATCGCCGCCATCAAGTGCCAAGTTTTGTTCATTTTTACGTTTAAACTCTTCGAGTTTTTTCTCGTTATTACATTCAACCCAGCGTGCTGTTGAAACGTTAACGGATTCATAAATTGCTTCAACGTTATATTCACTCTTCAGTCTTGCAACAACCACATCAAACTGAAGCACACCCACGGCACCTACGATTAAATCGTTATTTGCCAATGGTCTAAAGACCTGTACAGCACCCTCTTCTGATAACTGTACCAATCCTTTAAGTAACTGTTTCTGTTTTAACGGATCACGTAAACGAATACGGCGGAACAATTCTGGGGCAAAGTTTGGAATACCTGTAAACTTCAGGATCTCACCTTGAGTAAAGGTGTCACCAATTTGAATGGTTCCGTGGTTGTGAAGACCAATAATATCCCCAGGATAAGCATGCTCAACATGAGAACGGTCACCCGCCATAAAGGTTAATGCATCTGAAATTACCACATCTTTTTTGAGACGAACTTGATGCAGTTTCATGCCTTTATCATACATACCAGATACAACACGTAAGAATGCAACACGGTCGCGGTGTTTAGGATCCATATTTGCTTGGATCTTAAAGACGAAACCTGTGAACGTTTCTTCAGAAGCGGTAACTTTACGCACATCGGTTTCGCGTGGCATTGGTGCTGGCGCCCATTTTACAAGGCCATCAAGCATATGGTTAACACCAAAGTTACCTAATGCTGTACCAAAGAACACTGGAGTTAATTCGCCAGCTAAAAATGCCTCATGATCAAATTCATGAGAAGCACCTAATACTAATTCTAATTCATCACGTAATTGACTTGCTAAATCATCACCAATAGCTTCATCAAGCTCAGGGTTATCTAACCCTTTGATGACACGAGAATCCTGAATAGTGTGACCTTGACCTGTTTGATAAAGATAAGTTTCATCTTTCAGAATGTGGTAAACCCCTTTGAAGAGCTTTCCGCAACCAATAGGCCAAGTAACTGGGCTACACGCAATTTTTAATTCTGTTTCAACTTCGTCCATGACTTCCATTGGATCACGAATATCACGGTCGAGTTTATTCATAAAGGTCAGAATTGGGGTATCACGTAAACGTGTTACTTCCATTAACTTACGAGTACGATCTTCGACACCTTTAGAGGAGTCAATGACCATTAAACAGCAGTCAACTGCGGTTAAAGTACGATAAGTATCTTCAGAGAAGTCTTCATGCCCCGGGGTATCTAATAAGTTAACTAAGCAATCTGCATAAGGGAACTGCATGACTGAGGTTGTAATAGAAATACCACGTTGTTTTTCCATTTCCATCCAGTCAGACTTTGCATGCTGATTTGAACCGCGGCCTTTTACGGTTCCTGCACGTTGAATTGCTTGTCCGAATAACAGCACTTTTTCAGTGATGGTTGTCTTACCCGCATCGGGGTGGGAAATAATGGCAAAAGTTCTACGACGAGCAACTTCTTGCTGAAAAATAGGATTAGACATCAATGGTGATCTTCTAGTTGATAGACGAGAGAATGTAACACACTGATATATTGCTATAAGTAACAATTAAAGTGACTATAAAGACATTCAACCCGTAAGTTAATCTTAATTGGCGCTTATTTTCGCCTATCTTGTCAGTATAAACAATCAATGGTTGCGTAATTGGTTACCATTTCTACAATTTAAACTGCAATACTCGATCTTGTAACAGTTAATATTGTAACAGGAGCACGGCATGGAAGTGTTCAACACGACATAAATGTCTATTTTTTAGAAATCATATACCGAGAACATCTTTCAGCTTTTCTAGGGCTTGTGCATGTTTTTCATTCGGCATTATTGCCAAATTGATTTGTTTCCATTTGATGGCAGGAAGCTCACTGGCTCCATCCAAGCTGAGTAAAGACCAATTGGGATTTCGATTTTTAAAGGATAGCAAAAAAGCCTTTTCAATATTGGTCAGTCCTTGGTGAATGAGGTCTACTAGGCGCACCCTTACGGCTTCTAGTTCCACCAACGGAACATCCGTCTCGGTCATATTGGTAAATTCACCTTCGTAGGTAATAGTAATATCCTTAAATTGCGGACTGAGCAATTCAGCCTCAGCCATTGACCGATTATAACTTGATAAATAGACGAGTCATGCTTTACGAATTTCATCCGTTAGCCCTTCATTCTCCAAAAGCCACTTAACATCAAATAAGTCTCTTGGATGCTGTCTATCCAATGCTGCACATATCTTTCCTGCATAAAGATCAGCTAGATCAACAACAGGCATTTCAACATAACCAAATTCGTCTTCTACGGCTGCGCAAACTTCCATCAACTTTGGTTCATAAACAGTACCGCGCAATACTGGTGATAGCTCGACTTTGATCTGCACATCATTGCGAGCAACGATCAACCTCAGAGCATCACAGATTTCCTGTAAAGTATCATCACGACTCTTCATTGGCAGATACACCAAATCAATATCGACCGATAAACGAGGAAAGTCCTGACAAATAAATTGATTGCTGTACCACCTTTGAGCGCAAAGCATTTCTGTTTGGCAACGAAAGGCAATACTTGTATCAAAAGCTGTACTTATTTGTAATAAATACTATTTCTATCCATTCTAAACTGATCCTTTACTTGCCAATGCCATATGCTGAGGTACTGTTATTAGATACTCTGTATCCAACTTTCCACCTTTAGCAACAACACGTTTACCTGAGCCTAAATCGTAATTTTCTACATTTAACTTATCAAACCAAGGATAAGCTTGGCATTTTGCAAGCCAAAAGAACAAGCGTTTGGCCTTTACGCTTTTACATGCTTTTAAAAGCGTATCAAGCTTTCTTGGAGATAAGTTCACCAACCCCTGCATTAACTCATCGGCATGTTCAAATGGCTCACTTTCAGGCAAATCCACCAATACCTCCAATATGGCTTTTTCTGGGCATGAAAAATACACAGGTGGCAATTGCTCTTCCCATTTATACTCTTTAACAAATGCTCTATCTTTGAATAAGCTATCAGGCCAAAGTTTACTTGTACTATGCCCTTCGAACTTAATTGGTAATGACAGTCTCGCAAGCTAGGAGGGAAGCTTTCTCGCTGCATATAAATGAATATGAGGTGTACTCCCTAATGACAAATATTGTGACAAACCAGATATGGAAAGCGCTGACAATCCACCTACCACAACAGGCGGAAGTTGTTCATCTACACTTTTACCCATCATACGCTACATAGAAGCTACTACGCCTTCCCAAGTGACAGATCGGGAATACTGGCTGTAAACACCTGTAGCTAGTAGCAATAACGTATCGGTTTTGACAGCGTTATCTAATGAATGCGCACTCAAGCCCTGCTCTGCAAGCCATTTCTTTGTAGCTAACATGCCATAAGGTAAAAGAGTTTTAAGAGACTGTTTATAAGACTCTTTCACCGTTTCTCGCAGGGAATGACTAATCATTTCTAAACACCAAATCCTTTCTCTAGTTTATCTTTTTATCATTTCACGGCGAAAATCGCCGTATAATAGCCAATTTTTAAACCCACACTACTAAAACCTAGAAGGCTTACTTAGTTCAGTCTGCGAGTAACATCTGCAATGCTTTGGTTTGTTTGCTTTGTAAGAACCAATCTAACTATCGCCTCATAGAGTAACCTTGTTTTCATTGAAACTCTCAGCATACCGATGTTTACTAAAAATTTTACAAGTTACCTTTTTGAGCTACTAATAAAGCAAAGAATTAGCCTATTTATTTTCGGTTAAAATTGGGATTGAATATAAAAACCAAAATAAATACACCTTTATTTAGATTTAATTTTTCTATATTTAGAGATCAATCACTTTATTTAAAACAAAAATAAATACTCAATTTACTTATTTTAAATACTATTCACCTTTTTAACACCGTGATAATCACCTAGTGTTTTAAAATTAAACGATGACAAAAGTGAAATTAACTTTATAAATTTACATTAAGTAAAAATAAAGATAAATTTTAAATACAATTAATAAAAAATAAAATTCTAATACTTTAAATAAAATAAAAAACGCCTAATAGAAGGCGTTTAAAATTTAACTTAAATAAAAATTTAATTAGAAAGAAATAGGATAAGCCATGATAATCGCATCTTCATTCCCCGTCTTTGTTGGGTAATAGTTTTTGCGTTTCGAAACGAAATTAAATCCTATAGATTCATAGAGATTGAACGCTTTTTCATTAGATTCTCGCACCTCTAACCACAAGGTGGTGATATTTTTTTTCTCAAGTTTTTCAATTAGTTCTAGTAAAAGCGCTTTGCCATAACCTTTTCCCTGATAATCAGGATGGATTGCAATATTAAAAAGTGTTGCCTCATCTAATATTAATTGCGTAATTGCGAAACCTACAATAATATTATCAATGCAAATTTTCAGATTAAAATAATGACTTCCTTGGTTACTATAAAATGTTTCTTCACTCCAAGGGAATGAGTGACTTAATTTTTCAATTTGCCATGCTAAAGGTAAATCAGCAGGGTTTAAGAGTGAAATGGTCTTCATATTGATAGATTTGTTTCCAAAGATCGCGTTTTGCATCAGCATCAAAATATAACTGATGTAATGAAGGGCTTCTCAGAGAAGTATATTCAGAGGGAAGTATGAGATCAGTGCCTAATAACCAGCAGGGAAGATCAAATGATTCTGTGAGCATGCTCACATCATCTGTTGTAATACAATAGATTTCGTCTTTATCTATCCCCATGGCGCTAAAAATATCAGAGAAAAGCCCGTTATTTAGATCAACGGTATCATCAGTAATGATAAGTAAACGTGTTGTATCCGGAAATTGAACAGAATGCTCGCCTTTTAACACAGCAGGCTTACGAAGTACCCACTGACGAATTCCAAGTTGGGATAACATTCTGTCTTTACGGCTCATTATGCTTACCTATCAAGTGTAGAACAACGGTACATAGTATCAGAGGGCATAAACTACGCCAATAAATAGCGTCGGTTTCTTTATATCTGATATCATGCGTCTCATGTTTTTTAAGGAGTAATAATCATAATGTCCTCACTGTCCCCTGCTAGCGAAGTTATTCTTCGTCACCTAGATCATTTCGCAGACAGGCATGTACTTATTGCAGGTGATCTTCAAGATACTTTCGCGGCGCAAATTCAGGCGAAAAGTGTCAGAGCATATACCAACCAATATCACCAATGGCTACCATTACTAAAATCAATGGGTGATAACGTACTCTTTGGTTTAGTTGCTGATCAATCCTTTGTGAAATATTGCAATACCTTGATCTATTTTTGGCCTAAAAATAAAAACGAAGCCACTTTCCAACTGCGTAGCCTTTGCTCTAACTTACAAGTGGGTACTGAAATCTTTATCGTCGGTGAAAACCGTAGCGGTGTTAAAAGTGCCACAGAATTAATGAACGGTATCGCTAAACTTAAAAAAATAGATTCAGCACGCCGTTGTAGCTTATTTTTTGGTACTCAAACATATCAAACACTGTTTGACCGTAATAACTGGTGGCAAACTTATCGCCATGACGATCTTACTGTAATGGCATTACCGGGTGTATTTAGCCAAAATGCATTAGATGAGGGTAGCCGTTTATTACTATCAACTTTTGATGATGCAATGGTTGGAGATTTACTGGATATGGCATGTGGTTGTGGCGTTCTTGCTACTGTACTTGGCAAGAAAAACCCAATGTTGAAACTAACACTGTGTGATGTGAATGCTGCGGCAATTTCTTCTAGTATCGCTACCTTAAACGTGAATGAATTAGAAGGTCGAGTGATTGCGAGTAATGTCTATTCAGCAGTTGAAGAGACTTATGATTGGATAATCTCAAACCCACCTTTCCATGATGGTTTAGGTACAAGCTATGAAGCAGCTGAAGATATTATACGCCTTGCACCAAATTATCTAAAAAGAGGCGGTAAATTACGCATTGTGGCGAATTCATTTATCCCTTATCCAGATATACTGGATCATGTATTTGGCTCTCATGAAGTGCTTGCATCAACAGGTAAATTCAAAGTTTACCAAGCAACTAAAAAAGAGTAATCACAAGCCCTGTTATTTATAACAGGGCTTTATTTTTGGACTGATTTTAAGTAATGCTCCAAGGTGTTTTATTTTTCATCACCAAGATAATTTATTGATAAAAAATAATTGACGCCAAAAATAAAAAGCATAAAATTCGCCACCTATCTGCACAGATGATGTTGATATTGCGAGAGTGGCGGAATTGGTAGACGCGCTAGCTTCAGGTGTTAGTGTCCTTACGGACGTGGGGGTTCAAGTCCCCCCTTTCGCACCAAACAATTTGTAGAGCAAAAATGATTGAGTAAAACTGCGAGGATGGCGGAATTGGTAGACGCGCTAGCTTCAGGTGTTAGTGTTCTTACGGACGTGGGGGTTCAAGTCCCCCTCTTCGCACCACTCAATGAGCCTTTATTTTTTCCTTGTAATAACACCCATTCGATTACACACCGAGTATTCTTTTCTCTATCCATGATACGCGACTAAAAGTGTCATCAAACTGTAGGTTAATACAACGCCTGCAGGGATCATTACCCACATTTGTAATTTTTTATGGAACAGCATCAAGGTTGATAACAGCATTGAAACCACTAAAACCAGCGTAAAAGCGGATGTTCCTGCAATAGAATGTGTGATCACTGTTAGTAAAGAAGAAACCGCCAACATTTCCCATAAACTAATGCGAGATGTCCAAGACGTAACTGGAGATAAGCGCGTTGATTTAGCCATAATAACTCACCATTAATGATAATGATTTTCATTATTATATATAACACTTATGCTAAATCAACTTATATAAAGAAAAAAACTTACCTTATATCCTTATTTTTTAAATGGTTATGTGTATTCTTTAGTCTCAGGCATAAAAAATGCCTTATCATTTTCACGATAAAGCATTTCATTTTATTATGTTGTTATCATAGTCAATAAACAAAATTAAGCGTTATTTGGCTCGATAAAATGAAAGACTAAATGAATATCTTCAGGCTCTCTTTCATAAAGCTCAGGATCAGGAATATCAATTAAACGACACCCTAAATGCTGATAAAAATTCACGCTATTTTCAGAAGGTGTTGATGAGATATATAATCCACCAGCCCCTTTTTTCTTCGCATATTCCACACAATAATCAAATAATATTCGTGCTAAACCTTGCCCACGTTGCTGGTGGCTAACATGTAAAAAAGAGAGTTGAAGTAAAGTGCCATTTTGACCCCGTTTTTGTGGATCAACACTTGCCGCCGCGACCAACTGATCTTGTTTAAAAACACCCCAAAAAGGCGCTCCTCGATCAAAACTTTCAAGTAAAACAGGTGTGTAATGTTCTGATTCACCTTCTGGCCAACCTTTCATATCAAAGCGTTGCTCTGATAAAAGCAATATTCCTTCTTTTAAGACATATAGCTTTTCAATAAGCTCGGTTCTATCAATTGCCCATACTTGTGGAATTTCATTTCGTGTTAATTGACGAATAATGTATTTCATTATTAAACCTGTTCTGATGATGATTCACTTCGTTCTAGTACGTGATAAGCCACAGCACAGAACAAGGAATTCAACCGTTTCATATCACCGAGCAAACTGGTATGCAGTGAACTGGTTTCAATGCTTTGCATATTATGCAAATGAAGACGTTCTACATGGGCAAACGAGTAACGCTGGTTGAGTAAACGGAAACGATGTTTTGCTCGACGTAATTTACGAGCATGTTCCATGTTGCCGGAAACAAATACCGACATCGCCAGATTCAGATTACTTTGCAGACGCTCAAGGAGTGTCTGTAATTCACGACGTCCTTCCTCCGATAAAAACAAGTGGTGATTTAAACCTTTGCTAACCACTTCAGCCGACATACGCGCAATAATAGCGGATGATTGTTGTAAATTCATCGCTGTATCAATAATTTCAGCCCAACGTCGAGAATCTTCAGTTCCTAGATCATGCTGTTGAATTTGTGCCATATACAATTTAATGCTGCTGTGGAGTAATTCTACCTCTTCTTCTAACTGGCTAATTTCCCTTTTTTGCTGACGATCGCCTTCCATTAACGCAGTAAAACGTTGCAGCATTTGTTCTATAACATCACCTAATCGTAGTGATTCTCTAACCGCATTAGCAATTGCCAATGAAGGCGTATCAATAGCGGATTGATCTAAATAACGCGGTGCCATTTCAGAGCCCGTGGTCGGTAATTCAGGAATGAGTCGCTGACATAATTTCGCCATTATGCCGACAAAAGGGATCATCAAAATACAGCGAGCAAGATTATAAATAACATGAAAATAGATAACGACTTCAGCCGGTGAAAAGCCATATTTTTGTATTTCAGAAGCAAGATACGTTATCCATGGTAAAACAATCAATGCGCCAATCAGTTTAAAAAATAAGCTTCCCAACACAACTTGTCGAGAGGCAACGCTTTGTCCCCGACTACTTATTAATGCAAGCAACCCACTACCAATATTTGAGCCAATTACAATGGAAAGGCTGATATATAATGGCATTAACCCTGTTGCACTTAATGTTGCCGTTAACAACACTGCCGCAAGGCTCGAGTAACTCACCATTGCAAAGAGTGCCCCCACCAATAGCGCTAAAATAGTATCGCCACTAAGCGAGGTAAAAATAGCTTGGACTGCACTTGCGTGCATAATAGGTTCTGCCGATGCCACAATGAGTTGTAAAGCCAACAAAATCAAACCAAGACCAATGCCCACACGTCCTAGTTGTCCTACTCGCTCTTTTTTACGACTTAAAAAAGTAATAACACCGATAAGGATAAGGAGTGGCGATAACCAAGAGAGATCAAATGTCAGCACACGCGCCATTAACGCAGTACCCACATCCGCGCCTAGCATAATAACAAGTGCTGGTGTAATCGAAATCAGTCCTTGCGTCACAAAAGAGATAACCAAAAGTGCCGTCGCATTACTGCTTTGCACTAATGCCGTTACGCCCACCCCCGCAAGAAAGGCGTTGGATTTTTTATTAATACTTTTACCTAAAATTCGGCGTAAATCAGAGCCAAAAACACGCATAATGCCTGTACGAACAATATGTGTTCCCCAGACAAGAAGCGCGACAGATGAGAGTAAATGAAGCAGTGTCAGCATAGAAAAAATAACCTTATTCTTATCGTTGTTTGTTTGACTCTGTTCTCCTTCAATCTCATAAAAAAGAGAAAGACCATGAGCAGATAACGCTCTGAGAAAAGATATTTGCTGGTAATGCCTTAATAACACATTGGGTTATTAGACAAAAAGATATTGCAACTTAAGTGCAATAATCAATGGAGAAGTTGAGAATATTATATGGATTAATGTGTGAATTCTGCTAATTATAGCAGAGAAAGTGTCACTTTCAAAATCAGACTATAAATAACCTATTGATTTATTATCATTTTATTTTTAGCAGACTCAATTCTTAATAAAAAAACGCGACTAGAGGGTATCTCTCTAAGTCGCGCGAAAATACAACAATTTAGTAAGGCAATTCGACTACAAGTTCAGACAGACTATAAATTCAACTTGAACTTACTTCAGACCCATCGCATCACGCATTGTGAAAAACAAATCTGTTTGGTCAGTTAACCCAACCACATTAGCCGCATGTGGACCATAAGCGGCAACGCGTAATTGTGCTCCTGTATGCTCTTGAGACTCTTCTTCTGAGTTACCGTAATTCACCACCATAACCGCACCATCTTTAGTGATAAGTGCCTGTGTTAACCCGCTGGATTTCACATCAGCTTCAATAATTTGGCTTGAATGCGCATGATCAGCAGTCACGATAATCAGAGTGTCGCCGTTTTGTTTAGCAAAATCTAAACCGATTTGTACGGCTTCATCTAGCGCAACAGTTTCACCAATTTGTCCGCAAGGATTCGCATTATGATCTTGCTTATCGATAGAGGCACTTTCGACTTGTAAGAAGAAGCCATTTTCATTGGTTTTCAGCAAATCGATCGCTTTTTTGGTCATTTGTGCCAGTGTTGGCGCATTCGGATCAAGTTTAGCGTTAGGTTTGCACTCTAAAGGTGGGTTGTTTAAATTACCGTGGTAAGTCGCTTTAGGGCCTTCCCATGCCACTGCCATATTGCCTTCATGGAATAAACCTAGTACAGGCTTATCTTGGTTCGCAAGCGTAATCGCATCGAGTGATTTGGCATCTTTCACGATTTGATAACCACGCTCAATGGCTTGTTGCTCTAACGTTTTGCCTTTGTATTCA
This sequence comes from Proteus sp. TSJ240517, assembly GCF_047921575.1. Lineage (NCBI taxonomy): Bacteria > Pseudomonadati > Pseudomonadota > Gammaproteobacteria > Enterobacterales > Morganellaceae > Proteus > Proteus sp. TSJ240517. Next base: position 216,334 of record NZ_JBLRMH010000006.1, read on the forward strand.
CCCGCTACAGCCGTTTGAGCAAAACTTTTTGCTCCACCACCTAATGTGACATCAGCGCGAGTCACTAATAATTGCTCAGAGATAGAACCTCTACCGCCATTTTCCAATGCGTTTGTTGAGCATTTCTCTAAGGTTTCAACAGGGCCATAGCATTTACGTCCTGTTACATGCGAGAACAGAGCCGCAGGTGTTGCATCTTGAATTTCAGAGGTTGTCACGTTCCCTGTCGCCTTTCCATTGGCTTTTGCTAATTCCAAAATAGTTTGATGATCCTTACCAAACACATCAATCCCTAATGCACCATTATAGGTTTTCACACCCGAAGCCCATGCTGTCGCAGAAGCGGCAGAGTCTGTTACATAATTAGGTTTTTGGGTTTTTCTGTCTAAAGCGTAGTGTGTGTATTGACCCGTAATAGGTAAGGCATCGATACCTTTAAAGAAACCACCCGCACCTTCGGCATAGTTACGTGCAACGGTGATTTCAGAATCCCCCATACCATCACCAATAAAGAGGATTACATTTTTCGCTTGGTTATTATTTAAAGCGGCTTTTAATGCCTCAGTTTGATCTTGAGTCATACGGCGAGCACCGCCAAATTCCGTGATATTACCTTTTGCTGCACGATCTTGAGCTAAAATGGCATCAGCAGCAACGGGAGCAGCAAAAGAAGAGAAACTCGCGCCAGCTAATAGCGTTGTTACAATAACGGATAAAATAGAACGTTGGTAACGATGAGACATAGCTTTTTCCTTGCACTCTAAAGTAAAAAACAGGGTTAATGTTTTAAGTCAGGAAAAGCTTACGGCAGTTAAATGACAGAGAAATGAAGAGTAAATGCGATTTTGATGACAGCTTTATGACAGGTTGGTGACAAATCAGAAGCTTATGCCGTTTATCATCACTCATAAGCTTCTGTCATTATCAATATTAATGTTCTTTAGTTAATGCTTTCGCACCGAGATATAGCGTTTCACACCAAGAGATATAATCATGCCCACTTGCCATTTCTAGCGATTGAACTGGGTAACCTTTTTGTTCTAAAACCCGTTTAAGATGGCGATTATTATTTAAAATCCCCCCTTTATCACCACGGTTTTCAAATAACCCCGCCTCTAAGAAAAACTGTAATGGCTTTTTATCTGCTTGCTCAAATTGTCGAATAAGCCATTCAGGCTCTTCATTTTCAGGCGCCCACCAATAAGAGCCTGACATACTCAGCACTTTACCAAAGCGATCAGGACGATTAAATGCCACCCATGAAGACGCTAATCCTCCATAACTCGAACCTGCCACAATGGTTTCTTCTCCTGATACGTGAATACCTTTCTCTTTTTCCAACCAAACAAATAATTCGTCGGCTAAAAAGCGATAAAAATCAGGATTAGGCGGTAATTCAATACTACGGCGATCACTATCAATGCTATCAACAAAGAGGATCATCATCGGCGCCAATTTCCCGTCTTCGATCTGCTTATCAAAAAACTGATCAAGACCATATTGACGACGATAAGTTTGACCATCAAATAACACTAAAAGTCGAGGTACTTCCATTTTTTGAGCGGGCTGGTAAAGCGCTATTTCACGATCGTTATTTAAGATCTGACTGTGAAAACGCACAATTTCTGTGTTGCCTTTCATTTTTCTATCAAGAATATCAGGCAATTGGCATTCACGTTGACTATCTAACGATAATAAAGAAAAGTGATTATAAATATCCTCAGATTTGCTTGGTGAATCTTGAGAATTCAGCGGATCTGCCTGTGCTGTGGTTAAAATAGCGCGACGTTGTTCGAATGGCTCTGCATTTTCAATGATAGGCACATCAGGCGCTAATTTATATTGCATTAATGTATCGTTAGGTACGATATAGCTACGATACCAAATATCACTATTGGCTAAATGGGTTAATGGATCATGATTACCCTCTGGTGATCCCAATAAATAGACATTCTTCTTTGCACCTTGCCATAAGAAAGTGACTAACTTTTTATCCTTATCATAAGGCTCAATAAGGGGTGTACCTTCATGGCGTACTTGTTGCCAAAATGCCTGAATACTTTGTTGATTGAGTTGTTGAGCAAGTGTTTGTAAACGAGGACTAATAGGTGCAATTTTCGCATCTTTATCTAAAGGTTGATAAGGCTGTGTTGTCAGTATGAGTTGCCATGATTTTCCCTTTTCACCCAGTGCAACTAATTGATAACTTGCGGTTTCAGGCAATAAAAAACGCACTTTTTGTTGCCCATCCGCAGGAATATCTTTTAATAAGCTACGGATATGTGTGCCATTTGGGGTTTCTAATCGCAGGTTTTGTATCCCTTTCACATTCAGTTCGGCATAACGTTGACTCTCTAGTTGCGTGGTAAAACACAACGTGTTGTTGTTATCAAACTGACCTGTTATTTCTTTGCCTTCGGTTACGGTTAAGCAATTGGAAAAACTAGGGAAAGATGCCATTAATGCACATATCATCAGAGGAATTCTCACTTTATTATTCTCGTTATAAACTATTGTGAGAAACAATAGTAATGATAATTGTTATCAATTCAATAAAAATTAAGCGTGTACAAATTTATAATAAATTTGACACCCCAGCGAAAAATAATAAAATAATCATTATCACTCCCTATGTGATAGCAAGATAAAGTCAATAATTATAGGAGTTCGCTATTTATGTCTATCTTGCATATGAATAGCAATTAAATGAAGGTAATTATTATGTCTATAACGATGTCGCAAAAACTAGCTCGAGAAGGACTTGGTAATCCAGAATTATTTCAAGGTGGTGTTTATATTACAAAAAATGGTCAAGCGGAGCTTTTTGTACAAACAGCCGAAGAAAGACAACTGGAGTTACAAGAAAGAGAAAAAGAGCGTCAATCAAATGCTCTATTGAAATTGGTAATGATAGCGAAAGAAGATATAGCAAATGAGCAAGTTATGTCTCCTGAAGATGTCAAAAGAAAACTACGTGGATCTCGAACTTAATATTAGAGGTGCTTTTGAAAAAAACTGTAAACATTAGAGTATCAGAGACGGCTCTATGGTCATTAAAAGATGCGGAATCATTTAAACTCAGTTGCACCAATAACAGTGAAACCGCTGCTGTATTTATAGATCAACTTTTTGACTCAGCTATTGATGCTATTTCTCAAGATCCTACCCGTTATCGTTATAATGCAATGTTGGCAGATAAAGGGATCGCTATTCGTGAACGTATTGATGTAAACAGTCAGTTTCGTTGTTTATATGAATTCAATGAAGAAAATAATACGGTCGATATATTACTTTTTATAAGTACAAAACAAGATATTGAAGGAATGCTTTATCGTTGTTTAATATTGAAAAAATGATGAAAACCTCCTCAATCATTTTTGTTATTGAGGAGACTTTCTTTCTAAGTTAATTAACGTTAAAACGCTCCCATCAACGCTCTTCTAGCGGATAACTGCGGAAACTCCATAATCCCAGCGCTTTTAAGCCATCACGATAAATGCCCTGTATATCTGATTTGCTGGCTTTTTGTAATTCGGCCAATGGTTTATCAGGAGCGACAACCGTTAAGTAAGTAATATCACTTGGACCACTTTGCCAACTTGCGATAGTGAAAATTGCGTCAGCACGACGAACATGGCTACCAGAGCTAATAATCACTGCTGTTTTAATACGATGTTTGGTTAAAGCATAGCGACTAAATAACGCATTTTCGACAGTTGTACGCGCATAGTTCTCTTGGAAAATACGTTCTGGTGCAATCCCATTTTTCACCAGCCAATCTGCCATTAACTTACCTTCAGTTTGGTGCGCTTTAGGTACGCCCCCAGTCACAACAATCATTGCTTCAGGCAATTGTTTAGCGACTTCTAAAGTTTTATTTAAGCGCTCAATTAAAATCTTATTCATAGTGCCATCAGGATTTAACGCATAACCTAATGTCACAATCGCATTATTATCTTTGGTTTTCTTCAATTTCGCTAAATCAGCAGGCGTTAATTTATCGCTTAACGGCATTTTGCTAACGCGATCAATTTGTGCAAAGAAACGACTGATTTCTTCTGCTTTTGCTGGATTTAATGATTTCAATTTATTGAAATACGCTTCGCTCTCTTTATCTTTACCTTCAAAACGAGTCCATGAAGTGACATAAATTAGCGCATCAATATCATCAGGAGCCGCTTCTAAAATCTGTTTATAAATCGTAATTGCGCGAGAAACATCATTGTTATAGATATAAGCACTCGCGGTACTAAATAATAAATCGAGGCGATAAGGTTCTAACTTATAAGCTTGCTGTAGTTTTTGCGCCACAATTTCCATATTGGATGGCAGTTTTCCCGTAAAGCCAGCATCAGAGACACGCGCTGGTGACTTAAAAGCATCTAATGCATCTTGGATCAAACTATCAACCGTTTGGCGCTGAGAGACATACTGTTGATAGCTATTATCTGGTTGATGAACTTTTTGGTAAGCCAATGCATTTGATGAGACGGTAAAACCTAAAGCAGCGATCGCTAACGAAATGACTGTTTTCTTGATATGAAGTGAAACACGGGAAGGTTGCGCCATTATCTTGTCCTTTTACGAAAAATAGTCTGCTTCTTCACCTGAGCGAATGAAGATAGAGAGTGTGACTCCCCACACCTAATGGCAAAAGAAATACACACCGATAAATCTATACCTGCTATCTATAATAGAGATCCCTGCATTAATTTTCAGTAATCTTTTTCACCTTATTGAAAAAAATAGCATTATTACGTAGATAGTTTATTTGACAGATTTTTTTATGTATTTTTATCTTTTGGTAAGTGATTTTGTTCTGATAGATCATCAGTGATAAAGAATACAAACGATCTATTCTTTAGAGGGAAGAGAGACGTTTAAAATTGAGTAATTATTTTTATTATTCAATGTAAAAAACGCCACTAATGGCGTTTTTAATCTTTATATTATTCAATATGCTTTGATTGCATCATCAATAATTCTCTCACTAATTCAACGCAACTTAAGAAACGTTCGTCATAATCAGGGGAATTAACTTTAATATATTCAATATTATTTTTATCGAGCATTTCCATCAGTAAGGTTTGGAAATAACGTCTCTCTTTATCACTGCCTAAACTACGCAAGCCATCTGCTACCCACGGCGTATTGTTTTCTAGTAAGATAACTAAATCAAAACGGTATTCATCAATCAGCGCTTGAACAAAGGGATGCTCTTTACCTTCATAACGTAAACAAAATGCTTGTGTAGTGACAAAATCCGTATCAACAAATGCCACTTTATTTGCATATTTAACAGCAAAATCAATATATTGAGCATGTCCCAATGCAATTTTATCGTAGTCGGAATATTGTAAGGCCATTTCATCCCCACCAAGGTGAGAAAACACATAATCACGACCATATTCCCATGCGCTGGTGGTATTGAAAATATTGGCGAGCTTATTGACTAACGTGGATTTACCACTGGATTCACCGCCTAAAATCGCCACTGTGCGCACAAAGAAGGGTTTTACTTCCGTTGGAATATATTCCCAATATTTAAATGGTGCTTGGCGAATTTGACTGCCACTGATATTCATAAATGAACGCTCAGGATCAATCAAAACCGTTTCAATCCCCAAGAAAGCATTATATTGATCCGCATCTTCTCGTTCGCTGGTATAGATAAAATCAGGGGTTATCTGCTTTTCTCGCAAAAACATTTTGATCCCTTCACTCCACATTTCCCAGCCATGGGGTTGTGGCTCTATACCGTGCTCGTCAAACTCATGAATACGAATATTTTTTTGATATTTAAAGGTTTGTAATAACCAACGCAATCTATCACTCACCGTTGGCTGTTGTGACATTGCACTGTTGATAAATAGATTTTTATCACGAGGCTCGTCATGACATAAAATGACATGTAATTCATCTACTTGGCTGCAAGCACGTTGAATTAAATAAATATGCCCCGTATGAAGCGGATAAAACTTACCAAAAATAACACCAATCGTTTTCTTTTTTACGGGATATTCTAACCCTAAAAATTGGTGTAAAGCCGACATCTTTTGAGCGCTGGGACTTTTGATTTTATTATTAATTAATTGGCTAAGATAGCCTTTTGTCATATCACTTTCATCAGCAACCTGTTGTAAAGTATAACCATTTTTTCTGATAGCCTGTTTGATATAATCAAAAGGTCCCATATTTCACTCCTTTAGAAATCTTCTAAATCATCGAGGACAGATAACGCATCTGACAGCTTTTTCACACCATACACTTTCATATCAGGGGGATTTTTTTTCGGCATATTTGCACTAGGTACAATCGCTCGTTTAAATCCATGTTTTGCTGCTTCTGCAATACGCTCTTGTCCGCTAGGGACTGGTCGAATTTCACCTGCAAGTCCGACTTCGCCAAATATCACTAAATCACGAGGTAAAGGACGATTACGAAAACTGGATACTAATGACAATAACAAGGCTAAATCTGCACTGGTTTCTGTGACTTTTACCCCACCAACCACATTCACAAAAACGTCTTGATCAGACATTTGTAACCCGCCATGACGATGTAATACAGCAAGCAGAATAGCTAATCTATTTTGCTCTAATCCCACTGCAACACGGCGAGGATTGGACAACATTGAGTGGTCAACTAAGGCTTGTATCTCCACCAGCAAAGGTCTTGTACCTTCCCACACAACCATAACAGAGCTACCTGATGTGATTTCATCACCTCGACTTAAAAAGATAGCAGATGGATTGCTCACTTCTCGTAATCCTTGCTCTGTCATCGCAAAAACGCCTAACTCATTAACGGCGCCGAAACGGTTTTTATGACTGCGTAAGGTACGAAAACGAGAATCCGTTTCACCATCTAGCATGACAGAACAGTCAATACAGTGTTCCAATACTTTAGGCCCTGCCAATGTGCCATCTTTTGTCACATGACCAACCATGATAATGGCAACATCATTGGTTTTAGCAAAACGAGTTAGATAAGCAGCGGTTTCTCGCACTTGAGCAACACTACCCGGTGAAGATTGAATATCTGCCATATGCATCACTTGAATAGAGTCAATCACCATTAATTTAGGTTGTTCTTGTGAGGCAATTAAACAAATTTGCTCAATGCTAGTTTCTGACAACATATTTAGCTCTGCTGTCGGTAAACCTAATCGATGTGCACGCATAGCTACCTGTTGGAGTGACTCTTCACCTGTAACATATAGCGTTTTCATTTCCGTTGCTAAACGACACATGGTTTGTAGCAATAAGGTACTCTTACCCGCGCCCGGGCTTCCCCCGATTAAAATGGCACTTCCAGGGACTACACCACCACCTAATACGCGATCAAACTCTTTAAAGCCCGTTGAGAAACGCGGTAAGGCTTCAAGGCTAATTTCAGAGAGCTTTTGAACTCGGCTAACGCCTTTTGCATCACCCGCAAATCCACTAAAGCGCTCATTACGGGAAGAAGGGGCGGCAGCAAGGCGCACTTCTGTAATTGTATTCCACGCATGACAAGCAGAGCATTGCCCTTGCCAACGAGGATAATCTGCACCACATTCATTACATACAAAGGCTCTTTTTGCTGCTTTTGCCACACTTCTCTCCCAACAATAACAATTTTAGAAAAACGCGCTTAACGCTCTTCGTGTTTTAGACCACCACTTAAAACGCACAATACACCCATTAGGTCGGCGTGACGAATAGCGACTTTTGCTTGAGCATACACTTTAGGTTTTGCATGATAAGCAATACCAAGCCCTGCTTTTCTCAACATTTTAAGATCGTTTGCCCCATCACCAATGGCAATGGTTTGCTCCATTGGGATCTCTAAATCTTTCGCTAAACGCGCTAACACTTGTGCTTTGTACTTCGCATCAACAATCGTACCTTTGACTTTACCTGTCAACTTGCCATCTTTAATTTCAAGATGATTAGCAACAGCAGACACTAAGCGTAATTTTTGTTTTAAATTATCCGCAAAATAAGTAAAGCCACCTGACGCAATAGCAATATGCCAATCCATCGCCTGAAGTTTACGCACTAAGCTGGTTAATCCCGGCATAAGAGGCAAATCATCCATCACCTTTTGCAAGATAGATGCATCAGCGCCTTTCAGTTCAGCAACACGCAACTTTAAGCTTTCACTAAAATCCATTTCCCCTTGCATGGCACGTTCTGTTATCTCTGCAACTTTATCGCCCACGCCAGCAAGTTTGGCTATTTCATCAATACATTCAATTTGAATCGCCGTTGAATCCATATCCATCACTAAAAGTCCTGGAGAACGTAAGCGAGGAATTTCACCTAGAGGAACGACATCTAGGCCACATTCATCAGATAAACGGCGAATTCGACGGGTTAGACTACCTGCGATACGTACCACTTGGTAATCGTCAATACGCCATGAAGAAACCACCACGATTGCCACGCCTAATTTATGTTGGAACTCACTTATTCTTTTCTTATCAAGTTCACGTCCATAAAGTAACCATCCGCTATCACCCGCACGATAATCCAGTGGCATCACCTCTTCACCACTGAGTGATAACGGCAGACCTGGCCATTTACGGATCTCATCCGGTAAATAGCAATAGGTCAGACTATTTGACATACTTATTCTCCTGTTTTCCCCTGTCGGAACAAAATAATCGTTATTCAGCCTATTCTATCTCTGGCTCATCTGGCAACATGCATATACTTGCTTACGCAAAAGGATGAACATGCTTAAAGACAAACTAAAATTCAAACTCCAAAAAACGGCGATTATACTGATTTGTATCGCACTATTGGCATTTCTTATGCAAGGCGCGTCTTATTTTAGCCGTGCTAATCAGCATGCCCGTATTACTCAGTTTGAAGAGCTTGCAAAAACGCTGGCAGAACAAGTTGCGTTCTCTTTATCCACTTATATAGATGACAGTAGCAAAGATAACGTAAATCCCCTCATTATGGCTAATTTAAATCATCTAACTCATGATAGTCGGGTACTTGATGCCAGCCTTTATTTAGAAGATGGCACACAAATAGCGCATAGCGGTGAAAATGTCACGGTTAAAGAGCGATTAGCACTAGAAGGGCAAAAAAGTGGGGGCTCGTTTAATCACCAGCTTGTTGTGCCTGTGCCAGGTAAAGATAAACCCAAAGGCTTTTTAAGGCTCACACTGGATACTCATCAGCTTGTCACTGAATCTAGCCAAGTGGATAACACCACGAATTTATTACGTGTGATGTTATTGGTCGCACTTGCCATTGGCTTTTTGCTTTCTCATAACCTTCTTCAATTAACACCTGTTCATTGGCAACAATCGCCGTATTTATTAACGGCCAATTTACCACCTCGCACTGAAAAAGATGATATTGAAGAAAAAGAAAGTGATGAAGAAGAAGGAGAAGAAAATAATGTCAAAGAGAGAGATAACGACACCGAAAATAGCTCAAATAAAGCATAAACTCTTATCCGATTAAAAAATAAAAAGTGAGTTGAGTGATGAGCTGAACTCACTTTTTAGCCAACACAAACTGAATTTAGATATATCTAATTTATGCGTATTTTCGTGCTATTCCCTTAATCTTTAAAAGGGATTTGTTTAAAATCACAGTAAACCTTAGCCAATTCATTAATCTAAAAAGATAAGTTTTAAATCTTTTTCTGGCTCTTTGAGTGCTGAGGTGGTTATGACTGAACAATCTGTTATCCAACGTTGTCAACAAATCGTAGAAAACCCAACCCTTTCCCCTGAACAAAAACGTCATTTTCTCGCTTTAGAAGCTGAAAATATGCTGCCTTATCCTGCAATTCCTAAAGATGCAGCTAGCGCATTAGATGAACGGGTCATTTGCGATATGTATGAAGGTCATGCACCTTATAAACCTCGTTATGTATTACCTGATTACGCGAAATTTTTAGCACAAGGCTCTCGCTATTTAGAGCTAGAACCTGCACAAGATTTTGATGATGCACTAAACATGCTGACCATTCTTTATCATCATGTTCCATCAGTTACCTCAATGCCCGTTTACTTAGGACGTATTGATAAAATTTTACTGCCTTATGTCGGTTCTCTTACCGAAGAGCAGCTTTATCCTAAATTAAAACGTTTTTGGCGCTATCTTGATAGAACACTGCCTGATGCGTTTATGCATGCCAATATTGGCCCTGAAGACTCCATCATCACGCGATTAATTCTAAAAGTAGATGTCGAGCTTCAACAAGTCGCGCCTAATCTCACCTTTATTTATGACGCTAATTTAACGCCATCTGATTTATTACATCAGGCAATCACCAATATTTGCCATAGTAGCAAGCCCCATATTGCCAATGGCACATTACAAGATGCTGTCTTTGGTAAAGATGAATACGGTATTGTGAGTTGTTATAACTCTTTACCTCAAAGTGGTGGTGGTAGCACTTTAGTACGGATTAACCTTAAAGAAGTGGCAAAGCGCAGCCAAAATAGCCACGATTTTCTTGAAAATGTCTTGCCATTTTATATGCAAAAACAAATCGAGATCATCGATGCCCGCTGTGAGTTTCTCTATGAAAAATCCCACTTCTTTAAACAAAGCTTCTTAGTGGAAGAAGGTTTGATCTCACCTGATCGCTTTGCCCCTATGTTTGGAATTTACGGTATGGCAGAAGCCGTTGCTTTATTACTTGAAAAAGAAGGCAAACAAGTCGCTTATGGCGATAACGAATCAGCAAATAAACTCAGCTATATTATTAGTGAAAAATTAGCGCAATTTGTCGCGGATACCCCTGTGAAATATGGCTGGAAACAGCGTGCCATGCTACATGCACAATCGGGCATTAGCTCGGATATTGGCACCACTCCTGCAACGCGTATTCCTTATGGTAAAGAGCCAGATCCCGTTACCCACTTAATGACTGTTGCACCACATCATGCGTTTTATACTTCAGGTATTAGCGATATTTTAACGGTAGATGAAACCATTAAACAAAACCCTGATGCATTAATGCAACTGTGTTTAGGCGCTTTCGCTTCAGGGCTAAGGGAGTTCTCAGCAAACGTGGGTGGAAATGATTTAGTGAGAGTCACCGGTTATATGGTGCGCTTATCTGATTTGAAAAAATACAAAGAAGAAGGCTCTCGTTTAAACACCACTTGGTTAGGCGATGAAGCCACCGCGAACTGCCATATTACTGAGCGTAAACCGCGTGTGATCAGTTATGAACAGCAGATGCGTTTCGATAAATAAGATACTGCCCTTCTCTTGTGTCGATGGCCCGGGCAATCGCCTAGCCATCTTCCTACAAGGGTGTAATCTACGCTGTAAAAATTGCCACAATCCCTACACAATGGGGATCTGTGACAATTGTGGTGACTGCATTCCGACTTGCCCACAACAAGCACTTTCATTACAAAATGGTGTTATAAGTTGGAACAGTGCCAGTTGTGAACAATGCGACACCTGTATTCAGCAATGCCCTCGTCAATCAAGCCCGATGACATTAAGTTATACCGTTGATGAATTAATCACTATTACACGTAAATACGCTGCATTTATTAATGGCGTCACTGTCAGTGGCGGAGAATCGACGTTACAACTTCCTTTTTTAATCGAATACTTTAAAACAATTAAGCAAGCCCCCGATCTCAAGCATCTCACCTGTTTAATCGACAGCAATGGCACACTTTCTCTTAATGGTTGGCAAAAAATAGCCCCTTATATGGATGGTGCCATGATCGATTTAAAAAGTTGGGGTGAAAAGACACATGTTTATTTAACCGGTCGTAGCAATCAGCGTATTAAAGAATCAATCAAATGGTTAGCTAATAATAATTTGCTTACAGAATTACGCCTTTTATATATTCCAGAAAAAACTGATTATTTAGAGAATATTGAATTACTTTCTCAGTTTATTAATTCGCTTGGTAAATCAGTATTAGTTAGAATTAATGCTTTTCATCAGCATGGTGTATATGGCGAAGCAAGTAAATGGACATCAGCACAAAAACAACATATTGATTTATTTAGTAAAGAATTAAATAAAAGAAATATATTCAACGTTAAAACCCCTGAAATATATTCATAACAAAAATCAATAAAAAAAATAATAATTTAAAATTATAATAAATATAATTAGCAATGCATTTTAAAATAAAATCCATTTATATTGACAGAAAAAGAAGATCAAATTAGTCTTCAAAAAAACCTGCCAATATAAATGGAATACAATTTATGCTTATGAATAAAAAAAACTAAAACTATCAATTATTGCTTCAATAATAATTAATTCTACATATAGCTACGCTTTAAATAGTCCATCACCATTAATAGAAACAAATGACATTGAATTTAAATTTCAGGAGATTAATCGTAATAATTTAAACTTAGGTAATAATAGACATTTACATGGTACGTTTTCCGATAGAGATTTACCTCATTTTTTAAATCAGAAAAACACTCTAATTATTACAGATATAATCCTTGATGGTAAAGATAAAATTTTAAGTAAAAGAAAAAGAAATCTTATTAGCTACAATTCTGGAGCGAGCTTTGAAGAAATAAAAATAGACAACTTGCACAGAATAAATTTTTTGTCTTTATCAGATAATGGACAATTTGCGACAGGTTATGGAAAAACAGATGACAAAGAAAATGTTTTTTTCATCTATGATACACAATCAAAAGAAATTGTAACTATTGATGATATAGACAATCATTATTTCACTACTCATGACGGTTTATTCAGTCTTTATTCAAGAGATAATGATAGAGAGAAAACTTATGTTCCTTTTAAAAAAAAAACATTTTTTATTTATGATCTTAATAATAAAACAAAGATATTACTTTCTGAACTTGAAAATAGCGCACTAAAAGATCATCAAGAAAAAGAGAAATTTAAAGCTTATCAAACTCTCGATTTTTTAAAAGATAATCAACAAGATGAATATGATCGTGATAACATAATCGAAGATCAAAGTCCTGATATTATGGGAGTATCAGCAGATGGTCATTTTCTATATGGTTCACTAGACAGAAAAGGTAATCCACGCTTTCCGGCTCAATGGAAAAAATTAGAGAAAATAATACCCAGTTTAAAGGATGGAAAAGATTTAAAACTAACTGAAAAAGATATTGAAGAAATAGAGAAAACTGGTGCATTAGCTTACGAGGTAATAAAAAGAATAAGATTAGGTTATGTTTATGATAGAAAAAAAAATAAGTTAAATATTATTCGAAAAACTACTTATGGTTATGGTTCATCAAAAATAAATGCTTTTTCTGATAACAATATAGCCATTGGTTGGTTAGAGACAATGTTAACCGAAAAAGTAGCTATTGATTATGGTATTGATAATGTTATTGGCAAAGATATCAAACTGTTACGTAAAGCATTCGTCTATGATGCAAAATTAAATAAAATAATAACACCTCAAGCATTCACTAAAAACGAAAATTACAACTCCGAAGCAACCGATATTTCTCGTGATGGTAACATTATTGTTGGTTGGTCAGAAAATAATAAAAAAAGAAAGAATTTTGTAAAAGAATACAACGATGAAAATAGTGATATTGAATCAGAAAATCTGAGAAATGGCTTTGCTTATTTTTATAATAAGAACGAAATGATTTCATTACAAGGTCTAGGAAATGCTGATAATGAATCCGAAGCCCACTCATTGTCTAGAGATGGTCATTCTATTTTTGGTGTTGCACAAGATGGAGATAATAAATGGAAACTTGTCGCATGGAAAATAAATAATACAAAAGAAGATAAACAAATTATCGATGAAGAAACACTGCGACAAGAAGAGGCTAAACGCCAAGAACTCGCAGAGAAACAACGCTAAGAAGAAGCTAAGCGTCAAGAACTCGCAGAGAAACAGCGACAAGAAGAAGCTAAACGCCAAGAACAAGCAGAGAAACAACGCCAAGAAGAAGCTAAGCGCCTTGAACTAGCAGAGAAACAACGCCAAGAAGAAGCTAAGCGTCAAGAACTCGCAGAGAAACAGCGACAAGAAGAAGCTAAGCGTCAAGAACTCGCAGAGAAACAGCGACAAGAAGAAGCTAAACGCCTTGAACAAGAAGAGAAACAACGCCAAGAAAATACTAATGTTGAGATAGATAAAAATATTGGAAACACTATCTCTGTAGAAGATGAACTTGCACAACGCACTAAAGAAAAGGCCAAAGAGAAAGAAAACACAAAACCATCGATCGTTATCAGCAAACCTATCGACATTGAAAATACTTATAAATCAATGCAATTAATGGCTGAAAACGGTTATAAACTGATGGATATGCAACAAGGACAACTGCGCCATTTAGCTTCAGCAACTTGTTCTGTGGGTACTGAAAAAGCCTGTATTAGTGGCTTTGCACACTACCAAAACATAAATAAAGCCAATGCAACACAAACGGGATTAAGTGGTGCTTATCGTTTTGATATCAACGCTATTCCATTCGTTGTCGGACTTGCCATTGATACTGATGTCTATTCCTCATTACCTAAAGGGTATCAATATCAAGGTTATGCATTACCTTTAATTGGTTTTAGCCTAGATTTAATGCCATCACTCAATGCAGAATTAAATAGCAATACATTACATCTGTCATTAAAAGGGGCTTATTTAAATCGAAAAGTTTCTATCGAAAGACTGGTATTAGAAGATACTGAAGCGGGTAAAGGTAATGCTAAGATTTCTGGTTATCACATTGAGTTACAAGGTTACTACCCTTATTCAATAAACGATGATTTATTACTGACACCCTTTGCTGGGCTTACTTTTAATCAAATCTCACGTTCAGCTTATAGTGAAACTCAAAATGCACAATTTGCCGTACACTATGATGCGCTTAACGCACACTCATTGTTAGCCAAAATGGGATTAGGCATGGATCATTTATTGGGTTCATCTTTCATACTAAACACTAAAGCGGGTTTATTATGGAACCTATCACATCATCAAGGTGATTTTCGTAGCCATATTGATTATTTAGGTCAACAGGATATTGATTATTCAGAAAATAAAAAGCAGTTAAAACAACGCCCATTTGCTCATATTGGATTAACGTATCAAGTGGATAAACACTCATCTATTGGTACTAAAGCAAATTGGGAAATGACCACGTATCGCAATCACGATATGCAATTTGGTATTAACTACACCTATCGTTTCTAATTCCATATTGTTACGTTTAGCAGTAATATTTGGCTTCCTATAAAAATATAGGAAGCCATTTTTTTCACTAACGGATTAAGATAGTCCGTTATTTTTAATAGTAGAAATACTTTTTTCCGTATCAACCCACCACACTTTAGTCGAGACTTTTTCAAGTAACGCCTTATTGTGACTAAAGATAATCAAGCTTAAAGGTCTTTTTTGGCTTTCATCAATTAAAACTTTCCAAATTTCAGCTTGAATTTGGGCATCCAATTGTGCCGTTACTTCATCCGCAATCAATATTTGAGTGCGAGGATCTAACGCTCTTAATAAAGCAATACGCGCCAGCTCTCCACCCGATAATTCATTAGGCCTACGCGTTAACCACTCTTGCTTTATCCGTAATTTCTCAAACCAACTTTCATCAGGCGTCCAAGCATCTCGGAGGCTATCCCCTGTTGTTCGAAAAGGATTAAAACACTTATCAGGATGTTGAGGAACTAATTGAATGGGGCAATAACCCTTTTTAGGCAATGGGTTGCCATTAACAAGAATTGAACCTTGAGTGGGTGCTTGCCACTGTGCTAAAACACGACCTAAGGTTGTTTTTCCTGTGCCACTTGGCGCTGAAATACCAAGTCGGTCTCCCGCATTTAACGAAAAGGAGAGATCTTGCCATAACACCTTACCTGCTTGTTCCACAGATAATTGTTTTAACTCTAAAAGTGGCATAAAGATAACTCCAGAAATAACAGATGAAATGTATAAAAATAAGACTTAAGAACACAATATTATAATGGGTTAAGTGATGTTTCTTTTGTATTTATAAATTGTTGTTCAGGTAATGCACTCCAGAGTGTCTTCAACCACTCACTACCTTCATGACGATTAAGCACATTAGCGGGAATAATTTCGTTAACCTCTCCCTGATTAAGCACCGCTATCGTATCCGCAAACCGTGCAGCTAAAGCTAAATCATGTGTAACCCAAAGCACTGATTTACCTTGATTGCATAACGCTCTTAAATGCCCTAATAACAAACACGCATGTTCATCATCAAGCCACGAGGTGATTTCATCAGCCAAAATATATTGTGCATTAGAGAGTGTTGCATTACAGGCTAATACTCGTTTTGCCATTCCACCAGACAGTTTTGCTGGATAGGTTTTTACTAATGAGCTAGAAAGATGGTAAAGCCCGAGTTGCTCGACAATATCTTCGGTTGTGATATCAGCACCACTTAAACGCGCAGAACGGCTAAGCTGCTCACCGATACAAATCAATGGATTTAATGCCGTCACACCTTGTGGAATATAACAAAAAGTATTGCCACGATAAGCAATAAGCTCTCGTTCACTTAATGTATGCCCATTCAGTTTAATCGCACCACGAACTCGCATATTGGCAGGCAAAAGTCCTAGCGCACTTTGTAATAACAGACTTTTACCTTCACCACTGCCGCCCACTAATGCCAGCATCTTTCTGGGTTTAATATCCAATGAGATTGATTTTAGCAACGGCTGCCAATTTCGTTTTCCTAACCAACGAAACTGTGCGATATCAATGGAAAGCTGTTCAAAACTTAACATCCTGCCCCTCTTAGCCATAATTGCTGCATTGCTTTAGCAAATTGATCGAAAATCAATACTAAGCACATCAAAATTAACCCCGGAAACACCACCATCCACCAAGAGCCAGTACTTAAATAGCGTAGTGCATCTGCCAGTAATAAGCCGAGTGAAGGTTCATGCGCAGCCTGACCAAAACCGAGGAAACTTAACGCTGCGCTATGCAATACTGCATGAGGGAACATTAACAAGGTTCCCACGATCCACTGAGGTAATAGCATTGGAATATAGTGTTTTTTTACGCACTCAAAAGGTGAATTGCCAATACGACGCGATAACATCACATAATCCGCTTCACGGATACGCTGTATTTCACCTCGTAAAATCAATGCAAGTTTAGGCCAGTGAGTTAATGCCACTGCCCAAATCACCCCTTGTTGCCCACCACCTAACGTAAAACAGATCAAAATCAGCAGTAATAAATGAGGTAGAGCTAAGAGCGCATCAACAACACCTCTTACAAAAAAATCGCAATAGCGATTAATGGAAGAAATTCCCGCAAAAATCAACGCAATCGTGCCACTCACAACCGCACTTGTTACACCAATATTTAAGCTACTTAACATGCCTTGAAAACAACGTAGCCATAATGAACGACCTAAGTTATCCGTCCCAAACCAATATTGACCTGATGGGGCTTGATTCCTAGCCAGAAAATCCATTGCGATATCAGTATGAGAAACAGAAAAGCCATACGCCACTAACCCAATTAACGCGAGGGTAACTAACAAAAGTCGCAACAATGGCTTGTTCGGATCGTAAATCATGAGTCTCGCAAAATTCCTTTATTAATACGCCGTAATAGACCGTTAGAAATGCTATTACCGAAGAAAATCAAAATAGTGCTGAAAACCACAATACCCATTAACAGAGGAATATCACCTCGTAACCCCGCATCAACGGTTGCCTGTCCTAATCCCGGATAAGCAAATACTTTCTCTGCTAAGAGAGAGCCACCGAGCAGTTCACCAATGGATGCAAACTGTAAGCAAAGTGCAGGCGTAATGGCATGACGTAGAACATGAAATATCATCATAGCCCAACCTTTATCACCTTGCGCTTTAGCAAAATGGATAAACTCACTTCCCATTACTTCCGCAACTTTAGCCCGAGTATGCAGTGCGATATTCCCTGTTCCTAATAAACCAAGCGCAATCATAGGTAAGATAAGATGAGAAAAACGCTGGCTTAACGTTGCGGTCTCGGCACTACTTCCCATTGGCCACGCACAACAAATTGGCGCCCAATGTAAAGTGACAGAAAACAGAGATAACAACAGTAATCCTACCCAGAATGTCGGTAACGCGGCTAATAAATAAGATAAAGTAGAGATAATTCTATC
Organism: Proteus sp. TSJ240517; assembly: GCF_047921575.1. Classification (NCBI taxonomy): domain Bacteria; kingdom Pseudomonadati; phylum Pseudomonadota; class Gammaproteobacteria; order Enterobacterales; family Morganellaceae; genus Proteus; species Proteus sp. TSJ240517. Next base: position 234,437 of record NZ_JBLRMH010000006.1, read on the forward strand.
TGGCCAGCGATTAAGGTATCGACCCGCGACTAATCCCATCGCAACACCAATAACACCGGAAAATACCCACGCTGAAAAAAGCAAAATAAACGAAGGCCCTGCACGTTCACGAATAACATCAATAACAGGCATGTTATACAACATAGAATAGCCAAAATCCCCTTGAAAGATTTGGCTAAACCAAAGCCAAAATCGCATCCATAAAGGTTGGTCAATTCCCCAACGCGCTGCAATTAAAGGATATTGTTCAGGAGGAACATTCAGTAGATCACTACCGATATAAGCCTTAATGGGATCGATTGGTGAAAAACTTAATAAAATAAAAACACCTGCTGTTGTCACCAACAGCAGGCAGAGTAATCGCAGGAAAAAACCTGCACTTTGACGTATTACTGACAAGTCCACTTCCAAGTATCTACGCTATTTAATAATGACCATGAACCATGGATTTCAGGTGTTCCTGTACCCAGATCAACACAAGGATTAGTTAAGTAAGTGTGTTGCACATTCATCAGCCAAGCCCAAGCAGCATCACCTTTTACACCCACACCGTTTTTACCATCCCACTCTACCGCTTTCCAATGAGGAACGGCTTCTTGCCATGTATGAGCATCAAGCGCGGCTTGTAGATGTTTTTCGACTTCAGGGTTTTTGTAATAACCTGGGTTATAATAACCAACACCCGCGGCATTAGCACTGTAGTGATGATATAACTCCATCGGATCAAGGCTACCCCAACCAAATAAAGTTGGATTTGAGTGCATATAGCGCTCTACGGTATCCCAACTTCCTGATTTAAGATCCATTTGAATACCAAGAGGTTGCACTAACGCACGAATTGACTCAGCTAAATCACGACGTGTTGCATCACCGCTGGTATACCATAAAGTGAGTTTTGCTTCTAAACCGTCTTTTTCACGAATACCGTTTTTATTCAGCTTCCAGCCTGCATCTTCAAGAATTTGTTTTGCTTTTACAATATCGCCATCTTTGAAGGCAGCTTCGGTTTGATCCCAAGGTAAGCCTTTTACGCCGGTATATGCAGGAACGGCATAACCATCAAGGACTTGTTCTGAAAGCAACTTACGATCTAGCGCGTAGTTAATGGCTTTACGAATAGCGATATCAGCGGTGATATCATTACCAATATCATAGCCTTGGGCGTTTTTCTCACCTGATTTTACCATTGGGAAAACAATACCGCGATTTTCAACACTCGCTCTTTCCCACAATTTAGTATTTGGTAAATTCTTAGCAATTGCAGCCGTTGCGGGTGGAATACGCACAATACCTAATTGCCCACTTTGCGCAGCAGCAAAAGCGGCATCTTCATCAAGAAAAACGAAAATCAATTTTTCAAAATCATTTTTCTGTCCCGCATAGTAAGGGTTTGCTTCAACAATTAATTGCTGACCTGGTTGGAAACTGACCATGCGATAAGGACCTGCACCAATTGGCTTTTGTGCGTAGGTTTTTTCATCATACTTATCGGCAGAAACAATACCTAAAGAGCCGAGCACGTTTACGAAAGTACTTTGTGGTGCTTTTAGCGTGATAGTGACATGCAAATCATCATCTGCTTTTGCAGAGAGGAAGTTACCCATATCAACTTTACCGCCACTGGCAGCCGCCTTGTTATAAGTAAATACGATATCTTTTGCTGTAAGCGGTAAGCCATCAGAGAATTTTAAATCTCGCTTTAACGTTAATTTCCATGTTTTACCATCTTCACTTGGTTGATAGTCACTTAACATATTGCTATACCAAGAGAGATCCGCATTTTGCTTTAACAATGGACTATGGAGAAGTAAATAACTGCCATGACTCCAGCCCAGCATTGGGTCGAAGCCTTCTGTTGGCTCTTCACCAATAGCTAATTTTAACGTTTGAGCAGATGCAGCAAAAGGGACGCTTAACGCGGCTAAGCAAGTTAAGGTTGCTAATGATTGACGCCAACCAAACCGAATAGACATAAAACATTCTCCGATTTTTTAGATACGACTTATCATCAATCTCTATCTAAATAAGATGAAGAGGCTGAAGCAAGATAAATAACAATGGTAATTGTGATGCTCTGCAACTTGATGCAGATAAAGGCTAAACCTGTGGCATCATAATAAGTTTTTTTATTCAACTACTCGAATAATATTCGCCAGTTTATTGATTTTACATAAACTTTTATTAAGGAGTAATACTCATTATGGCAAAATTCTAGCAAGTGCACAGTATTTTTCTAATAAATAAGTTATATATTTATCATTGAATTTATTAGTGAGCGCAAAACGAAATAAAATGAATTTTTAACGAAATTAGATTATTTCCTTTTATTTAATATACATTGAAAATAAAAAAGGCACATTATTGTGCCCTCTTGTGATCATGAATTTAATATTCTTTTTAATTTAAAATAGCGTCGACCTAAACGCCAACGTAATCTTAGATCTTTCGCATTTTTCCAGATCAGCGTCCATATCCCTCTATCAAAAAATTCTTTAATAATTTGTTTTTTAATTTCAATAGATTGAATAGCAACAATTGAGTGAATAATTCCCAAACCCTCTTTTGCGATTTGCCAATAACACGCATTAATATTTTGAGCCACTTTCTTATGTTTTTGATTAATAGCATCAAGCATTTCTAATATTTTCATGTAATTATGAATTGTTCTAACATGAATACTGTCATTAGGTGTTGCATGAGAAACCGATCCGGAATGAATCAAGTAATCGTAATAGCGTTCATCGATATATTTAACCCGTCGCGCTGTTAATAACACTTCAGTTGTCCACGGAATATCTTGATGATGTAAACCTGGTTCAAAATAATAACCATGATCAAGTAAAAATTCACGACGATAAATATTTAGCCAAGTCACATGTAAGAATTTTTTAGAGTTTAATGCAATTTCTAGCCATTGCGGCCCCGTTAAAACGCCCGTTGTCTGCAAGCGATTAGATGGAAATATAGGTCGTGAAGGACGCCCATCTGTATAAACATAATTACCATTACAGGTTAAAATATCCAAATTATCATCTTTAGCTACATTAAGCATTCTGTCATACATATTAGGATGAATTACATCATCAATATCAGGAAAAACAATATATTGACCTTTTGAAATATTAAATCCAACATTACGAGCAACAGATACACCTTGGTTTTCCTGATCAATAATAGTGACTCGAGGAAATCTTTCTTTCCATTTTTGCAATATTTTAAGTGAATTATCTCTAGAGCCATCATTAACTAAAATGAGTTCCCAATCATTTAATTTAATAGATTGTAATTCATTGAAAAATTGAGATAAAAATCTCTCACCATTATAAATGGCGACGACGATACTCAGTTGAGGTATAGAAGAAGACATAACCCACCTTTTATATTCTTAGCTAAGAAAAGAATTTCTCCTTAAATAGTTAGTATTGAAAACAAGCAAACAGAGTAATTCACAGAGTTAATTACCCTTAATTCATTCTTAATGAAAACTTAATTTTTAACTAACTAAAGGTGAAAATGATATTTAATGAAGATAAGTATAATTAACTTCTTTTTATCTCTTATGAAGAAAGGGTTAAGGTGGTTTGTTTTTTAAAAGAGATAACTAAAGGGAAAATTAAGGTTAGCGTGGAGAATAAATGTTATTAGCAGGCATTCAATTTAACAATGCGTAATATAAGTTACAAAAAACACTTTTTTTATAACTAATGACACTTATATCACTCATTAATGAAAAACATCCGCAAAGCGGATGTTTTTCTTTTTTATTTATATCAAAAATCGGTGGATACTTGTTGTACTTTTATTCTTCAATATCTTCTTCATCGCAGACTTCAAGCGCTGGAAAGTAATCAACTCTCCAAGACTTGATCCCTTGATACACTTCATCAACGGCATTTTTTACCGCTTCGGTCATTGGATAATAAAAACCAACGAGATCGGGTTGTATCCCTAAGAAAGTAATATCTGGAATATCATCTTTTAATTGATCGATAAGAAAATTCAGCGGCATATTATGAGTGCTCATAATAAACATTTCCGCTATGTAGTCAGGATCTATCACCCTAATCTCACCAGGGTTTAAACCAATATCTGCGGCATCAACAATGACAACACATTGAGGTTGTAACTCTCTTACTTGATAAGAGACATTTTCAGGCGCACTTCCTCCGTTGATAACAATCCATCCATCAATAGGGTTTGCTTCCATTAACTCAGCAAGCAGAGGGCCTGCACCATCATCGCCCATCATACTGTTGCCGACTGTTAATACCACTTTAGGTGCTGTCATTGCTTTACTCATGGCTTTCTCTTCACAATCAAATAAATAGCAGGCTCTGCGTGGATCTCACCCAGTAATTTAATCAGCGTTTGACTCCACTCACTAAAAATGGGATCTTCATTTTTGATAATAGGATCAAATGCTAACGCTAATAAGTGAGTATGCTCAGAGTTAATATTGATTTCGCCAAATGTTAGCAATCCTTGCATTTTGCGTTTGGCTTCACCTTCAGGTAATAAGTCAATCCATGCTTTATATTTTTCTAAAGGGCAGACTAGCTCTGTTTTTAAGCAATCAATCATACCCACATGGTGACCAATCGCGAGTGAGTAATACATGACCTGTTGCGCTTCCGCAGGAATATCATCATCGCTATCAACAAACTTTTGTCTTAATGACCAAAAGTAAACGTTAGCATCATCAGGCATAAATCCCCCCTTGGCTTAATGAATAAACAAGGCGTTTTACAATCTCAGATAAACGAGGATCATTCGCTTGTCGTAGCCATTCATCTACACGTCCGCTGACTTCCTGAATAGTAGCGCCTTCTAATAAGGTGAGGAAATGATCACTGATTTGTCTTCCCTGATAATAGCCAGCAAGACGGCGCGCTTCACGCTCAATCATCACGCGAGCATCTAAAGGAATCGAAGGCAGAATTAGAGAGGCTTTTTCATTCTCTACTTCAATGTGCGATTCGCCTTTTAATTTTTGGTCTAACAAGCCCAGTGCAACAGCAAATCCATAAATCGTCGCCGCAGGTGTTGGAGGACAACCTGGGATCCACACATCAATAGGCACGATAGATTCACTACCACCCCATACACAATAAAGATCGTGGAAAATCCCACCACCACAGCCACAAGCGCCATAAGAGATACAGATTTTTGGATCAGGCGCTGATTCATAAGCACGTAATGCAGGAACACGCATCTGGCGCGTTACTGCGCCAGTGAATAATAAAATATCAGCGTGACGAGGCGAGGCTACCACTTTGATACCAAAACGTTCAGCATCAAAAACCGGTGTAATTGCGGAGAAAATTTCAATCTCACAACCATTACAACCACCACAGTCAACACGATAAACATAAGCTGAACGCTGAATATCTTTCAACAATGTCTGCTTTAGCTTTTTAACCTGATCATCAAGGGTGATAGGCTGGCTAACATGATGATTAATGGGAATTTCTGGTAGACTCATTTTATTGTACTCCCAATTTCGCCCACACTAATATTTTCACGACCATCAGATAACAAGTTATGTTTACGCTTACATTCAGGGCAAGTTTCAAATTGTGGGCGCATCGCTTCTACGGTTTGCTCATCCCAGCCTGATTGCACTAATAGTTCCATCGCATATTCAACTGATTTTCTAGGCGTAAATGGTTGATGGCATTCACGGCAATTCAATAATTTAAAAGTGCCTTTAATATAAAGATCTGACTTTTTAGTCACTGCCGTTTCAAACATATCGGATAAAACAATCGCTCTTGTTGGGCAAACTTCTTCACAACGACCGCAATAAATACAGCGGCCAATGAATAATTGCCAATGACGCTCGCCTGTTTCCAAATTCGTTTCCATCGTTAACGCATTAGCAGGACATGCTGAGGTGCAGGCACCACAGACAATGCATTGCTGTGCATCATATTCAGGCTTTCCTCTGAAACCATCAGGTAAATCCAGAGGCTTAAACGGATATTTGGTCGTTGCTTCGCCTGTTTTGATTATGGTTTTAAACAATTTTAACATCGTTCATTCCCTCACTTGAGCGGCGAATTTTTACGTTCGATGCTGTAACGTTCAATTTCTTTATAAGAAACTGTTTTAGATTTACGTTTTTTCACATCGACGAGCGTTACCCTGTCAGTACAGGAATAACAAGGGTCAAGACTACCGATAATTAACGGCGCATCAGAAACGGTATTTCCTTGCAACATATAACGTAATACTGGCCAGTTAGCATAAGTTGCAGCACGGCAACGCCAGCGGAATAATTTTTGGTTATCACCCAACATACTCCAGTGAACATCTTCACCGCGTGGTGCTTCAGTAAAGCCCAGAGCAAATTTATATGGCTGATAAGTAAAGCCTTCGGTTAATAATGGACCTTCTGGCAAGTTATCTAAGGCATATTCAATCATTGCCATTGAATCCAAGACTTCTTTAATACGTACCATCACACGGGAAAATACGTCGCCACCTTCATAACTAAAGAGCGTCAGTGGAAGATTGCCATAATCTGCAAATGGGTGGTCAAAACGCACGTCACGTTTAAAACCACTCGCTCTTATCATTGGACCTACTGGGCTAAAATCACGAGCCACTTTCTTATCTAAGATACCAACACCAACAGTACGTTGTTCCATATTCGGCGCTGATAGCAATATATCCACTAATTCAGTAACTTCTTTGCGCATTTCTCTAACAAGTTGGATAGTCTTCAGACGCTGATCTTTTAAGATATCGCGACGGATACCCCCAATTAAGTTCAAGCCATACGTTTTACGCGCACCGGTGAGCATCTCTGCAATCTGCATTGATTTTTCACGAATACGGAAAAATTGCATAAAGCCAGTATCAAAGCCTGTAAAGTGACTAGCTAAACCAATGTTTAATAAATGGCTATGAAGACGTTCAACTTCTAATAAGATAGAACGAATAGTATGCGCACGACGTGGTACTTCAATGCCTAACGCATTTTCAACAGAAGTCACATACGCCACACTGTGAGTAAAACCACAGATACCACACACGCGGTCTGATAAGAATGTCACTTCGTTATAACCCATACGGGTTTCTGCCAGTTTTTCCATACCACGATGAACATAGAACATGCGGTAATCGGCATCGACAATGTTTTCACCGTCTACAAATAAGCGGAAGTGTCCTGGTTCATCCGAAGTAATGTGCATTGGACCAATTGGCACAACGCGTGCATCTTGCTTACCTTCGTTCAAGAAGGGATAAGTTTCAACTTCAGTTGAGGGTGCTGGACGTTGGCGATAATCCATCGCATCTTTACGCAGTGGATACATCTCTTCAGGCCAGTCATCTGGAAGCACTAAACGACGTTCATCAGGTAAACCAACAGGGATAAGACCATACATATCACGGATTTCACGTTCACCCCACACTGCGGCTGGTACACGCGGTGTCACTGACGGAAACTCTAAAGTGATTGGGCTAACATGGGCTTTTACAACAACCCAGCATTTTTCACCCTCTTCCATTGATAATGCGTAATAAACAGCATAGTCCCCGTTTAAACTACGTTCGTCATTACCGAATAAAACAGGTAACCAACCGCCTAAGCCGTAATACAGATATTCCACCACTTCAGGGAGTGATTCCGTTTTTACTGTTATCGTCAATTGATCAGCGGTTTGTCGCTCTTCATCAAGAACGGCTGATGGGAATTTCTCACGAACCTTGGCAACGTAATCTCCGCCTAGTTCTTTTCCCTCTTTTCTACTGACATAATTTTGGTAGCTCACGTTACATCTCCTGAACCGATGTGGATGGATTGCTGATTAAAGCCGTTGGCCATGCATAAGTAGGTGACTCACTTTTATCAATATTCATCACGATATTAGCGGCATTTTCTAACAGCTCGCTGACAGGCTTAGGAATGTGAGTTCCCATTAACAGCATAAGTGCAATCAGAATGACCATTGGTAATGTGGTTAAAATTCCCAGTTCACCTTTAGCAACAACATCAGGTTTTGGACCAAAGACAGTTTTAGCCACCATACGAACTAGACCACCTAATACTACGGTCAATAACAATAATAGTAGGATAGTTAAGCCAATGTGCTGAGAAGCTAAACCTGCCACAACAATCATAAATTCACTAATAAAGACGTTGAAAGGCGGCATACCACCTAGCGCTAAAGCGCCACCAGCAAAAAGAGCGGCACTTAATGGCATCACTTTAAACATGCCTTTCACGACATTTAAATCACGAGTACCGTATTTCAATAACACGTTACCTGAACCACAGAACAACAGTGCTTTCGCTAAGCTGTGGTTTAAGGTGTGGAATAAAGCAGCCAAAATACCAATTGGTCCGCCAATCCCTAATGCGACGGCAATTAATCCCATGTTTTCCACACTGGAATACGCTAAAAGACGTTTCATATCACGCTGAATAAGAATAAAGAACGCCGCGATAGCAACAGAGAGGAAACCAAAGATTAACAATAAGTTACGTGTAAATTCAGTACCAATTGCCGCATCAATAATGATGTAGTAACGAATGATGATTAACAGCGCACAATTCAGTAAAACCGCTGATAACAACGCACTGACAGGACTTGGTGCTTCACTGTGTGCATCTGGTAACCATGCGTGCATTGGGAATAAACCCGTTTTGGTACCGAAACCGATTAAAATAAAGACAAAAGCTAAATGCATCAGTGTTGGATCTAACTGGTCTGTATATTTCAACACTTCAGTCCAGAAGATAGCCTGATCTGGATCAGGCATAAAGCTCGCGGCATTGGCATAAACCAAAATAGTCCCGAAAAGACCAAATGCCACACCCACACTACAAATGATGATGTACTTCCACGCAGCTTCCAGAGAAGAACGCTGACCATAAATTCCGACTAAGAATGCAGAGCTTAAGGTTGTTGCTTCAATTGCCGCCCACATTAAGATCAAGTTATTACTGGTGATTGCCAATAACATGGTGAACAAAAAGAGGTGGAAGAAACCATAGTAATTACACAAAGTGCGTACTGAGATTTCGCCCTCATCCACTTCATGATTCATATAGCCAATAGAATAAAGCCCCGTTAAAAAGCCGATAATACCTAAAATGGCGAGAAATAATGCGCCGAGGCTATCCACATGAACCCAATTAGCAGCAGCCAATATTTCGCCATGAGACATGACATCTGCCACAGTCCCTAATGCAGCGATTAACAATACGGTGATACCAATAGCATGAATACCCGTCACAATAGGGCGCGCACCGGCTTTTAATAACGGACTTAGAAACGCCAGTATTGAAAATACCAACGGTGAAAACATTAAAATCGTTAACATGGTTGTTTGGTTCATCTCCTCACCCCTTCAGCGCGGTCAGTTGATCCACGTTCAGTGTGTTGAGCGTGCGGTAAATCTTACGAGCCAACACTGCCATCACAATCACAGCGAAGATGGCGTCAGTGGCGATCCCGATTTCGACCAGTTCTGGTGCTCTCCACGCCAATAATGCCAGTGTTAAGTGAGAGCCGTTTTCCATTAAACAATAACCAAAAGCTTGTTTTAGGATATTTCGCTGAGTCACGATACACAGCAGACCCAACATAAAATGTCCCAGAGAAACTGCGAGTGCAGGTTTCAAATCAACGACCATTGGTATTTGAATTGGCTCGACGACGAACCAGCTTAAGACCACAATCACTGCGGCTAGCAGCATTAATATTGCTGGGCTGATAACGCCAGCATTCGCACTAGGATCGGATAACTTACGGAATGCAAATCCTAGAATAAGTGGTACAAGCAGAACTTTAGTGAAGAAAGCGGTAATGGCCCAAAGTGTGAGTTGGTGTGCATCTAATGTATTGGCTAAAGTGACGAAAATCATCACTAAAACGAAAGATTGCAATGCATAGAACCAACAGGATGCAATTGGCTTTTTCGCGCCAATTACCAGTAGCGAGGTGATCATCATTAACCCCGCCAGATTGTTTACGATAAGTGCTCCAGTCATGATTTATCTCCCTTATCCTAGCCAAGTGACTGCGATAACACTGGATGCAAAGGACATAATAATCAGTATTCCAATTACAATTTGCATTGCCATAGGAACAGGCTGTCCTTCCTCAACTTCTGTACTTGGTTTGCCAGGAACGACACGACCAAACCAGTAGATAAACCAAGTGAAGCTAGCAACAGATTCAATCAGTACTAGCACCATAATTGGTGTCATCACCCAGAAAACACTCGACAGTTCAAAACCTGCGGCAAAAATTGGGAATTTACTAAAGAAGCCATTCATTGGTGGAACACCTGCGATTGCCAGCGCAGCAACACAGAAACCCACACCCAATAATGGATATTTATTAATTAACCCTTTTAAGCGCGGCAACATACGAGTACCACAGCTATAACTCAATGCACCAGCAACTAAGAAGAACAAACTTTTAGCGAAGGCATGGTTAAAGATATAAGCAATACCACCTTCAAACGCTTCGCGCGGTCCAAAGATTGAAATAGATAATGCAAGGAAGATATAAGAGAGCTGAGTGATAGTTGACCATGCTAACAAGCGTTTCATATCTTTTTGTGGCAGATACATCATAAAGCCATAAATCAACGTGATAACCGCCATGGTAATACCCACCCAACCAATAAGGTGAGGAACATCACCATCTGCTGACATAATCGCACGAGCAAAGATGTAAACACCGACTTTTACCATTGACGCGGCGTGTAAGTAAGCACTCACAGGAGTTGGTGCTTCCATCGCATCAGGTAACCAAGCTTGCAGTGGTAATTGCGCTGATTTACCCCAAGCAGCAAAGAGAATTCCACCAAATACAATCAGTTTGGTTGGCTCATCTAAGGTTGCAATTGCGGTTAATTCAAATGTCCCCGTACTCACAAACAGAGTTGCAGCTGCGAGATAAAGACCGATTGAAGCAACGTGAGTGATCAACAACGCTTTCATTGCTGAACGGAGCGATTTTTCAGATTGGTAGTAACCGATTAATCCCCAAGAACATCCCCCGGTGATTTCGAAAAACAGGAGTTGCCCCAGAATAGTCGATGAAAGGACTAACCCCGCCATTGCACCAATAAAAATCAACAAAAAGGCATAATAGCGACGAGTACCATCATGTGGATGCTCGCGGTTGCCATTGGTTAGATAGCCAGTGGAGTAAAAACTCACCAACAATCCTAAGAACACAACAGCGAAAGCAATCAATGTACTGACACGATCAATGGTAAAACCAAAGAGCGCAACATCGCCATATTGTACTAGCGTAATTGTGGTATCGACTTTACCTTCAGCGAGGAACTGCCAACCTAAAACAACCGTTCCTAATGTGGCTAATAAAGCGAACAGTGTACATAACCACTTCGCCATCCGATTTGGCATTAAGGACGTAATCAACGCCCCCGCAAATGGGATGAGTAAGGTCGCAAGAGCTATATTTTCCATTGTAATCATCGCTCCTTATAGACCGGTTAAATAGAAAACAAGAGCCAGTGCCGCAACACCGAATCCTAACCATGTCACATGGTGAGTCAGTAAGAAGCGACCACGCGCTAAACTGTTTTCAACCAATGACGCTAATACAAACACCACTAACAATTTTACTGCCATTAAAACTAACGCAATGATCAGTGCAATAAAGGTGAATTCTGTTGCTTTACCAAAAGGAATAAATATGGCTAAGAACAGTTCAGCCACTACCACTTGTTTTAACCCAAGACCCAGTTTCACCATGGCAAAACCAGAGCCTGAATATTCAGTTAATGGTCCTTCTTGTAACTCTTGCTCAGCTTCTGCAACGTCGAATGGCATTTTTCCCATTTCGATAAATGCAGCAAAAGCACAAGCTAATAAGGCTAACAGTGTGGCAGTTGGTGATACCCACCCTTGAGCAAGTGTTGCACTAATAGTGCCGACGTTGGTTGAACCCACAATTAAAGCCACCACAATCAGTGATAACACTAAGATAGGCTCTACTAACACACCCAGAGTTAATTCACGGCTAGCACCAATACCAGCAAATGGGCTTCCTGAATCCAGACCCGATAAAGAGAAGAAGAAACGATAAAGTGCAAACAGATAAATCAGTGCGATAAGATCGGCTGCACCCGCAAACAGTGACGTTGCGGTAAAGACAGGCAGTGCCATTGCAACCACCAGCATGCTGCCAAGTAGTACATAAGGCATCACTTGGAAGATCACGCCAGATTGCTCAGGTGCTACTGATTGACGTTTAAATAACTTAAAGATATCTCGATAATCTTGCAAAATCCCAGGGCCTTGACGCGAATGCATCTTGGCGCGAATTGTGCGCGAAATACCTGTACATAATGGGGTTATCGCCAATAAAAAGAGTGCTTGTATTAGTGCGAATATACCCATCATTAACGTAGGTGCTTCTTGGAAAGTCATAAGTCCCTCTCCTTACGCTGCGATGACTAAAAGCAAGATGACCAGCGCTGCAACAACGTATAGACAATAGAGTCTGAAATCCCCGCCTTGTAGGCATTGGATACGTTTTGCAAAACGTTGGATACCACGAACCAGAGGATAAATAATGCGTTCATCCCAGAATGGTTCGACCTTTTCAGCACCGAGCTGTGTTTTATTAAAACCACGAGACAGCAATGGAGATGGATCAAGTTGTTTACGCATACGATAAAGTGGTGCAAACATGCTGCGTAATGCTTGAGTAAAGCCACCTGCTGACACTGCCATATCTTTTTCCCACACATAACCACACGCCCAAGGATTACCTTTACGACGAAACGCAGGTTGATTGCCTTTTAGGCCGAGGTAAATCAGGAATGGGATAAGCGGTAGAGCAATTAATAAAACAAATGTTAATGCTGGAGAGAACATTGCTTGTGATGCAGTATCAGGAACAAGCATTGAGCCTTGAGCCACAGTTAATGCGCTGGTTTCGCTAAGAGACATTGCAATATTGGCAATGATTGGTGCAACAAAAGCAGCTCCCACACCTAACACAACACAGAAAAGTGCTAATAAACCCATCGCAATCGTCATTGGTAGTGGTACTTCTTTTGCTTTTGTTGCTTGCTCACTACGAGGACCGCCACAGAAGCTAACACCATAGACTTTAACGAAACACATTGCCGCTAATGCCCCTGTAATTGCCAGCATAATAATGGCAATAGGACCACTTAAGCGCATCACAAAGTTACCTTCGTAACTCATCGTAAATAGAGACTGATAGGTATACCATTCACTAACAAAACCGTTTAATGGTGGTAACGCTGAAATCGCCATACAACCAATTAAGAATGCCGTTGCAGTGTAAGGCATCAGTTTGGCTAACCCACCCATTTTGTCCATATCACGAGTGTGAATTTGATTAATAATGGCGCCAGCTCCGAGGAATAATAATCCTTTAAACACCGCATGGTTTAATAAGTGATATAAAGCACCTAACAGGCCAAGTGCGGCAATAACAGGATGATCTGTTGCCATTCCTACCATACCGACACCAACACCCATTAAAATGATGCCGATATTTTCAACGGTATGCCATGCAAGTAAACGTTTTAAATCGTGTTCTGCTAATGCGTACATAACACCCAATACAGAAGAAACCGCACCGAATGCGAGGACGACAATTCCCCACCACATTTCAGTAGCACCCAACAAATCGATACCGACTTTAATTATCCCGAAGATACCAATTTTAACCATTACACCTGACATTAATGCCGATGCATGAGAAGGTGCTGCGGGGTGAGCTTTTGGTAACCAACTGTGTAATGGCAACATACCGGCTTTGGCACCAAAACCAAAGAAGCCCAGTAAGAACACCACAGAGGCCATCGCAGGAGAAAGAGAGAGTTGACGGAATGAATCAAAATCAAGGCTACCACTTTCACGCCACATCAAGAAGAAGGCAATCATGATTAACACGGAGCCTGCGTGAGCAATAAAGAAGTAGAGTAAACCTGCGTGAATAGATTCGTCATCTTGGTCAGCAATAACTAAGAACCAAGAAGCCAGTGACATCATTTCGAACAGGATAATAAAGTAGAACGCATTATCCATCACCACTAAGCCAACCATAGAAGCAATAAACAGATTCATAAAGAATCCCATGCTCCAAGCGCCGCGTCCTTTATATTCTTGCACATAAGCAAGAGAATAAAGCGCACACACGCTGACCAGTAATGAAATGACGAACACCATAAAGGCGCCTAACATATCCATGCGCACCACAAAGGCGGCAAAATCGAAAGGCCCTGCGGCGGTAAAAGTAGCGATTTCACCACCAAAAATAACCGGTAATGCACTTAAAATACCTAAGACACCACCAATGATTGCGCTGATCCCTGAAATAAGGATTGCCAACCCTTCCTGTTTTTTTAAAAACAGTGCAATAACGCCACCAACAACATACAGGATGACTGACCACAGCAGTAACTGAAGAGGTTCCATATTACTTCCGCTCCTGTGTCAAAGTAGATAAATCGTCAAGATTCGTAATGGGTTCCATCACAGAGCCTAAGCGACGCGTTTTCATCTGCTCTTCAAGTTTGTCTTCTTCAACTAAATGCAATGCATCGGTTGGACATACGTTGACACAAGCAGGGCCTTCATCAGAGAAAGCACATAAATCACATTTCACTGCGATTGCGCGGATACCTGCATTCCATGCAAGGAATGGGTTGGTTGTTGGAAGACTTGCTGGCACATCTGCCAACATTTCTTCAGGCACAAAGTGTTCAAAAACAGCCGGTAAGTTAACGGGTTTACTACCTGATGGTGTAATTGCACCAAAAGGACAAACTAGACCACACAACTTACAGCCAATACACAGGCTCTCATTAAGAAAGATCATATTATCTTCATGAGTGATGGCATTGACTGGGCACACGCGAGCACAAGGAGCATCCTCACAGTGCCGACAAAGCATCGGTGCTGTCTGATCCTCCACTTTTACCACTGTAAGACGCGGATGCGCCTGTAAACCCACAGCTTGGTGAACTTCTGAGCAAGCTGCCATACAGGTATTACACCCTATGCATCGTTGTGGCTCTGCAATTACAAAGCGATTCATTCGCCACATCCTCCGAGAAAAACGTTTAACAGCATTACTGTCGTCAATTTTTCTTTAGATAAAGCATATTTCATGCCAAGAGAGGATTTAATTTATTTATGATAAAAATCATTAAGATAGAAACACAAGAAGGAACTAAGAATGACGTATCGACAATAATGACGTTGACACTTAACTAGAGTGTAAGAAATGAAATGAGACAGATAAAAATCGATTTTTTCTGCTTAATTGGCGTTATTACTCAAATACCATAATATTTGATAGAGTTTTTATTTAGTGTTAGCAATTATTTTATTTCAGAGTTAAAAGCATTAACCGAAAATGATTATTTTAAACTAAATAATAATCTAGTTAATGATTCAATTATCGTTATTTAGGGATAGAAAATTAATAATAAAAGAGAGATGAAAAGAAATGAGATTTTATTTAAAAAACCTAATTTAGTTAATATTAATCACAGAATAAAAGAAAAGAAGAAAAAAATAAAAGAGATATATCAAAGTAAATGTCTATATTGAAAGGGTTTCCCTAGTACAACTAAAATATAAAATAAAGATCAATAATATTACAGGATTAATGTTTTTATCTATACTCTTCAATATCTCTTAAAGGAAAGTCAAAATAACTTAAATAAATATTGCTGTGGATTGTCTTTACCAAAACAACCTACACGCTTATTTTAAAAAAATGGTTATTTTTTACCAATTCCAATATTGAATATCACATTCTATTTTGGCATCAGGAATAATGAAGGGGTAAATAAGTTAGAAACAAAATAATAACACATAAAATTAAATAATGCAGTAATACAAATCACTCAAATTTTTAGAAAGAAAATACTACCTATTAATCAATATTTATAAATTAAAATAAAAAAATACCGCAGATATTTAACATTATCTGCGGTAATTATTTATTGTGCTTATCGTTTCGCTCAGTAAAATAATCTATGCGATTATTTTACGCGCGATACGTATTCACCTGAACGAGTATCAACTTTGATAACTTCACCGATTTGTACAAACAGTGGAACTTTAACAACCGCACCAGTGCTTAATGTTGCTGGTTTACCACCTGTACCTGCGGTGTCACCTTTCAGGCCTGGATCAGTATCAACGATTTCTAATTCAACAAAGTTTGGTGGAACAACAGCGATAGGACGACCATCCCACAGTGTTACGATACACTCAGCTTGGTCAATCAGCCATTTAGCATTTTCGCCAACAGCTTTCTCGTCTGCTGCTAATTGTTCGAAGGTTTCGTTGTTCATGAAATGCCAGAACTCACCGTCGTTGTACAGGTAAGTTAAGTTGATATCCATGACATCAGCACCATCTGCTGAATCAGTAGATTTAAATGTTTTTTCCAGTAATTTGTTAGAAATCAGTTTACGCAGACGCACACGAGCAAATGCCTGACCTTTACCTGGTTTAACAAATTCACATTCAGTAATGACGGCTGGCTCGCCATCTAACATGATTTTAAGACCTGAACGAAAATCGTTGGTATTATAAGAAGCCATGAATATCCTCTAACTTTTTTAATTTAAAATGGCATAGCCAAAAAATGGCACACATTGTAACTCATAATCACCCCACCAGAGAAGTCTGGTTAACACAACTCGCGCAGGCAATCAGTGATCCTGTTGAATTACTCCAACTTTTAGCGTTGGAACATCACGCTGATCTCCAAAAAGGGGCTCAGGCGCGACGGCTTTTTCCGCTACGGGTTCCCCGTGAATTCGTTGCACGCATGAAAAAAGGCGATCCTAACGATCCATTACTTTTACAAGTATTAACTGCAAATGCTGAATTTACCATAACACCAGGATTTTCTACGGATCCGTTAGATGAGCAACAAAATGCGGTGCCAGGTTTATTACATAAATATCAGAATCGTGCATTGCTTCTGGTCAAAGGTGGTTGCGCTGTCAATTGCCGCTACTGTTTTCGTCGTCATTTTCCTTACGAAGATAACAAAGGAAACAAAGCGAATTGGCAAAAAGCAATTGAGTATATCAAAAATAACTCAAAACTCGATGAAATCATCTTCTCAGGGGGAGATCCCCTTATGGCGAAAGATGATGAGCTTGATTGGTTGATAACACAATTAGAGGCTATTCCTCATCTTAAGCGCTTACGTATCCACTCTCGCTTACCTGTGGTTATCCCTGCACGTATTACGGATACGCTATGCAAACGCCTGCAACAATCACGTTTGCAAAATATCATGGTATTGCACATCAATCACGCCAATGAGATTGATGACGCATTGAGAGAAGCTTGTTCAAAGCTAAAAAATGCCAACGTCACTTTATTGAATCAAGGTGTGTTATTACGAGGTGTCAATGACAGTGCTGAAGTCCTTGCGGATTTAAGTCGCACACTATTTGATGCCGGCGTTATGCCGTATTACTTACATGTTCTAGATAAAGTGCAAGGTGCTGCTCACTTTATGGTGCCAGACAGTGAAGCAAGAGAGATCATGAAAGCACTAATGAGCTTAGTTTCAGGTTATATGGTACCTAAACTCACGCGTGAAATTGGTGGTGAACCTAGTAAGACGTTGTTAGATCTTGGATTACGCCAGCAATAATCCATATCACAAAAACAAAAAAGCTGTAGCTCAATTCAAATAGATGAAGTGACTACAGCTTTTTATCTATTAGCAGACTAATAAATAGTGAATAAATAAAATGCCCTTATTGGCATTTATAAACTTGTCCACTCATTTTGCTATCTAATGGTGCAAAGCTATCAACAAAGCTACCTGCGCCAGTACCAACATTAAAAATAACGTTACCACCCATTGCGGCTGCTTTATTACGTAGATCGTTAGCAGCACCTCGCAGTGATTGGCTTTCAGTACGGGAACCTGATAACCAGTTATTTTGAACACCTGTCACTGTTCCTAATAATTGGCATTCACTGCCTGGTTGCGTATCAGTGATTTGTACCTGTGAGCCCGCAGTGCTTAATGTGTTTGTTGCAGAACAGCCTGCTAGTAACAACGCAGCAGCAGCTCCCAATAACAATTTAATTCGCATGATCCCCTCATTTATGTGAGTGTCCGTTTAGTAATGACAACAATATACCTTGTCATCTCTCTTATGCGCAAAAATAAATCATCATCACTATCTCACATTAGCCAATAGCCTTAAGATATTATTTTCGCTTCAAACTTATTTTAACGTACAAATTCGGCTTTGAGATAGACAAAGCAATAATGCCCCTATTCTACACCGCTTTTATGCTTTTAAAACGATCTGACCTATTTTCAGCCTACACAGTGCGAGAATGAACACACAATTAGTTCATTTTTTTAAAAATCTTCAGACAGCAAACCGCTATCTGAAGATAATATTGAACAAATTAACTCAAATGATGATTCAACGCTTCTTCTTTTAAATCTAATTCATGGCGTAAACGATGAAAAATATGTTCGCTAATATGACGTGATTTACGTAACTGCTGTAATGTATCGCGCTCTATTTTTAATGCACTGCGAGACAACTGACGCTCCATGCTAAACAAGCGTTTCAGATCAAGCGCCCCTTCTTGCACACTGTCTTCACTATCAAGACGACGGCTATAAATTTCTAATAAATGTGAACCTGCCTCATTGCGTAGTGACATCTCATCAAGATCTTCACAAGGTTGGTTCATTAGCTCATTAATATGCGCAATCGCCGCTTCGTTTAACGCCAAACGCGTACGAATTTCATCATTTTCATAAGGTAAATCTTCTGATAGCCCTTTAGTTAAAATCGGCAATGCAATTGTGGCTATCAATAATGAACAGAGAATAACGCCCATGGAAATAAAGATGGCGAGATCTCGTGTTGGGAAAGGTGAACCATCTGTCATTAATAAAGGAAGGGTTAAGATACCTGCTAGTGTAATCGCACCTCTAACACCCGCTGTTGCCATAATCGCCATTAAGCGCAGATCATGACGAGATAAACGTTTATTAGGAGAACGGAATACCGTCAGCGACATCGATACCCATACCCACGAAAAACGCAGTACAGCAAGTCCGATTGTAATAACGATAATATAACCTACAACTGCCCAAGGATTAGTTGCACCCGCCGATTGCGTCACTTCAGGTAAAATTTTCCACATTGCAGGAAGTTGTTCGCCTAATAGAATAAAAATCATGCCATTAAGTGCAACCTGAACCGTATCCCAAACCGCTTTACTTTGCATACGTGTCGCTGCTTGCATACGACCCACGATTTTTTCGTAGTGCATTGCAATACCAGCAACAACCGCTGCTAAGATCCCAGATACATGGAAATGCTCCGCTAATAAATAAGCAATAAACGGCATCAATAAGCTGATCAAGATTTGGATAGCTGGATCTTCACCAGTACGTTTAACCAAAAACTGATTTAATCGCCCAATCACGCCAGCCACAATCAAACCAATCGTAGCACCACCTAAAGCAACTAATAAAAATTGCCCCGTTGCTGAAGCAATAGAAAAAGAACCTGTTAATGCTGCTGCGACCGCAAAGCTAAAACAGACTAAGCCTGTAGCGTCATTAAGCAACGACTCGCCTTCTAAAATATGTGTCATACGTGAAGGAAGTGGCGAATTGACTGTCATTGCAGACACAGAAACAGGATCGGTTGGCGATAAAATCGCGGCTAATGCAAAAGCAATCGCAAGCGAAATAGAAGGAATAAGCCAATGAATAAAAAAGCCCATCCCAATTACGGTAACAACAACTAAACCGATCGCTAACGACATAATCGGTTTAATCTCTTGGAACAACGCCTCTTTGGGAATACGCCAACCATCTAAAAACAGCAATGGAGGAATAAAGAGGAACAAGAAAAGATGTGGATCAAACGCCACTTCAAAGCCAAAGATCGACAAACATGCGCCAACCGCAATTTGGATTAATGGCAAAGGAATTTTTTCTGACAGTAATCGTGAGATAAACACACTCACAATCACGGCAAAAAGAAAGATAAGTACAATTGCGACGACAGACATGGTGAGCACCCCAATTTATTTAATATTTTTTAAGCGGTGCAGTAAAAACGATCTGTTGCCTAATTGTAAAGAAATAAGTTGTTTCTAATTATATATAAAATGAATTATCTGATAATTCTGAAATAAAACGGCATAAAAAGACCCGAGTCTACGAAGTGACCTTAGTCATTAGGGTCACTTCATTATCTAGATCTGGGCTTAAATTGTTATCTACATTTCAAATTTTTTCTCTGATTTCGGCTCTTTGCTACCATAGATATCTGTTTGGATAGTAATCAGCAATTCGTGAAGGGTTGATTGTAGAAATATCAGAAAATCCGGCTGATTGATGGTTCTCTCTACTACGGATACGGGTAAAAAGCGTTTCATTTCACCTTCAAATCTGGCACTTTTCACCAGTATGGGTAAAGAGCCAATCTTTTCCTGTAACACCCCTTCAAATTCATCATTCAGTTTATAATCAGCAATCTTTTTCATGACCAATTCAGCGTCAGGTTTTGCACCTTGCTGATGTAACCATACCAAATCCCACATATCTCGATATCGAATATGACTTGTCGTTGCTGGGAAAGATACCAATTTATCAGCCATAATTTCTGTGAGTTCTTCCACGCGAATAATGAGATCAGAGTATCCACTTGGGAGCTGCTCATAGTTTGAAACAAGTGTTTTTATACTTTGTGTGTACGCTGGGATATTGGCTATTTCTATTTTGATTTTCTGTTTCGGCAAATCATTTTTACCCTGATTGGTCGTCACTGAAATTTGCCATTTATCAACTTTAACATCAGCGTATTCCGGCTCCTTTCTCAATTCTTTAGGTTCTTTAACAACGACCTCTAATCCATAACGTTCACCAACATACTTTTCAATGCAGCCTTTAATTTCAAGCATCTGCTCTGAACAAAAGTCACGACCACCAGCAAAATCCAGATCTTCACTAAACCTGTTTGAGTTATAGCAAAGCCTGAGTGATGTACCACCTTGAAATGTAAGACTCTTTAAAAGACCTGCCGAAGATAAAGCAAAAATAATGTCATAGTAAAACAATTCCTTTTCTACGACAGGTCTATTGGAGACATAGCCTTTTTGCATGACAATATCATCAACCAATTTGTTAAAATCAACGAGGTCAGTCATTATAAAGTTCCTCTGGTTGAATGAGGTGTGTGTTTCTACCAACCCGTATCAAGTCTTTAACAGCCGTTTCCTTCGTCGCGATCCTCATCGGCCCTCTTCCTTTTATGGTTGTATTGATGATTTCAAACGGTTTCTTTTTCGTATGAGTAATTTCAATAACTCCCCAAGGGGTTTTAAACTCACCTGAACGCCCCGTTGACATAATGGTTAATCTATCGATGGGAATCTGTGAAATAACACCATACTGAGACAAAGCTGATTCAAGGCTGACATAGTTGTAATGGCCTCGTCTAATATTTTCGGCTAAGCGCTCCAAAGGATAAGGTCCTAACGAGCCATGCGAATAGATGTATACACCTTTTGACGCTCGCTTCAACACATTAGCAGAGACCAATCGATCGACTGATTTTTGCAGTGTCTTTTGGGACTCATCAGGAAAGAGTATTTCTAAATCTCTGGTGAGAAAAATATTTCTGCCTTGATTAGCAAATTTTTCAAAAGTATTAACAGCGGTTATTAAATCCATAGTGTTACCTCAAACGAAACCACCCTTTATAAGGGGTGATTTTGTGTACTAAAGGTATGATATGCGAATTATGTTAACAAATACCCCCCCAAAAAGGGGATATTATGTATACTAATAATAAGATATACAGGATCTGATCCAAACTCCAGAAGTGACAATTCGTGCCCAATATCGGATTTGACGAGAAAATATCAAATATTTTTTTGAAGGTTTTCGAAATTCTTTGCCCACTAAGTATTAATTTACAATAGTGATTTTCAAATCTCGATCGTATTTAGACATAAAAAAACCCGAGCCTAAGCTCGGGTTTTCTCTGTAAAACGGTAAGCTGATGAATTACATCATGCCGCCCATTCCACCCATGCCGCCCATACCGCCAGCGCCACCTAAATCCATTTTGTCATCTTTAGGTGAATCTGTGATCATTGCTTCTGTTGTGATCATCAGACCTGCGATAGATGCTGCAAATTGCAGTGCAGAACGAGTAACTTTAGTTGGATCTAAGATACCCATATCAATCATATCGCCGTAAACATCAGTTGCCGCGTTATAACCGTAGTTACCTTCACCCGCTTTCACGTTGTTTACAACAACAGATGGCTCTTCACCTGCGTTAGCAACGATTTGACGCATTGGAGATTCCATTGCACGTAATGCAACGCGGATACCCACTGTTTGTTCTTCGTTATCACCAACCATATCACGCAGAGCGTTAGCAACACGAACCAGCGCAGTACCACCACCCGCAACAACGCCTTCTTCAACCGCTGCACGAGTTGCATGCAGAGCATCGTCAACACGAGCACGTTTTTCTTTCATTTCAACTTCAGTTGCTGCACCTACTTTAATTACTGCAACACCGCCAGCTAATTTAGCAACGCGTTCTTGTAATTTTTCACGGTCATAATCTGAAGTTGCATCTTCGATTTGTTGACGGATTTGAGATACACGACCGCTGATAGCGTCTTGATCACCTAAACCATCAATAATAGTGGTTGTATCTTTGTTGATAACAACACGTTTTGCTTGACCTAAGTCTTCTAATGTTGCTTTTTCTAACTCCATGCCGATTTCTTCAGAAATCACAGCACCGTTAGTTAATGTTGCGATATCTTGCAACATTGCTTTACGACGATCACCAAAGCCAGGTGCTTTAACAGCAGCAACTTTAACGATACCACGCATGTTGTTCACAACTAATGTTGCCAGTGCTTCACCTTCAACGTCTTCTGCAATGATAAGCAGAGGTTTGTTAGCTTTAGCAACACCTTCTAAGACAGGCAGTAATTCACGGATGTTAGAAACTTTTTTATCAACTAACAGAATGAATGGGTTTTCTAATTCTGCTGTACCCGTTTCAGGTTTGTTGATGAAGTAAGGAGACAGATAACCACGGTCAAACTGCATACCTTCAACAACGTCTAGCTCGTCTTCTAAGCCAGTACCTTCTTCAACGGTGATAACACCTTCTTTACCCACTTTATCCATCGCTTGCGCGATCAGAGTACCAACGGTTTCATCAGAGTTAGCAGAAATTGTACCAACTTGAGCAATCGCCTTAGTATCTGAACATGGAACAGACAGTTTTTTCAGTTCTTCGACTGCTGCAAGAACAGCTTTGTCGATACCGCGTTTCAGATCCATAGGGTTCATGCCAGCGGCAACTGCTTTTAAGCCTTCGGCAATGATTGATTGTGCTAATACTGTTGCAGTTGTAGTACCATCACCTGCCGCATCATTGGCTTTAGAAGCAACTTCTTTCACCATCTGTGCGCCCATGTTCTCGAATTTATCTTCGAGTTCAATTTCGCGAGCAACAGATACACCATCTTTAGTAATAACAGGTGCGCCGAAAGATTTATCTAAAACAACATTACGACCTTTAGGACCTAAAGTTACTTTAACTGCATCTGCAAGAACATTAACACCACGTAACATTTTATTACGAGCATCTACACCGAATTTGACGTCTTTAGCTGCCATCGTATATTTCCTTTGAATTCGTTCAGTTTAAGAAGATCTTAAAAGAGAAAAATTATTCTTCTACAATTGCTAAAATGTCGCTTTCAGACATGATAAGCACGTCTTCGTTATCAATTTTTTCTGTTTTAACGCCATAACCGTCGTTAAAAATTACGATATCGCCAACTTTAACATCCAGTGGTTTAACGTCGCCGTTTTCCATAATACGGCCTTGACCTACGGCTAAAATTTCGCCACGAGTTGATTTACCCGCCGCAGTGCCAGTCAGTACGATACCGCCTGCTGATTTAGCTTCGACTTCTTTACGTTTAACAATAACACGGTCATGTAATGGACGAATCTTCATTAATAGTGCTCCTATAAAAAAGTCCATATCAGGATTAAGGTTGATACCAGTGCCCAAGATGAACCAGTACCATGACGATACAGGTGGGGGCATCCAGTAAAACTTCAAGGGGAGAAGTGTGATTTTTTTTCAAATTTTCCCCATTTCAGTTGATTATGCTTTGGGCTAATTATTTTTTGTCAGAAAAATGGTCGTTATCCTGATCTTCCGTCTTATTATTCAGTTGGTTACTCGGAGAATCCTCTTTACGCTGAAACTCGCCTTCAAAGGTTGATCCATTCTGATTAGAAGAAAATCCACTTTGACCATGACCTGCTGAATAAATTTGAATTCGAGAGATCAGTTTCGTCACTAATAGTGCTTGCAATGGTGGTAATAACAACAGCAAGCCCAAGAAATCTGTAAAAAAGCCTGGGATCAACAGTAAAATACCTGCCAGTATTAATGAAACGCTTTTCACCATTTCTGCTGCTGGCACTTCACCCACTGCAAGTTTTTGTTGCATTGAAGCAATATTTTTTACGCCCTGATTTTTTACCAGTGAGACACCAACACAAGAAGTCAGCACCACAAGGAATAGTGTTGTAAGAACGCCAATAGAAGATGCCACATTGACGAAAATAACGGCTTCTATATAGATAAGAAGGCAGATAACAATTAATGGGAGCCAACGCACTTGGTTCTCCTTTTTATAAAAAAAGATTCATATTATTAATAGAAAGGAGTGTGAACTACATCTAAGGTGATGGTTTACGAACTCGCTTTTTCTTAGTTTATCTACATAATAATGGGGAGCCTAACACTCCTTTTCAAGGGGCGTTAAAAAGAGAAGTAGAACTGCAAAATCCATGAGATAGATCACAAAAAGAAAATATTTAGAGGTTATTTACGTATAAAGTGATCCAGCTTAAAGGTATTTGTTCACAACCCGAATATGATCGTGTCAGTACCAAGCAAAACGGTAAGTTATATTACATTATTAACCGTTAACGATATATTTTATTAACAAGCGCATAACTAGACAGTTAAAATTTTAATAAGAAGGTTCTCATGTCAAATAAAACTCGTATCGAAGAAGACCTGTTAGGTAAAAGAGAAGTTCCTGCTGATGCTTACTACGGCGTCCACACTTTACGTGCAATTGAAAACTTCTACATCAGTGATCGTACCATCAATGATGTTCCAGAATTCATTCGCGGTATGGTAATGGTGAAAAAAGCTGCTGCATTAGCAAACAAAGAGCTTCACACTATTCCTCGTGAAATCGCTGATACGATTATCAAAGCCTGTGACGTAGTATTAGAAACAGGTAAACACATGGATCAATTCCCAGTTGATGTATTCCAAGGCGGTGCAGGTACTTCATTAAATATGAATACCAATGAAGTTATCGCAAACATCGGTCTGGAATTAATGGGCCATCAAAAAGGTGAATACCAATACCTGAACCCAAATGACCACGTCAATAAGAGCCAATCAACAAACGACGCTTATCCTTGTGGTTTCCGTGTAGCGGTTTATAACTCTATTATCAAATTAACAGAATCTATCGAACTGCTGAAAGCAGGTTTTGATAGAAAAGCAGTTGAGTTCAAAGACATCCTGAAAATGGGTCGTACTCAATTACAAGATGCTGTACCAATGACTTTAGGTCAAGAATTCCACGCTTTCTCTGTACTGATGAAAGAAGAAATCAAAAACCTGAAACGCACTGCTGAGTTACTGTTAGAAATGAACTTAGGTGCAACAGCTATCGGTACTGGTCTGAATACAGCGCCTGGTTACCAAGAACTGTCTGTTAAAAAATTAGCAGAAGTAACTGGTTTAGCTTGTGTTCCAGCAGAAGACTTAATTGAAGCAACTTCTGACTGTGGTGCTTATGTCATGGTTCACGGTGCATTAAAACGCTTAGCTGTGAAAATGTCTAAAATCTGTAATGACTTACGTTTACTGTCCTCTGGTCCTCGTGCAGGTCTGAAAGAAATCAATCTTCCAGAACTACAAGCAGGTTCTTCAATCATGCCAGCTAAAGTAAACCCAGTTATTCCAGAAGTTGTTAACCAAGCTTGCTTTAAAGTTATCGGTAATGACACTTGTGTCACTATGGCAGCTGAAGCTGGTCAATTACAATTAAACGTAATGGAACCTGCAATTGGTCAAGCAATGTTCGAATCAATTTCTCTGTTAAGCAACGCTTGCCGTAACTTAGTAGAAAAATGTGTTGATGGTATCACTGCGAACAAAGAAATCTGTGAACACTTCGTATTTAACTCAATCGGTATCGTTACTTATCTGAACCCATTCATTGGTCACCATAACGGCGACATCGTTGGTAAGATTTGTGCAGAAACAGGTAAGAGTGTACGTGAAGTTGTTCTAGAACGTGGTTTATTAACCGAAGAACAACTGGATGATATCTTCTCTGTTGAGAACTTAAAAAACCCGGCTTACAAAGCAAAACGCTTTGATGATTAATAATTATGTTTCATAACATAACCATGTTAAACATAAGAATGAGCTCTTAAAAATACAAGGCACGGACTCTTTAAGGGACGTGCCTTTTTACTTGATTGTAAAAACAAAAATTTAACTTATCTTTCTCATTTTTTTAATTATCTCAAGGAGTAAACGCTATGTTAGCCGTAGAATTGATTATCGTTCTGCTGGCCATTTTCCTCGGTGCGAGACTTGGGGGAATTGGTATCGGGTTTGCCGGTGGTTTAGGGGTTTTAGTTTTAGCTGCTATCGGTGTTAAACCTGGTTCAATCCCTTTTGATGTTATCTCCATCATTATGGCTGTTATTGCCGCAATCTCTGCGATGCAGGTTGCTGGTGGTTTGGATTATCTTGTTGGCCAAACTGAAAAACTGTTAAGACGCAATCCAAAATACATCACAATTCTTGCGCCTATTGTGACTTATTTCTTAACTCTATTTGCAGGTACAGGGAACATCTCTTTAGCAACACTGCCAGTTATCGCTGAAGTTGCAAAAGAACAAGGCATCAAACCTTGCCGTCCTTTATCAACCGGTGTTGTTGCAGCTCAAATCGGTATTACTGCATCTCCTATCTCTGCGGCTGTTGTTTACATGGCTTCTGTCATGGAAAACCCTGCAATGGTGGGTGAAGGTAACACTGTAAGTTATATCACTCTGCTGTCTATCTTATTACCAGCAACTTTCCTTGCTATCATTCTGATGTCATTTATCGTGTCTTGGGTATTTAACTCAAAACTGTCTGATGATGCTGTCTATCGTGAGCGTTTAGAACAAGGTCTGGTTGAATTACGTGGTAGCCAAGAACGTAGAGAAACATTATCAGGTGCTAAATCATCTGTAATGCTGTTCTTACTGGGTGTTGTCTGTGTTGTAACTTATGCAATTATCAACAGCCCAAGCTTAGGTATCGTGAAAGAACCGTTAATGAACACCACTAACGCCATTCTTATCATCATGCTGAGTGTTGCAACCTTAATCACAGTTTTCTGTAAAGTGAAAACTGACAACATCCTAAACTCAAGCACCTTTAAAGCAGGTATGAGTGCATGTATCTGTATTCTGGGTGTTGCATGGTTAGGTGATACTTTCGTTTCAAGTAACATCGATTGGATCAAACTGACTGCGGGTGACTTAATCACTGGCCATCCTTGGTTATTAGCAGTTATCTTCTTCTTCTGTTCTGCTCTGTTATATTCTCAAGCAGCAACAGCGAAAGCGTTAATGCCAATGGCTTTAGCATTAGGTGTAACTCCATTAACTGCAATTGCTTCTTTCTCTGCGGTTTCTGGTCTGTTCATTCTGCCAACTTACCCAACATTGGTTGCAGCAGTTCAAATGGATGACACAGGTACAACTCGTATCGGTAAATTAGTCTTCAACCACCCATTCTTTATCCCAGGTACTATTGGTGTGGTATTAGCTGTCGGATTTGGTTTCCTCTTCGGCGGTATGATTTTGTAGTTTGAAGTAAAAAATTAAAACATTGCAAAAAAGTGCTTAGCACTTAAAAGAAATAAAAAATAAGAAAATACCCTGTCGCAAGATGGGGTATTTTCATTTTAGCTTATCGCTCCTCGCTTTCATTTTTAGCTAAAGTCTGCTAATTATGATGTTCTCGCGACAACGTGATTTAAGGAGATTTCCGTGCAACGTGAAGCGTTATTAGACCACGTACTTATCCAATTAGAGCAATACGGCTTAGCTGCAACCTTACCTGAGCTTCTTCAAGATTCGGGTATCAACGAATCTGATCTTCACCCTTTCTGGCCTGATAGAGATGCATTGATTTTTGATTGTCTTCGCCACCACGGACAGCAAATTGATATTTGGCAACGCCAAGTAATGTTAGATGAAGAACTCACTATCGAACAAAAACTACTGGCACGTTACGATCAACTCGCTATGCGTTTAGAAAAAAACCGATTCCCAGGTTGTTTATTTGTTGCTGCTTGTAGCGCATATCCTGATGAGCACTCTCAAATCCACCAATTAAGCCAACGTCAAAAACAAAGCTCATTTGATTACTCTAGAACGCTACTACGCGAGCTTGATATCGAAGATAGCGAGTTAGTTGCCAAACAGATGGAGCTCATCTTAGAAGGCTGTTTAAGCCGTTTAATGGTGAATCATCATGCTGATGATATTATTACAGCAAAATTATTGGCAGAAGATATTCTTAAGATTGCTCAATGCCGAAAAAATGGTGCATTAAGTTAGTTGTAAGCGTTAGAAAACGAGACAAATGATCTGTTTTTTTGTTTGTACTCAATTTCTATCTGTAGAGTAGCAAAAAACAAATTTAATCATCAAAAAAAGAGAAGGTTTTCTCTTTGATATGCAAAAAAGTGAATATCTTTACTGATTGTTATTTAAGCATTTTTTACTAAAAAATAGCTTATGATGAAAATTTAAACTCGAATAGAGTAAAAAGAAAGCAAACAAACTTATTTTTGCATTTTTTATTAAAAAGACGTTGACGCATCACGCTGAATACGGTTTAATGCGCCTCGTTAGCCCGAATAGCTCAGTCGGTAGAGCAGGGGATTGAAAATCCCCGTGTCCTTGGTTCGATTCCGAGTTCGGGCACCATCTTTAGAAAAACCAGCCTTAGGGCTGGTTTTTTGCTTTCTACTCTTCATAATTTTCAATATCTCTTTTCAAACGAGACAATCCCTTTATTGCATTATGACTTTTCTTGTTCTCTTAAAATATTATTTCTAATGCAGCCTTATTATATGAACAAGACTGCATAATATTAAAAATAGAATTATCTTTCTTGTAATGCTTGTTTCATCCTAGTTATTGGCTTAATCAAATATTGAAATACTGTTTTTTCACCCGTCTTAATATCCACACCAGCAATCATCCCTGGAATGACAGGTAATTCCTTTCCGTTTTTGTCAGTAAGATGACTACTCTGTGTAGTGACTAACACACGATAAAAAGCTTCATCTTGATTGAGTTTTAAATCACTAGGTCTCTTTTGATCATGCAATGTATCTGGGCTAACTAAAGTAACAATACCTTCCAATCCACCATAAATAGCGTAATCATAAGCAGTTAGTTTGACTAATGCAGGCATTCCTGTACGGACATAAGCAACATCTCTCGGGCTGATATAAGCCTCAACTAATAGTTGGTCTTCCAATGGGACAATTTCCATAATATCCTGCCCTGCTGAAATTACTCCGCCAACAGTATTAATACGTATATTTTTGACTATACCTCTTAATGGAGCCCGTATTAATGCTCGTTCGACCGGATCAGCACGCCCTGCCATATTTTCCCTTGCCTGAGCTAATTCTGCTTCCGTTTTAACTAATTCAGCACTTGCTTCCGTTAGATATTTATTTTTCTTTTCATTTATCTGAGATTGAATATCGGCTGACTGTCGCTCCATTCGCAACAATTCCACGGCAGACATCGCACCTTGTGCAACAATAGGTCTTGTTATTGCGATCTCTCTGTCTAATAAAGCTTTGCTTTTTTGTAAATTATTTACCCCTGATCCCAGCGCCTCTTTACGTATATTGTATACCGTTGTTTCACGCGCCACTAAATCAGCGGCTAATCCCTCAGGGAATTTTAGTTCAGTAGAATATGCCTCCGCTTTAAGTCTTGCTCGGATGGCTTCAAGATTATCAACTTTCGCTTCACTCTCTCTCAAAATAGCCGAGGAACGGGTATCATCCAGAGTCAGCAATACCTGTCCTTTTTCAACAATATCCCCTTCCTTGACTTCCATGCTTTTTAATATTCCGGCATCCAGTGTCTGAATGATCTGTTCCCGGCTGCTGGGAATAATACTACCCTGCCCACGAGTAACTTCTTCAAGACTACTGTTCCATGCCCAAATAACAAAAATAATCAAAAAAATCAGCAACATTGTGATCATCATAAAGCTCTTATGATGTTTTTCGTGCTGAAGTGCTGCATGTAAGTCATTTAGAAGTGCTAAATCCTTATTAGAAAAAGCTTCTTTAGAATGACTTGGAGGCGTCACTTGTTTTTTATTTAATTCATTCATTTCAACGTTCTCAATCTTACTTATCTATTTTGGCTTTTGAGTGAACAGTCATTTGTTTTTCTTTTTCATTTTTAGCTAACTGCTGTAAAACCGCATCTCTATGGCCATCCATCACAACTTTACCGTTATCAACAACAATTATTCGGTTGACGATACTCAGAACCTGAGGTCGATGAGTAACAACTAATAATGTTCTTGTGCGACACCATGCTGAAATGGCATTTAATGCCTGAATTTCTGAATATTGATCAAGTCCCGTTGTTGGTTCATCAAGTAAGACAACTTTTGGATTTCTCATCGTCATTCTAGCCAAAGCAACAATTTGTTTTTGCCCACCAGAAAGACCTAACCCATTCTCCCCCAAGGACATATCTAAGCCTCTTGGATGCTTTTTAATGACTTTATCTAAACCAAATCGCTTTAGTGCTACAATCAAATCTTGATCACTAGAAAAACCATCCATACGAGCTAAATCAAGATTCTCTCTTAAGCTACCTAAAAATAGCCTTGGTTCCTGCTCTAATAACAACACCTGATTACGCAAATAATGAGGATCTATTTGGCGAATATCGACATCATCTAGTGTGATGTTCCCTTGTTCCGTCGGATATAACCCAGCTGCTAATTTTAAAGTCGTTGATTTACCACTGCCAATACGCCCAAGTATTCCAACTTTTTCACCCGGCTTTATTTCAAATGATAAATTTTTCACTACACTGCTACTATCTTGATTATAAGCAAATGAAACATTTTGGAATTTTATATTTCCATTCATTTGTTTTAACGTAATATATTTCCTATCAGGTTCACGTTCTGAAGGTCTTTCAACGATGCCGTTTACACCTTTTAATGCGACCCAAGCCTGTTGAAAACGTATAGCTAAACCCGCAATTTGCCCTAATGGTGATAATGCTCTACCGGATAAAATAACTGTTGCAATTAAAGCCCCCATCGTAATTTTATTTGCGGGATCATCACTATGAATTAAATAAGTACCGATAATAACTAAAAATATCGTATTTAACTGTTGCATCATAACAGCAAAATAAATAACAAAATTACTGATATTTTTAACTTTCATTGATGAAGAAGCTGTTTTTGCCGTGTAATAATCCCAACGCTTTTGTGCCCAACTCATTGCATTATTCGTTTTTAACGTTTCTATACCTTCAATAGCTTCTACTGCTAATCCTTGTCTTTGAGATGATTCCTTCATCGATTCATTAATATATTTTGATAAAGGTATTTGAGCTAAAAGCCCAACAATAATAACCAGTGGAATTATCGTAAGTGGTACAAAAGCTAAATTGCCCCCAACAAGCGCAATTACAGATACAAATAAAATTAAAAAAGGCATATCTACTAATGTTAATAAACTCGCACTCGTCATAAAATCACGGACAGATTCGAAATCTCGTAAATTATTAACATAGGAACCAGATGATATAGGTCTTTCCTGTAATTTAAGATTGGTAACCTTTCTAAATAAAGCCGAGCTGATAATTAGGTCAGCTTTTTTACCAGCAATATCAGTTAACCGTCCTCGGATCATCTTTGCTGTAAATTCAAATAATATTGCAAGAATTACACCAATACTTAAAACCCAGAGAGTTTGATATGACTTATTTGGTATCACTCTGTCATAAACATTCATGACATATAATGAACTAACAAGTGCTAGAAAATTAATCACAAAAGTGGCGAGAATAATTTGATAATAATATTTTTTAAAGCGCCAAATAACTTTAAAAAACCATGCCTTAGGCATCGTATATTCGGGCAATTCTGAACGTACATCTGTTGCGATACGAGGCTTAATAAACCAACAATAACCTAAATACTTTTCATTTAATTCTGATTGAGTTAACCAAACAGATAAACCATCGACTTGCTGAATTTTATATTTACGTTGCCCAGTTTCATCAAATGAAATTTCTGTTAAAACGGCACTCTCTTCATTTTTTAATAATAATAATACTGGCATAGCCAGAGAGGGAATATCATCTAATAAACGTTGTGATAATGTATTTTCAAATCCTTCACTCTTCAGATATTCAATCAGTGATGAAAAATCAATTCCCATCTTTGCGGTACGGATTGTATGCGCAGTTAGTGTAGCCACGGATAAATGTGTGCCTAATAACTGAGTTGTAAGAGAAAGACCTTCTATGATCAATTTCATAACTACAATATTTACCTTAATTTATTAGTGTGTGAGTGAATTAAGTGCCCAGCGAGAAAGTGTTCCTTGTGCATACAAATAATCAAGCATCCCGTGTCTGAGATCGCCCAATGTTGTGGCGTAAGATAATTCAACATCAGATAACTCTTTTTCTGCATTCAAAACATCTAACAAAGAACGGCGTGCAACATTAAATTGTAATTGATAAAAATCGACTACTTTTGTCGATGATAAAATTTGTGCATCTAATATCTTTAATTTTTGAGTACTTTTTTGGATATTAATTACCGATAAACGTCTTGCTTCTTCAATGTCTCGAATAACCCTATCCATTCTCTGTTGAGCCGCATTTAACTGACTTACTTTTTCATCAACAGAATATAATGATGAAAAATTAATAATATCCCATGTCACATCAATACCTATCTGACGATCATCTTTAGTCATATTTCCAGTTAAATTAATTCTTGGTAATTGTTTTTTATTTTCAACTTTAACGCCCATTTTTTTAGCGTCTATATCGGCTTGGCTCACAAGATAGGCCGGATTTTGATTATTATTTTCCGCAGTGAATTCTCTATACATATCACTGACTGTCATTCCATCAAAAGGATTGACAAGATCACTCTCTCCAACCGGAAACCCTGTATATTTTGATAACGTACTCAGCGTTGTCATTAATTCTTTTTCATAATAGTTAATATCTTGCTCTACTAATATTTTTCTTGCTTCTGCCTGAACATATTCAGAAATACGCCCTTCATCATTACGGGCTATCACATTTAATTCAGAGATAATTCTATTATGCCTATCTAAGCTTTTTTTCTTTACCGCAATAGATTCTTTGGCTAACAATGCTTTTAAATAGAGATCTGATATGGTGTAAGCGACATTTTCTTTCGTTTCGCTATATTTAAATTGATAATAGAGCTGTTCTTTTTCATTACGTTCAACATCATTTTCTATTCCACCAAAAGAATAGAGATTTAATTCTCCTCTTAGTCCTGGAGTAAAACTATTATTATCATAATCACTTTCATCACGATGATATTGTCCTAATAATTTATTTCCAGTGACGCTTATTACGGGAAAATGTTGAGCCCTAGCCTGATTAACTCTTGCAACCGCTATATCTATATCGGCTTTAGCTTCTAATAATTCGGGCGCATTATTTAATGAGTTATTTAATATATATTTTAAAGAATTCGCATGTGAATTAAATAATACGCCTCCAAAAATAACAAACGTTATTATTTTGAGTTTATTTATAGAAAACACAGATATTACCTCTAATAAAAAATACAATCTAAATATAGAAATTTATGATTGGATAATAAGGCTGCTCGAACGAGCAGCCTTAGATTTAATTAAAACAGATAATTAGAAAACACCTCCATTATCAATAATATTATTATCGATATAGACATTAGCACCACTTGCACTACTGTAAAGCGTATAAGTATGCTCAGTGCCATCTAATGCAGTTGCTTTAGTTGTTGTGGCTGTAGCGGTAAATGTCCCTAAGGTGTTAACTCCGTCAGCCCCTAAATCAACTTTATCATTAGCATCACCGGAAATATAAATCGTTGAATTTGCATTCATTCCCAATACATCCGATGCTGTTAATTTGACGGTTTGAGATGCATTATCTACTTTCAGATCACTGCCAACAGTCATATCAACTTTCTCGAAGCCAGCAATACCTTCATCTTTCCCTGTCGCCAGATTGACAGAAATAGTCCCTGTCAGAACCAGAGTATCACTACCTTCTCCACCATTAATATAACCCTGATTACCAATAGGTTTAGGATCATAGTCTTTTGTCAGAACAACGATATCATCACCAGCACCCGCATCAATGGTTATTTTACCATTTGAAATAGTGCCTATTTTGATTGTGTCATTCCCGTCACCACCATCAATGGTCGTCGCAGCTGAACCTAAAGTTGCACCAGTGGAATCAAATACATCATCTCCTGCCCCTAGTGAAATAGTTGTGTTATATGCTCCCTCAGTAACGGTAACAGTATCATTGCCGTCCCCCATAGAAACAGTAGCACCACCATAAATCCACCCAGCAGTTAAGGTATCAGCATTATCACCAACAGAAACATTACCAGTTAGGTTTTTAGTGATAGTGATATTATCACTACCGTATCCACCTAGAATTTCACCAGATACAGAACCATAAATAGTGACAGTATTAACATCCGTAACCGCGTCAATATTATTGTCATTACCCAGACTGAAATTGCCACCATCCTGATAAACAGAAAGATACTCTTTTGGCAGATTTGACTTAGCTTGAGTACCACTCCCCAGATCTAATAAACCAGATAATTCAGTATTATTTTGAGAATTAGCATCACCTTGGGTAAAAGT
The DNA here is from genome assembly GCF_047921575.1 of Proteus sp. TSJ240517. Taxonomy (NCBI): domain Bacteria; kingdom Pseudomonadati; phylum Pseudomonadota; class Gammaproteobacteria; order Enterobacterales; family Morganellaceae; genus Proteus; species Proteus sp. TSJ240517. Next base: position 269,598 of record NZ_JBLRMH010000006.1, read on the forward strand.
ATCACTGCCTGAGCCAAGATAGATTTGGCCAGCATTTGTTACCCCTGTACGTTTAATCGTAACGGTGTCATCACCAGATTCCATAAAGAGATAACTGCCAGCATACATAACACGCAACGCCGTATTCATACCATCCATAGTAAAAGTATCATTACCTTCACCAGCATAGACTCGGGTATTGGCTAACATATTACCGCGAACCACCATCAGATCATCACCAGCCCCTAAATCAACAGTTGTAATACTTTGATTACCATCTGTTTTTGTACCATCAGGTCCATTATCTGAAGAGTTAGCCACATTGCTGTATGATGAAGTTTCGCTACCATCCTGATAATAACCAACATAAATTGTATCGTTATAATCAGTTGTTAACATAGGATCAGCATCACCGCTGTTAACACCGATGGTATATCCAAAATCGTTTGTTCCCGCTTTAGATGAGGATAACGAATATTTCAGCGTAAAATCACCATCCAGATTACGTAATGAAATCGGGTTACCATCATAAATAACACCCGTTGCTGAAGCACCCGCATTATTTACTATATCTGTTGCGGCTGTAGCGTTGTCAGATGTTCCCGTAATGGTTGCAACCACTTTTTCCATACCCTCGGCATTAAATGCATTTTGGTTAGCTTCCATTGTTGGATCAACCATAAATGAAACACTCTTAGAGCCAGCAGGAATAACAACCGTTACTGTTGATGCACCATCATACGTTACTTTGCCTGTGTCACCATGCAGGACAATTTTTCCGTCGTGCTGAGAACCTGCAAGCGTTGAATAATCTGGCGCACTGGCATGACCCACACCATTTGTTAAGGTTATTGTCACAGTCACATCTTGTGCTGCAACAGAATCCAAAGCAACGGTATACACTAATCCGGTAGTACCATCTGTGTCTTCAACGGTTGCAGGAACTTCAGTTACTTCACCGGAAACAGAGGCATCTGCACTAATCTTATCCCCTTTGCTATCCGTTGATGTTGTATCAACACTGATACTCACTGTCGGTAACACATCTGTTTTAGATGTTGCTGTTGCCGGATCACTTTCATTACCACTTGGATCTTTAGCAACTGCGGTCACTTCACTGTTATCTTTTACATTATCAGATGGAATAGTAGTGTTATTACCCTGACTGTCTGGGATCAAATTAGGATCACTAGATGTCCAGCCATTATCCCCTTTCTCCATTGTTACAGTCTGTTTATCACCATTTTCATCCTCAAAGGTAATTTCTACGGTATCACCTTTATTTGCATCCCCCGGCAGTTCAACGGAAACAGAACCATTATCTTCCGCATTTAATACTGGTGCTGATGGTGCAACTGTATCGACCATAAAGTCTGTTGCCTTACCCTCACCACTCGTGTTGCCCGCAGGATCGGTAATTTCTGCTTTCACAGAATAATTGCCATCCGGAGTTGCTTTATCCGCAGGGATAGTCACTTCGGCTTTACCCGCAGTGACTTCATCTGCCGTCAGCGTATGTTCAACAGTGTCAGTGCTACCATCAGGTTTGGTGATCGTCAGGGTGAGTTTATCCCCTTCCGCACTGCCTGCTGGCACGGTCACTTCGGTTTGTACGCCATCTTTTAGCTCGTCGGCATTCACGCCATCAGCTGCTTCTGGAATAGTCACCACCGGAGTAGTATCTACCACGCCGTCACCGTCAGTGTCGCCTGGAATTTGAGTGTCGACCGTAAAGTCGGTTGGCTGACCTTTTCCACTGGTATTACCCGCAGGATCGGTGATTTCAGCCGTAACAGAATAGTTACCGTCAGCCGTCACTTTATCTGCCGGAATAGTCACTTCGGCTTTACCCGCTGTCACTTCATCTGCCGTCAGCGTA
>NZ_JBLRMH010000007.1:0-262418 GCF_047921575.1 Proteus sp. TSJ240517
CGACTATATTCCTTAATATCGCTCCCTCAAATAGAGGGAGCGTAAACTAAATTGAACTCGAAAGGATCTTATTTCGCTTTACGAGCTTCGATAATAGCCTGAGCGACGTTGCTAGGCGCTTCGTTGTACTTCAAGAACTCCATAGAGTAAGAAGCACGACCCTGAGTTTGTGAACGCAGGTCAGTTGCATAACCGAACATCTCAGCCAGTGGTACTTGAGCACGGATGATCTTACCGGTAGGCAGATCGTCCATACCTTCAACCATACCACGACGACGGTTTAAGTCACCGATAACGTCGCCCATGTAATCTTCTGGCGTTTCAATCTCAACTTTCATGACTGGCTCAAGCAGAATTGGCTTAGCTTTCATGAAGCCGTCTTTAAATGCCATTGATGCGGCAATTTTAAACGCGATTTCTGAGGAGTCAACATCATGGTAAGAACCATAATGTAAACGAGCCTGAATATCCACAACAGGGTAACCTGCTAATGGACCAGATTTCAGCTGTTCTTGAATACCTTTATCAACAGCTGGGATGAATTCTTTAGGAATTACACCACCAACGATATCGTTGATAAATACGTAGTTCTCTTCACCACCTGCTGGTAATGGAGACAGGTCGATAACAACATGACCATACTGACCACGACCACCAGATTGTTTCGCGTGCTTACCTTCGATATCAGTTACTGTATCACGAATAGTTTCACGGTAAGCAACCTGTGGTTTACCTACGTTCGCTTCAACTTTAAATTCACGACGCATACGGTCAACTAACACGTCTAAGTGCAGTTCACCCATACCAGCAATGATAGTTTGACCAGTTTCTTCGTCGCTTGATACGCGGAAAGATGGATCTTCTTGAGCCAGACGGTTCAGAGCGATACCCATTTTTTCTTGGTCAACTTTAGTCTTAGGTTCGATAGCAACAGAGATTACTGGCTCTGGGAATTCCATACGTTCTAAGATGATTGGTGCATCAATCGCACACAGAGTATCACCAGTAGTTACGTCTTTCAGACCGATAGCAGCAGCGATGTCGCCCGCACGAACTTCTTTAATTTCTTCACGCTTATTAGCATGCATCTGAACAATACGGCCAAAACGTTCTTTTTTGTCTTTAACCGGGTTCAGAACTGTGTCACCTGAGTTAATCACACCAGAGTACACACGGAAGAATGTTAAGTTACCAACAAATGGGTCAGTTGCGATTTTGAATGCCAGAGATGAGAATGGCTCTTCGTCGCTTGAATGACGTTCTGCTGGAGTATCTTTACCGTCTGGTAAGATACCCTTGATTGCAGGTACATCTGTTGGTGCTGGCAGGTATTCAATTACCGCATCCAGCATTGCCTGAACACCTTTGTTCTTAAATGCAGAACCACAGGTAACCAGGATAATTTCGTTATCTAGAACGCGTTTACGCAGAGCAGCTTTAATTTCTGCTTCTGTCAGTTCTTCACCGCCCAGATATTTGTCCATCAGTTCTTCTGATGCTTCAGCAGCAGATTCAACCAGGTTGTTGTGCCATTCTTCAGCTAAATCTTGCAGATTTGCAGGAATGTCTTCGTATTCGAAAGTAACACCTTGGTCTTCTTCATTCCAACGGATTGCTTTCATTTTAATTAAGTCAACAACACCGGTGAAATCTTCTTCAGCGCCTACTGGGATTTGCAGTGGAACTGGGTTTGCTGCCAGACGTGTTTTGATTTGTTCAACAACACGCAGGAAGTTTGCACCCATACGGTCCATTTTGTTAACGAACGCGATACGTGGTACATGATATTTGTTAGCCTGGCGCCATACTGTTTCTGACTGAGGCTGAACACCACCAACTGCACAGTAAACCATAACCGCGCCATCAAGAACACGCATAGAACGTTCTACTTCGATTGTGAAGTCAACGTGACCTGGGGTGTCGATGATGTTTACACGGTGAGGCTCGAACTGTTTAGCCATACCAGACCAGAATGCAGTAGTTGCTGCGGATGTGATAGTAATACCACGTTCCTGCTCCTGCTCCATCCAGTCCATTGTTGCTGAACCTTCGTGAGTTTCACCAATTTTATGGTTTACACCGGTATAAAACAGAATACGTTCACTTGTAGTGGTTTTACCGGCATCGATGTGCGCACTGATACCGATATTACGGTAGCGTGCTATGGGGGTTTGACGAGCCATTTTTTCCTCTCTCGTGGGCGTTCAATTCAGGTAAAGGACAGCAGAGCTGTCCTGAAAAGAGTTGCAATACTCCGTGGATTACCAACGGTAGTGTGCGAACGCCTTGTTTGCATCTGCCATACGGTGAACGTCTTCACGTTTCTTAACAGCAGCGCCTTTGTTTTCAGCCGCATCAGATAATTCATTTGCCAGGCGAAGAGCCATGGATTTATCACCGCGTTTACGAGCAGCTTCAACAATCCAACGCATTGCTAATGCATTACGACGAACTGGGCGTACTTCAACTGGAACTTGGTAAGTTGAACCACCAACACGGCGGGATTTAACTTCCACAGTAGGACGTACGTTATCTAATGCGATTTCGAACGCTTCCAGTTCAGTTTTGCCTGAACGCTGAGCCAGGGTCTCAAGCGCATTATATACGATAGATTCTGCAGTAGATTTTTTACCGTCTACCATCAGAATGTTTACAAATTTAGCCAGCAGTTCTGATCCGAACTTAGGATCTGGCAGAATTTTACGTTGACCAATTACACGACGACGTGGCATGGAAATACTCCGTTTAAAATTCAGGGTTGTCCAAAACTCAATGAGTTTATTTTGACATTATTTGTGAAAAAATGTTTGGCCTTACTTAACGGAGAACCATTAAGCCTTTGGCTTCTTCACACCGTACTTAGAACGAGCTTGTTTACGGTCTTTAACACCAGAACAGTCCAGCGCGCCGCGAACAGTGTGGTAACGCACACCTGGTAAGTCTTTAACACGACCACCACGGATTAAGATTACGGAGTGCTCCTGCAAGTTGTGGCCTTCACCACCGATGTAGGAAGAAACTTCGAAACCGTTAGTCAAACGCACACGGCATACTTTACGCAGTGCTGAGTTTGGTTTTTTTGGAGTGGTAGTATATACACGAGTACATACGCCACGTTTTTGCGGGCAAGCTTCCAGAGCTGGAACGTTGCTTTTAACAACTTTCGAGCTACGAGATTTGCGTACCAGCTGATTAATAGTTGCCATTTAAAAAAAGCTCCTGGTTTTTGCTTCGTAAACACGGATTTGAACTCTGTCTTGTCAACAAGACAAAACATGAGGACGCAGAATTTTATTGCTGACGGGCTCATGTGTCAAGAATTATACAGCAATTCTACGCTCCCCAATGAATTTGTTGGGGGTGTTTTACCGTTAAATCGACAAAATCACTATAATTGATGAGTTTAATATGATGAGATACTTGATCTTTTAAGCCTCTTGCCAAAACATCTTCAATTAATGCGTAAACTGAAATTTGCTGTTGAAGACAATGTTTTAATAAGGGATTGTCTTCAAGGACTGCCAGTACACCATCTTGTATTAACAAAACATCATCTTCTTTTGTCAATAAAGATAAAAAAGCCTCTAAATCACTTTGATAAATAGAGACAGAATAAGTATACAACATAACCGTTCAACCTTCCTGACTAACTTCTGTATTAAAAGCGCAATACCACATCATATTCACTCAATTTTTGAGTAATATCTTGTTGGGATATCACCTGTGCATCCAACACAAAAGAAGTTTGAGAGGATAATCCACGATGAGCCATGTCTTTCTGTGATATATAGACGTTTGTCACATCATACAAGGGTAGCACTTTAAATGTTGCAGCATGATGACGTGACAAAATCCCTTCAGGCTGTTGATTTTCAACGAGTTGAAACACACCATCAGAGATAAAAAAAACACCAATATCTTCTGTTAATGCAGAGGTTGCGAGTAATGCATCTAAACCTTCTCGCCCTGCACTATTGCCATGAGGTGCTTGAGTAAAAAGGAATGCGATCGAATTCATTTTCTTCATTAAAATTGCACCACACGGGAACAGGTCAACATCGCTTGAGCCAGTGAACCCAAACCACTTAACTCAAATTCGGGCGCCATGTTATAGCTATCCATTTCCTGCTCTTTGGCCTGCTGCTCATCGATAATTCCTCTACGTAATGCGGCAGCAACACAAACATGCAAGGGGATTTGATGTTTTTTCGCCAAGGTAACCCACGCTTTAGGAAGATCAAATTCATCATTTGCAGGCGATACCAATTTATTAGCGTTCACAACACCTTCCCGATAGAAGAAGATTTGTGCAATCTGATGTCCTTTTTCAATAAGGGCATTGGCGAATAAATAGGCACTTGAAGCTTGTTCAGTTCCGTAATGAGGCCCTGTAACCACTAAACAATATGTCAAGGAACTCATAATGTTGCCTTATTCTCCATTTTTAAACTGGCGAATATAGAGATACACAGTATGTTTTGAGATATTTAAGCGGTCTGCAACCTGATTAATGGCATCTTTAATATCAAAAATACCTTTCTCATAAAGGCTTAACACGACTTGTTTATTCTTGGCATTATTCGCGACTTCACGATCATTATTTACTTCTTCAATCGTGAACTCTAATGTTTGAGCCACTAAATCATCAACAGATGAGGCAAAGTTAACATCCGATGCAACTTCATGTGTTTCTTCAGGAATAAAGGTTTTGATTATTTCAGAGAATGGAACATCAAGGTTCATATTAATACACAATAAACCAATGACACGACGTTCACGATTACGAATGGCAATCGTGATTGACTTCATCAATGCACCACTTTTTGCCCTAGTAAAATAAGCCTTTGAAAAACTTGAATCTTCATCTGTGATGTCATGTAACATTTGTAATGCCAAATCGGTAATTGGAGAACCAATCTTACGACCAGTATGTTCTCCATTCGCGATTTTAACCGCTGAACATTTCAAATCTTCCAGAGAGTGCAATACGATTTCGCAATGATTGCCGATGAGCATTGCCAAACCATCCACGGCAGCTTCATAGGACTTTAGTACTTCGTGATCAGTTTGAGTAAAAGGTCGGCTATCTAGTTTTTCAAACTCGCTGCTGTCACCATTAAATAACGGGCTAGACATTTGATTATATAATCCTTAAAGGCTTTAATTATGATAATGACTTGAGGTTCTATTTTTTATAACGATTCGTCATTGCGGATCAATTCAATATTAAAAAAATTTAAATATAAAAACAGAATTAAGAACAATTCTGACGTTAGATCGCCAGAAGATCTACGTCAAGTGACTTAGAATAAGAGCTTTGTGATAGGTCACAGCTTTTTTCATTTTTCTTTATATTTTGTACTCATTCCCACCTTTTATTTTTGCAAACTTCCCTTCTTAGGTGTGGTTAGGATAAAAATTGACACTATTGAATAGATTACCTATATTCCAAATCATTATTATTTTAACGAGTGATTAATCCCATGAATATACTGATGATATGCCAATCTCAGCAAACTTCATCAATAATAGGATTAATTTCTGTTGCTTCTATACCTATTGAGATCCTCGCTTCACCACCTCCGCCTGTGAAAGTGGTTGTAGTCAATACAACGGTTGTTGTTGCAACTCACATCGCTTGATTAACTTGCTTAGCTTAAGAACCTACTTAACCAACATCTATATAATGATATGTTATTTACGTTTATTCATTGATACTTTATCAATTCGCTAATAATCATTAAAAATAATCAAGCTCTCTTATTGCTTGTTTTACAGGTATATCATCATGTACTTAGGTCAATATTGGGCAAAATTCGGCCCGACGACATTATTCGTTTTATTATGGAGCAGTGGTGCTATTTTTTCTCGCTGGGGATTAGATAATGGTAGCTCATTTGCTATTTTAACTTGGCGCTTTATTATCGCTTTAGCATTTCTCTCTTTTTTGTGTATTCAACGCCATCGCTTTTTGCCACCAAAAGGAAGTCGTTTAAAAACGGCATGGATCGGCTTATTGATTATTGGTGGTTATTCCATCTGTTATCTTTTAGCACTCGCTAATAGCATTACACCAGGAATGTTAGCCACAATTATGGGCGTTCAGCCGATTATTACACTATGGATAATAGAACGTAATTTTACCGCGACACGGCTATTAGGGCTTTTAATCGCCCTGGCAGGATTAGTGTTAGTGGTTGCCCAAAGTCTATTTAATACAGCCCTTTCATTAACGGGAATGATTTACGCGTTAGTTGCACTACTTTGTATGAGCTTCGGTGCAATCTCACAGAAAAAACTGCAATTAGCACCAATGGATGCCCTACCGCTACAATATGTTGTTAGCCTTGTATTGTGCTTGTTATTTGTGCCATTCCAGCCTTTTCACGCCTCATTCGACATTGGCTTTGTCATTCCTGTGCTTTGGCTTGCCGTGATTATTTCTGTTGTTGCTCAACTACTACTATACCGCTTACTCACAACAGGTAATTTAGTTAACGTCACGAGCTTATTTTATTTAGTCCCTGGCGTGACAGCATTGATGGATTACATCTTCTTAGGTAATAAAATGTCTTGGCTGAGTTTAGCGGGAATGGGTGCAATCATTGTGGGCTTACTGTTTGTTTTTAAAAAGCCCAAAACCATTATTATAGAAGAGACAGTAGACTAACTCTATGTTCACTATGCATTAATAAGTGGTGAGCTATACATTAGAAATAAAAATGCTGACATCAATGTCAGCATTTTTTTAGTGATATTTAGAGATAAGTAAATTACTTATCGCTTTCAACACTCAGTAATTCAACTTCAAAGACTAATGTTGAGTTAGCTGGAATACCACTTGTTGCACGTTGTCCGTAGCCTAATTCTGGTGGAATAACTAACTTGATTTTACCGCCTTCTTTGATGTACTTCATACCTTCAGTCCAGCCAGGAATAACGCTTTTCAGGCTAATTGTCAGAGGTTCGTTACGATCATAAGAGCTATCAAATTGTTTACCATCAATCAGCATGCCTTTGTAGTTTACAGTAACGCGATCAGCATCTGTTGGTGTCTTACCTTTACCAGGATTTTCAACTAAATACAGTAAACCTGATTTGGTTTTTACCACACCTTTTTCCGCAGCAAACTCTGTACGGAATTTATCACCCGCAGTTTTATTCTCAGTCGCTTCTTTTTCCATTTTTGCTGTTGCAGCAGTACGGACTTGATCTTCAAAAGCAGCTAACGTTAATTCAATTTCAGAGTCTGATAATTTTGATTTACTATTAAATGCATCCTGAACACCTGCTAACAGTTGTTTAGAATCTAAAGTAATACCAATATTTTTTTGTTCTTGTAATGCAGCTTCCATATAGCGACCCATCGACGCGCCTAACGCATAGGCATTTTGCTCATTTTGAGTTTTAAATGCGCTATTTAGTGTTGGCACTTTAGCTGCTGCTTCTTCAGCGAATGCATGAGGTGCACTGAATGCGAAAGCTAAACTGGTTGCCAGCAACGTCGTTTTTAATAAAGATTTCATCCCATTCTCCAGTATATGTTAGTGAGTCGCTACGTTTTGCAAACGATCATCATAGATCTTCGCCAAAACATTTTGCATCACTTCTTGCTGTCGTTGCGGTATATACTCATCCGCGGGTAGCAATTTTATATGAATTTAAAAAATTTGCCGACACTCTTAACAGTTAATGTTAGGATTTTTGTCAGCACAGAGTGTTATCACATTAGCAAAATAGTCTTTTATCTCAAACCAGATTTATGTCTTCCTGTGTATATATCAGTAAATAAGATTAAATTTTACGAGTTTGTTAATCATATTCGTCGTAATAAGACATTTTAAAGGAGGAAAAACACAATGGATATTAAGGAAGTAGAGCGATTGCTCATTCAATTAGAAAGCAAAGTTGCTTTCCAAGACGCGACTATTGAAGAATTAAATCAGGTGGTCACACAGCAGCAAATTGAAATCAGCCGCTTTAAAGAAGCCTTAAAAATTGTTTCTGAGCGCCTAAAAAATTCTCAAACCTCAATACTTGCTAGACCCGAGGATGAAACGCCCCCACCTCACTATTAAGTCGCCATTCGCTGTTAATATCAAAAATGAAAACAAAAAAGGAGCGCTTAAACGCTCCTTTTGATCTTTTCAAAAAAAGATTAGTGCTGGCAACCACAACCGCCATTGCCGTGACCGTGACCACCGTGACCATGACCGCCACCACCGCAGCATCCACCTTCTTCACCGTGTGAATGACCATGACCGTGACCACCGCCACAGCATCCGCCTTCTTCACCGTGACCGTGGCCACCACAACATTCGTGCTCTTCTTCTTCACCGTGTACGTGACCGTGAGCTAATTCTTCTTCAGTCGCTTCACGAATTGCAACGATTTCAACATGAAACTTCAGGTTTTGACCTGCTAACATGTGGTTACCATCAACGATAACTTCGTCACCTTCAATACCTGTGATTTCTACTGGTACTGGACCTTGATCGGTATCAGCAAGAAAACGCATGCCAACTTCTAACTCATCAACACCCACAAAAACATCTTTCGGTACGCGTTGAACTAAGTTTTCGTCGTATTGACCATATGCATCATCAGAAGCAACTTCTACGTCGAATTTTTCACCGACTTCGCGACCTGTTAATGCATTTTCTAAACCACTGATTAAAGAACCACGGCCATGCAGATAGTCTAACGGTGCGCTCACCGTGGACTCATCAACTAAAACACCGTCTTCTGATCTTACTTGATAAGCCAGACTAACTACCAAGTCGTTTGCTACTTTCATGACATCTCCTACATACCCGTGGGCAAAATTTTCCCGATTGTAACGAAAAATAAATCTTATGTATCGGGTTATATCAAAAAACCTACAATTATTGTGGTGTAAAGATCCCAATGACTTGTTCATTTTCACGAACAAATGAGTTAACTTCACCCTCTGTTTGCCGTTGCTGGTGGCCACATTTTGCACATTCCACAATATCCACTTTATCTTCACGCCACATTTTGAGTGTATCTTGAGCTTTACAGTGTGGACACACGGCTCCTGCGATAAAGCGTTTACGGGTTGCAGACATGGGGTCAATTCTCCTATTTATCAATAGATTTTTTTTCTTTATGCATTTGAGGAATATCTTCTGTTAAAGATTCATCCCAAATATCAGGCTGATGGTGCTCTTGACGAATTTCTTCACTAAAGAGCTCCTCAAGTTCTCGTCTCGCTTCTTTCACTCGTGAAACGTTAGAGACTTCTTCAGGAGATTCATCCACCAGCTTTCTCAATAAGTTAATATCCAGACGACGGAAATGCTGTTGTGCCCGATAAGCTTGATGAGGATGCATGCCTAATTCAATTAACGTTTTACGTCCTAATTCTAAGGCGCTAGAAAATGTTTCACGACTAAAATCTGTCACACCCGCTTTGAGCAACTCATGAGCTTCAACACGCCCTCTTGCCCTTGCAATAATATGCAAATTAGGAAAATGGTGTTGGCAAAGATGAACGATTTCCATCGTAGCTTCGGGCTCATTGCAGGTGATAACAATAGTTTTAGCATGCTCAGCACCAGCAGCGCGCAATAGATTGAGATCAGTTGCATCACCGTAATAAACTTTATAGCCATATTTACGCATGGTGCTTATGCTTCCGACATCATGCTCTAATACCGTGACATTAATCTTATTCGCCATTAATAAGCGCCCTACAACCTGCCCCATTCGACCAAATCCAACAAGAATGACCTCTGGGTGGTTATTTTCAACAAAGGGCTGTTCGTCCGTTTTAGCTTCATTATAACGACGAGCAAACACAGCGTCTGTCATTTGCATCACAAGAGGTGTTGTCATCATAGAAAGTGTGACAACAACCAACAATAACGCCATTTGCTGACTATCTAATACGCCCATTGCCATAGATGTTGAGAAAACAACAAACGCAAATTCCCCACCTTGGCTTAACACCGCTGAGAATTGTAAACGCGTGGAAAAGCGCAATCTAGCTAACCAAGCAATACTATAAAGTATCAACGCTTTCACAATAACCAGAACTAAGACGCCCAATAATACTTGTGGAAGATAACGCCATAATATGCCGATATCTAAAGACATACCAACAGAGATAAAAAAGAGTCCTAAAAGTAGACCTTTAAAAGGTTCAATGGAGATCTCTAATTCATGTCGATATTCTGAATCTGCCAATAACACTCCCGCAATAAAGGTTCCCATAGCCATTGAAAAGCCTAGGGTTTCCATAAAAATAGCAGCACCCAATACCACAAGTAACGCAGCAGCTGTAAAAACTTCTCTTACGCCTGATTTCACAACTAAGCGTAAGAATGGGCGTAATAAATAACGACCACAAATCAGTAACCCAGCAAAAGCAGCCACCTTCACGCCAATACGATACCAATCACTGCTTGCCGTTTCTCCAGCTAACAAAGGAATAACGGCAAGGATAGGAATAACCGCCATATCTTGGAAAAGTAAAACAGCAAAACCTAATTGCCCACCTTCATTATGGTTCATTCCTTTCTCGTTCATAAGTTGCAATGCCATCGCAGTAGAAGACATCGCAATACCTAATCCACCAATAACGGCTGCCTGCCACGAGAAAGAAGTGAAAACGAGAATGAGTCCTGAAAAAATAGAGGCGGTTAATACCACCTGCATTGAACCAACACCAAAAATGGCACGCCTCAATTCCCATAATTTGGCTGGATTTAATTCCAAACCAATAAGGAACATTAAAAAGACCACACCTAATTCAGCAAAATGTAAGATGTTATCGACATCTTTAAACAGCCCTAAACCCCAAGGACCAATGGCAATACCAGCAATTAAATAACCGAGTACCGCACCAATTTTAAGGCGCTGTGCAATAGGCACCATAACCACGGCCGCACACAGGAAAAAGAGCACAGCTTTAATCATCCAATTATCTTCCATTAAGCTTGCTCCCCTTCAAGTGGCGCACTTAACCAATGGCGATAAGCTTCACTGATATGAGTCAGTGTTGTTTTAGATTGTTGTCTTGCTGAATACACAATCATTGGTGATAACCAGCGCATACCACACATTTCTGCCATTAATTCAAAGGGGCGTAATAATTCTGTGAGTGTGTAGTGATTTTTCCCATCATGTTGATAAGCCTGCTCAGGCTCTCCCGTTGTAATAACACAACGAAATGACTTACCCTTTAATTGTGCTCTACCTGCTTTGTTAGCAAATGGGCGAGTTAACACTCTATCTTGCCACTCTTTTAATAACGCAGGGCAACTATATGTTTGCAATGGAAATTGAAAAACGATCACTTGATGTTTACACAGCAAAGATTGTTCATGGTGTATATCAATAAAAAAATCAGGATAAATAGCATATAAATCATGGATAGTTATATTCTCTAAATCCCTCACCGCATTTAATAACGCTTTATTGGCGATTGATTGGCGCGGTTCGGGATGAACATACACCAGTAATACATTTGATGCGTTTGACATCATTCCTCCTTACAAAACGTGTCAGAAACCATTTTTTCCGTTACCATGCACGCATTGTGACCAACAGTTACGAACAACTTACTCTATATATTAATTTACATACTCTTAATAGACGATATTTATGATTGTTTTTTCTTCTTTGCAAATTCGCCGTGGTGTCAGAGTGTTACTGGACAATGCCAGTGCAACCATTAATCCAGGGCAAAAAATTGGTCTAGTTGGTAAAAATGGCTGTGGCAAAACCACATTACTTTCTTTATTAAAAGGTGAACTTCAAGCTGAAGCAGGCAATGTCACCTATCCTAGTACATGGTCAATGGCATGGGTTAACCAAGAAACACCTGCACTTGATGTACCAGCTATTGATTATGTTATTGATGGTGATAGAGAATACCGTCAGTTAGAACAACGATTACAAAAAGCTAACGAAATAAACGATGGTCACGCTATTGCACTGATACATGGGCAATTAGATGCAATTAATGCATGGACAATACAATCTCGTGCAGCGACCTTACTGAATGGTTTAGGTTTTAGCCAACAGCAACTTAATGAACCTGTAAAATCATTTTCAGGTGGCTGGAGGATGCGTTTAAACTTAGCACAAGCGCTGATTTGTCGATCTGATTTACTGCTACTCGATGAACCCACCAACCACTTAGATTTAGATGCTGTAATTTGGCTAGAAAAATGGCTAAAAAGCTACACAGGCACACTTATTTTAATTTCCCATGACCGTGATTTTCTTGATCCGATCGTGGATAAAATCTTGCATATTGAGCAAGAAAGAATCTTTGAATATTCAGGTAACTACTCTTCATTTGAAATGCAGCGTGCAACCAAACTCGCGCAACAACAAGCTTTGTTTGAGAATCAACAAGCCAAAATTGCACACTTACAGAGTTTTATAGATAGATTTAAAGCGAAAGCGACAAAAGCAAAACAAGCTCAAAGCCGTGTAAAAATGCTTGAACGAATGGAACGCGTTGCTCCTGCACATTCAGATAACCCATTCCAATTTAGTTTCCGCCAACCTGAAAGCTTACCTAATCCTCTTTTATCAATGGAGAAAGTCAGCGCGGGTTATGGTGAAAAAGTTATTCTTAATGACATCAAACTCAATTTAGTTCCCGGCTCACGCATTGGATTATTAGGGCGCAATGGTGCAGGTAAATCGACACTGATAAAATTACTTGCAGGCGAAATTCAACCGTTACAGGGGAAATTGGCTCTTTCTAAAGGCATTAAACTTGGTTATTTTGCCCAGCATCAATTGGAGTTTTTACGCTCTGATGAATCGGCACTACAGCATTTAGCTCGTTTGGCGCCCAAAGAAACTGAACAAAAACTACGTGATTACTTGGGCGGTTTCGGTTTTCATGGCGATAAAGTCACGGATGCTTGTGGTCAATTTTCTGGCGGTGAAAAGGCACGTTTAGTCTTATCACTCTTAGTTTGGCAACGTCCTAACTTGCTATTAATGGATGAACCAACAAACCACCTTGATTTAGATATGCGCCAAGCACTAACCCAAGCTCTAATTAGCTTTGAAGGGGCAATTGTTGTTGTATCGCATGATAGGCATTTATTACGCTCTACCACTGACGATCTCTATCTTGTACACGATGGTCAAGTTGAACCATTTGATGGCGATCTTGATGATTACCAACAATGGTTAGTTGATCAAAATCGTCAAGAGACACAGGCAAATAAAAGCCAACAAGATAACGACAATACTACGACAACCACCAATTTAAGTGCTCAAGATAAAAAAGAGCAAAAACGTAAAGAAGCTGAGTTTAGACAACAAACCCAGCCTTTACGCAAGAAACTCACAACATTAGAAAGCAAGATGGATAAATTAAGCCAAGAACTTAGTGATATCGAAACTGCTCTTTCTGATAGTGGTATTTATGATACTAGCCGTAAAAATGAGCTTTCTGATTGCTTAAGCCGACAAGGTGTTGCGAAATCTGCACTAGAAGAAGTGGAAATGGAGTGGATGGAGTTACAAGAAACACTGGAAGAAATGACAAACACATTTGAAGCCCAGTAATACAACCCGATTCATTAAAAAAGGAACTATTTTAAGCGAAATAGTTCCTTTCTTTTTGCTCTTCAATTCATTCTGAAAATTTATACAATTCATTTCACTTACAGTATTTATATCATTTTACAATAGCACGATTTACACAAAACATAATCTCACTCTATCTAAAAATAACCCAATCAAAATAATCATCTAACGTTTATTTTCTACCTATTTATATTAAGTAAGGGAAATAAATTCTTTCACGCTAAAGTTTTTAACATTCCAGCCGAATTAATCATTCTGCTAAGTGGACCTCCCACTTACCAACGAAAAGGCAAAGCTAATAGGTAGGGTTATGTTAAAACGAATTAAAATCTCTCAAGGTTTAATGTGTGTCCTGACTCTGTTTTGTATTATTCAGATCATTTCTGGAGTACAAAGCATTCACGATGCCTACCAGACTCAAAATACTCTTAAAAGAATTTCATACAGTTTCGATCAACTACGTACCATGGATAATACCTATGCGGAGTTGAATACATTACGTACTGATATTATTGCACAAGCATTTAGTTATATTTCAAACCCTCAAGCCGAGGATGCGAATATCACTGCATTTATGCAAACTATGCCTGCACGTAAAGCGCAAGTTGATGCATTGATGAATGAATATGTTGAGCTATCTGCGCAAACAGGTTTCGATCAGCAACGTATGGCGCAAATCAAACAGCTCTATCAAAAAAGCCGAGCTGATCTTGATTTACTGGCGCAGTATTTAAGTGAACGTAACACTAACGCGGTTCGTTTAATTTTAAAAAGCCCAGCAAACACTAACTTCACGAATTCCCTGTATGAAGCCACAGACTTTATTACCGATGAAGTTGTTAACCCTTCAGTCATTGAAGCAGAAGATAATTACCACAGCATGTTGTGGGTAGCATCACTCTTTATGGGTATCTTCCTCATCTTTACCACCTTAGTTCTTATTTGGATCCGCAAATACATTATTGTGCGCATTAACCAAATGATCACCTATCAAGAAACGATTGCTAAAGGTGATTTAGTCAGTCGCATTGATAGCGATATTTCAGGTAAGACTGAAATCGATCAGCTCATGCTTGGCTTACAGCAAATGCGTGCTCAATTAAAAGAGATGGTAAGCTCTATTCGCAATACTAGTGCAACTATTTACACTGGCGTACAAGAGATTGCTGCGGGTAATAATGACTTATCAAGCCGAACTGAAGAGCAAGCCAGCGCATTAGAAGAAACGGCATCCAGCATGGAGCAAATGACCGCAACTATTCGTAATAACACGGAAAGCGCTCGTGAAGTAACAGAGCTCGTTATGAGCACTGCTGATATTGCCGTACAAGGCGGTGAGCATAGTAATAAGATGGTTATGACAATGACCGACATTGCCGATCGCTCACAAAAAATTGGTGAAATCACTGCGGTTATTGATGATATTGCTTTCCAAACCAATATATTAGCCCTTAACGCTGCTGTTGAAGCGGCAAGAGCGGGCGAACAAGGTCGTGGTTTCTCTGTTGTTGCCAGTGAAGTTCGCAACTTAGCACAGCGCAGTGCAGAAGCGGCGAAAGAGATCAAAGAGCTTATTGAATCGACAATATTACGTGTTAGACAAGGTAATGATCTCGTCGAACAAGTTAGTTTATCAATGGGGGAGATTGTTACATCTGTTAATCATGTTTCAGGTTCGATGAAGGAAATTTTATCTGCATCAGAAGAGCAAACGCGTGGTATTGCACAAATCAGCCTTGCTGTTAATGAGATGGATAAAGCAACTCAGCAAAATGCGGCGATGGTTGAACAATCAACGGCTGCTTCTGCCACATTAAGTGAACAAGCGAGTATGTTGGATACGATTGTGAATACGTTTAAAGTGGAACACGAAAAAGTCGCACCCGCTAAAGCTAAATTGCCCGCATTTTCAGCTAAATCGCAAGACACTGAAACACTTAAAACCCCCACAATCAAAACCAATAATCACGAAACAGACGATAATTGGGAAAGCTTTTAATTATCTTTCTCACCCAACATCGAGAGAGATAGCGGTGTAAAAAATAGTCCAGAACATATAACAAAACCTCACCCTCCCCTACTCCCAGTCATTTTTCTGGGAGTATTTCTGATCTCACCGCACATAAACACAAAAAAACAGATCGTTTTTCATACGAAATAAAAGCATTTTTTAAGAAATATTAAGAGTATTTATGAAAGCGATAATTTTATTGTGCTTATCATAAGACAAAAAGATAAATAAAAATAAAATACTGCTTATTATCATTTTAATGCTTAATAAATCATTATTAATATTTATATTTTAACAATTAACACAAAAAATAAGTAAGTTAATATACTTATAGTTTTTTCTATTAATCATTAGAAAATTTTAGCCATTAGCTGACAATTAAAGCTAAAAAAAGAAATATAAGTCGTTTTTACTATCAAACAGAGTAGAAAAGGTAAAGTTTTTAAACATTGAGCCGAATAAGTTTAATTGATAAATAGTTATCGCTCCTTGCTGTGTGTCCTACAAACCAATTAAATAGGTAAGGCTATGCTGAAACGAATAAAAATATCTAATGGTTTAATGTTTATCTTAATACTGTTTTGCGCCATTCAACTTTTTTCTGGTGCAATGAGTATCCGTGACGCGAGTTTAACAAATAAGCGGATCTCACAATTAGCAAATGGCTTTGAACAGATAAAAACGATGGATTATGGTTATGCTGAGTTAAATAAATTACGTGAAGATATGCTAAATGTTATGTTTGACGCTCATCTCACACCCGATATTGCAGAAAATAAGATCTCTGACTTTTTTTCCTCTTATCCAAAAAGAAAACAAGAAGTTATACGTATTATTACCGAGTACTTCACTGCTACTGAAGAAGCTAATTTTGATCCCGAAAAAATAGAGGGTATGAAAAAGCTCTTTAATCGTGTGCTTTACGATCTTGACCAACTTGCATCATGTCTAGAGATACGCGATTACTACGGTTTTCAATCTCTTTATGCACATAATACCAATGAACGCTTCACTCAATCCCTTTATGAAGCAACAGATTACCTCAGTGATAACGTTGTTACTCACGCAATAAAAGCAGCTCAAGGTAATTATGAACGTACCTTGGTGTTAGCTTTTGTCTTTATGTTTGTTTTTATTCTTTTCACTGTCCTTGTTGTACTTTGGATACGTCGAAATATTGTTTTACGTATCAATCAAATTGTCGATTATATGTCGGAAATTTCACAAGGAAATTTATTAGAAAATAAAGATGTCACCGCAAAAGGAAATAATGAAATCGACCAATTAATTACAGGTATTCAATATATGCGTACCGAACTGTCATTAATTGTGAATGCGATCCGAGGAACAAGTCATCATATTTATACTGGTGTTCAAGAGTTATCCGCAGGGAATACCGATCTTTCTTGTCGTACCGAAGAGCAAGCGAGCGCATTAGAAGAAACAGCATCAAGTATGGAACAACTCACAGCAACAGTGAGAAATAATACAGAAAGTGCTCGTGAAGTTTCACACCTTATCAGCCAAACTTCCAATATTGCCAGTAAAGGGGGCGATGTCACCAATAGAATGGTGAAAACGATGACTGACATTGCTGATAGCTCACAAAAAATTGGTGAAATCACTGCTGTTATCAATAGCATCGCTTTTCAAACCAATATTTTATCATTAAATGCTGCGGTTGAAGCCGCCAGAGCAGGTGAACAAGGTCGGGGTTTCTCCGTAGTGGCAACAGAAGTAAGAGAATTAGCACAACGCAGTGCCGAAGCTGCAAAGGAAATTAAAGAGTTAATTGATGCCTCTATTAGCCGTGTTCGCCATGGTAATGATCTTGTTGAGCAAGTCAGTATTTCTATGTGCGAAATACTGACATCCGTAAAACATGTTGAAGATTCAATGACTGAAATTTTATCTGCATCAGAAGAACAAACTCGAGGCATTACTCAAGTTTCTCTTGCAGTCACTGAAATGGATAAGGCAACACAGCAAAATGCGGCGATGGTTGAGCAATCTTCCTCTGTTGCCAGCTTATTGACTGAAGAAGCCGGTAATCTTGAACAAATCGTTGAACAGTTTAAAACGGCTGAAAGTGAACAGTTCAATAAAAAGGCACAACACAAAGTCATAGAAAAACCGTTCTCGTCTGAAACATCACTACATACAAAAAATGAGAAGATAAAAAATACAGTCAAAGATGAAGTGAAAGAGAAAAAATCGGCAAAAGGAACCGCAACTGTAAATAACGATGAAGATGATGATTGGACAAGCTTTTAATCCATTGATTTGATCATGATAAAAACGTGATTTAGATAAACACAAAGACACCTATTTTTAGTAGGTGTCTTTTTCTTTTACTTCTTAAATAATGACAAATTAATGGAATACATTGATTGCACTAACTAAGTAGTTAGTTTGTACTTTCATTTCACCTGAAATCATTGAAGCTTTCGAAACATAATTCGCATTTTCATGCGTAATCGATTCCAATTTTTCAACAGCGCGACCAAGCTCTTTTAAACCTGCACTTTGCTCTGTGGATGCGAGACTGATTTCACCAATTAAATCGGTCACATTTTTAACATGTACCACAATATCTTCCATTGTTCCGACAGTTTCATTGACCTGCTTTGAACCAACTTTGATATTGCTACTTGAGGCATTGATCAATGCTTTGATCTCTTTCGCTGCTTCGGCACTACGTTGTGCCAATTCTCTTACTTCTGTTGCCACTACCGAGAAACCTCGACCTTGCTCACCCGCTCTTGCCGCTTCTACAGATGCATTAAGTGCAAGGATATTCGTTTGGAAGGCAATGCTATCAATAACACCAATGATATTACTAATACGATCAGAGCTTTTCGCAATATCATTCATTGTAGTAACGATATTATCCATTGCACTACCTCCTTTTATCGCTGCCTCACAAGTGATATTAGAAAGATTGTTTGCCTGCCCTGCCGTTTCACTATTACTGCTTACCGCCGTGGTTAATTCATTCATTGTTGAAGCGGTTGCTTCAACATTGCTGGCGGTTTGCTCTGTTCTCACATACAGATCGCGATTACCTGCGGCTAATTGATCACAAGAGATATCGACTTGATGAATTTGATGACTCACATCACTAACCAGCCAACGGAACATACGTCCTAATTGATTAACTGAACGCTGTGTCATGCCGACTTCATCGATGCGATTTATATATGTAACATTATGTTCATCGCCAGTTGCAACTCGATTCGCTTGCTCATTAAGTAGTCTAATTGGCTTAACAATTTGAAAATAGAGAACGCGTTCATTAACCATCAGTAATATCAGCAAAATCGCGATATGAATAAAAAGCGCATTACCTGATAAGCCTGCAAACCATGCACTTAACAACATAAAAGGTAAGGGTAAGAGGATAAAAAGACGGAGTCGTTTTTTTAATGAAATTGTTTGATTCCATGAGCGCCAACGTTGCCATCCTTTATAAACAAAAGCGCCTTTTAAAAACGTGTGTGAAGGATATTTACCTTGATTAAATGCGGCATAAAGTGCTGAGGCTTGTGCTATTTCCTCTTTTTTTGCCGCCGTCCTTACTGACATAAAACTTTGAATTTTACCCTGACGTATAATGGGAGTGACGTTTGCCCTTACCCAATAGTGATCCCCATTTTTACGCCGATTTTTAACGATCCCAGTCCAAACCTCGCCTTGCTTTAAAGTTCTCCACATATCCTTAAAGACTTCTGAAGGTATATCTGGATGCCGGACAATATTATGGGGTTTCCCCACCAACTCTTCGACTGAAAACCCACTGGCTTCGACGAAATCCTCGTTGGCATAAATAATATTGCCATCAAGATCTGTCGTCGACATCAGTGTTGCGTTTTCAGATACCGGGTATTCTCGCTGTGTCACCGGTTGATTGTTACGCATTAGTTACTCTCCTCGACATTGAAATTAAAATATCTCAACAAAAAAAGACTGCCTAAATAACTATCGTTTCGGCCGTTAGGAGAATAACTTTAGTAATAAGTGTAAATACCTACATTTAAATATTAGTTTTTTGAATCAGTTCAAAATTTTTAATTATCAAGGCTATTAATTAATGCCTGTGAACTTAGCACTAATGTCTTCGCACACTCATCACGTTTCTTTAATAATGCCATAAAAATAAGGTCAGTGATCGTATTTTGTGCTGTACGTGAAGAGATTGAAGCGCTTCGCCACTCACCTTCATCCGCAATTGTTTCTAATATATAATCAGAAATTCTTCCTAATGGAGAGTGTTTTTCTCCTGTAATAGCAATGATTTTTGCTCCCTGTTTTTTAGCCACAGAGGCCGCAACTAACATATCTTTTCTTTTGCCACTATAAGAAATAACTATCTGTAAATCCTTTGAACTTAACATTTGAGCAACAGATATCTGAACATGATGATCTGTTTCAATCAGAGTGGTTATTCCTATTTTCTGTAATTTATAACTTAAGTCTCTTGCGACTAACCCTGAACCACCAATACCAATAATCTGAACTCGCTGAGCTTCATCAATAAGCTGGATCACCTTTTCAAAATGAAGGTAATTAATTTGGCGAGTGGTATCACTGATAGAATTATTCTTCTCTTGAGCAAGTTTTTGAGCTATTACAACTAAGCTATCTTCAGAGCCAATCTGATTATGTAATATGCTAGGATCCTGCCCAGTATTTGCATTTTTTCGCCCAAGATCTTCGCTAATTGCAAGCTTCAAAGAAGGAAAACCTTTGAATCCAATTTTTTGGCTAAATTTAACAATAGCTGATTGACTCACACCCATTGTTTCAGCAAGTTGCTGTGATGAAAGAGTGACCGTTTTTTCTGGGTTCTCTAAAATATAATCCGCTATTTTACGTTGATTTGTCGCCATACCAAGCTTGATCCACGCAATTTTCGTTAATGTTGGCATAATGACAATATCCACTTCGAGTACAATATAGTTATATATGGAATAATTTTGATAAAACGTTTAATACCTAAAGTAATTAAGTTTTTAGAATAAAATCAATTAGAAACAAAATATGAGATACAATAAATCATAAAAAAAGTAATATTATTATCGAAATACTTGTTCTTATAATAACGTTATATTGACTCTTTTTATTCAATCTCTCACACATTAACCTCTATATTTTATAATACTTAATTTAATTTTTTCCAATTTTAAATAATAATTTATTCTTCTTAGTCAACAACACGATATAAACTGAATATACTTATATTCAGCAAAATTGCGTTTTTAAACATAATAATTAACTAAATGACAATATAAAACACATTTTAAAAACATTAACACAATAAAAAACCTTTAATTACAAACAGTAATAAGGAATAAATAATTCCTTCATAGCGGAATTATTTTTATTTTTAATGATATAAAAATAGGTTAAACGACATATTTAAATAAAAAGACGGATATTAAAACCCCAAAACCAATAAGCCTTTTATATGATTGACACTGTAACATACATAATAAAGATGGCAGATGATCGCAGATCTCTCTTTTGATAGATTAATGCTCTTTTTTTGATACACATTCAAAAAGATCATTTCAACCAAACTTAAAAAAACATCACTTTAATCAAGAAAGTTAATTTATCTATTGATTTATAAATGTTTTTTAATTTATCCTATCCAAATCAAAGGTACACAAAATGCCGTTAATAATCCCATCGAGATATTAAAAATAAACCAAGACTGTCTGCTTTGTAAAAATAGACTAATTAATGTTCCGCCTAATATCCAAACAATACCGGCAACGAAATTAACAATAACCATAACAATACTAATAGCAATAACAGAGCTAAAATAAGCATCGCCCGATAAACTGAAGCTTCCTACTGCACCTAATCCCATCATCCACGCTTTTGGATTTAGAAATTGCAATAATCCGCCCTGAAACCAGCTTACTGCTTGGGGCGTTTTTGCTGGAATATCTAAACGCTGATAAGATGATGTTGCTGTTTTCCAAGCAAGCCAAAGCAGATACGCACTCCCGACTACCTTCAATCCAATATGCAGTGCAGGATAAATTATCAATAATGCGGCAACACCAAATGCAGAACTCAGCAAAACACATTGCATACCTAGCATAATGCCAGCCATCAGCTTTAATGAGCTTTTAAAACCTACATTAGCACCTGATGAAGTAAGCAATAAGTTGTTGGGTCCAGGCGTGATAGCAGCAATAAATAGGAAAATAGCTAACGATGAAATCAGACTAATTGTCATTATAAGTGCTCAAAGATGTGACAGATGTTTTATTTTCACCGAAAATAGCAGTATGTTATTTAGCAAACAAGTGTTAATTCATTTTGATAGACGGAAAATATGTCTCAATACTTTAATCCAATGCGTTGGGCTAAAAATCCACATTTACAAACGCTCTTACCAAGAATTGTACGTAGGACGCCACAACTTACGCCACATTGGCAACGACTCAATCTCCCAGACAACGATTTTGTCGATTTAGCGTGGAGTGAAGATCCGACAACGGCACTCAATAAACCGCGCTTAGTCATTTTTCATGGCTTAGAAGGTGGATTTAGTAGCCCTTATGCTCACGGCATGTTGGCCGCAGCAAAAGAGAGAGGCTGGCTAAGCGTTGTGATGCACTTTAGAGGATGTAGTGGTGAACCCAATAGACAAAAGCGCATTTATCACTCAGGTGAAACGGAAGATGCTCGCTACTTCTTAAATTGGTTGAAAAAGGAATTTGGTGAGCAACCAACAGCCGCCGTTGGCTACTCTCTTGGTGGAAATATGCTTGCCTATTATCTCGCAGAAAGCGGTGAAAATGCGGTTGTAGATGCTGCCGTTATTGTCTCTGCACCATTAATGCTAGAACCATGCTCAACAAAAATTGAACATGGCTTTTCTCGTTTTTATCAATGGTATCTGTTAAAAGAGCTGAAAAATAACGCGACACGCAAGCTTATTCGCTATCCTGAATCATTACCAATCAGCTTATTGACGATAAAATCCATTAAAAAACTACGTCAATTTGACGATCTTATCACGTCTAAAATTCACGGGTTTAAAGATGCGTTAGATTATTATCGCCAATGCAGTGCATTACCTTTATTAAATAAAATAAAGAAAACAACACTGATTATTCACGCGAAAGATGATCCTTTTATGTCTGCGGATGTTATTCCTGATATCACAACCTTACCAAATAACATTGAATATCAACTCACCGAGTTTGGTGGGCATGTCGGTTTTGTAAGTGGAAAACTTTCTAAACCCGTGATGTGGCTTGAAAGCCGAATACCTGACTGGTTATCCGCTTATTTGGAGAAAACCAAATGATAATTCCTTGGAATGAGCTTTCTACAGAGACACTTGATAATCTTATTGAAAGTTTTGTTTTACGAGAAGGCACTGATTATGGTATCCAAGAGAAAACGCTTGAACAAAAAGTCGCCGACGTAAAAAAACAACTTAAATCCGGTGAAGCCGTATTGGTTTGGTCAGAACTTCATGAGAGCGTCAATATTATGCCGGCATCGCAGTTTCGCTCTGGTTAGTTATTCAAAGCAAGCGATGTATCGCCGTCAATAAGGGCCAACCTTATTTAGCAAAAGGATAACCTATGTCAATCAAGCATCCTATCATCGCAGTGACTGGCTCAAGTGGTGCAGGAACTACCACAACAAGCCAAGCTTTTCGTAAGATATTCCAACAACTCAATGCAAATGCTGCATTGATTGATGGAGATAGTTTCCATCGCTATACCCGTCCTGAAATGGATATGGCGATAAGAAAAGCCAGAGAACAAGGTAGACATATCAGTTATTTTGGCCCTGAAGCAAATGATTTTAGCTTACTGAGTAAGACCTTAAGTCAGTATAGTGATACAGGACAAGGTCAATCTCGCAAGTATCTACACTCTTATGATGAAGCCACTCCCTACAACCAATTACCGGGTACATTTACACCTTGGGAGCCTTTGCCAAATAATACCGATGTTCTCTTTTATGAAGGGTTACACGGGGGCGTTGTCACCAATGAGCACAATGTCGCACAACATGTTGATTTACTAGTGGGTGTTGTCCCTATCGTAAACCTAGAGTGGATACAAAAGCTTATTCGAGACACCACAGAAAGAGGACACTCACAAGAGGCGGTAAGAGATTCGGTTGTACGTTCAATGGATGATTATATTAGCTATATTATTCCTCAATTCTCACGCACTCACATTAACTTCCAACGAGTTCCAACGGTTGATACTTCAAACCCTTTTTCTGCCAAAGCAATCCCCACTCTCGATGAAAGCTTTATTGTTATTCGTTTTCGAGGCTTAACCGATATTGATTTTCCCTATTTGCTTGCGATGTTGCATGGCTCATTTATGTCAACAATAAATACTATTGTTGTACCGGGCGGGAAATTAGGATTAGCGATGGAATTAATTATGGCGCCATTAGTCAAAAAATTATTAAATGGCGAAAAGATAAGTTAACCAAAATAAAATTTATCTCTATAAAAATAATATCCCATTAATTAAGGGATATTATTTTTCGAATTAAACTTTATTTTAAAATATCAAAATTAGTCAGCATCTTTTATTTCAAATGAATGCGTAATATTGGCTGCTTTTCCTAGCATTAAAGAAACAGAACAATATTTTTCTGCGGATAATTGAACAGCTCGTTCTACGATTTTATCCGTTAATTCTTTACCTGAAACAATAAAATGTAAATTAATATCAGTAAATAGACGAGGGGCTTCTTCGCGTCTTTCTGATGTTAATTTCACTTCACAATCAGTCACTTGGTGACGACCTTTACGTAAAATGCTCACAACATCAATAGCGCTACACCCACCCGCAGCAATTAATACCATTTCCATTGGGCTTGGTGCTTTATCACCTGAATTTCCATCCATCATGATTTGATGGCCAGAAGAAGACTCACCGACAAAAGATAAATCTTCTACCCACTTAACTCTCGCTTCCATTTATTTTCCCCTAAAGATGACAGAAACTAAAAGAGTACATTCTCATAATTCAACTAGCAATTAGCAAATAGGTTTATTATGCTGACTGCGTAAAACGAGACTTAATGCACTAATTGTGTTAAAAACAATATCTGCTTGATGATAGTGGTTAAGATCAATGCATTATTTTCTCATTTATTATAATCTACTCCATATTAACTTACCGTGTTCTCAGGAAGTTAATAGGTAAAGATAGGATTTTTAAGCACGCTGTATCAAAAGGGAACCTATCCGTTTTGAAAGGCTGCATTTAACGTACAGAGGATAACGCGAATGGTTCTCGGCAAGCCGCAAACAGACCCGACTCTTGAATGGTTTTTGTCACACTGCCATATTCACAAATATCCATCCAAGAGCACGCTGATCCACCAAGGTGAGAAAGCGGAAACACTTTATTATATTGTTAAAGGTTCCGTGGCTGTTCTTATTAAAGATGAAGAAGGAAAAGAAATGATCCTCTCCTACCTAAATCAGGGGGATTTCATCGGTGAACTTGGATTATTTGAAGAAGATCAAGAACGTAGTGCATGGGTTAGAGCAAAAACAGCCTGTGAAGTAGCAGAAATTTCCTATAAAAAATTCCGTCAATTAATTCAGGTTAACCCTGATATTCTGATGCGCCTTTCTGCTCAAATGGCGAACAGATTACAAACAACATCAGAAAAAGTAGGTAACCTTGCTTTCCTTGATGTTACAGGCCGTATTGCACAAACCTTACTAAACTTAGCAAAACAACCCGATGCCATGACGCATCCTGATGGCATGCAAATTAAAATTACACGTCAGGAAATTGGTCAAATCGTTGGTTGTTCACGCGAAACTGTAGGCCGTATTCTCAAAATGCTAGAAGATCAAAACCTGATCTCAGCACACGGTAAAACTATCGTCGTTTACGGGACTCGCTAAGTTTCCCTACCCCGAACAAACAATAGCCCAATAAAAGGGCTATTGATGATACAATCTGTATAAACCCCATCCTTATAGATGGGGTTTATAGTCCGCACTACCCTTTTACAAATTCCGCAATAGCCGCTTTTAATGCCACCATTCCTTCTTGTAATTCTTCTTGGGTAATAATTAACGATGGTGTAAAACGCATCACATCTGCTCCTGCGTTTAACATCATTAAGCCATGTTTGGCCGCAAGACCGAGTAACTCTTTGGCTTTACCTTTATATTGTGGTGCCAATTGCGCACCAATCAATAAACCTTGTCCACGGATTTGCGAAAAGACATCGTACGTTTGATTAATTGCCACCAGTTCATCCACAATCCATTGATAGCGCTTTTCTACACCCTCAAGTACCTCAGGTGTATTAATTAAATCAAATGCGACATTACCCACTGCACAAGCTAATGGATTGCCACCATAAGTTGTACCATGAGTCCCTACGCCCATTACAGAAGCTATTTCATGTGTTGTTAACATCGCACTGAGTGGAAAACCACCTCCTAGCGCTTTTGCAGTGGTAATAATGTCTGGTGTCACATCATAGTTCATATAGGCGAAAAGCTTGCCTGTACGTCCCATACCTGTTTGTACTTCATCAAAGACAAGCAGAGCTTGATACTTATCGCACAATTCACGTAACCCTCTCATAAACTCAGGTGTTGCTGCCGTGACACCACCTTCACCTTGCACAGGTTCCAATACGACAGCACAAGTATGGTCGTCAATAACCGCTTTAACCGCCTCTAAATCATTGAAAGGAATATGCACGATATCTGCTGGCTTAGGGCCAAAACCATCTGCATATTTAGGTTGCCCACCAACAGATACTGTAAACAGTGTTCTGCCGTGGAATGCATGGTGAAAAGCAATAATTTTAGTTTTATAAGGACTATGGCGAGTGATGGCATAATGGCGAGCCAACTTAAATGCTGCCTCATTCGCTTCTGCGCCTGAATTGGCAAAAAAGACACGTTCTGCAAATGTGTTATCTATTAATTTTTGTGCTAAACGCAATGCTGGTTCATTAGTAAAAATATTACTAACATGCCAAAGTTGTTCGCTTTGTTCTTTCAAGGCTTGATTAAGAGCAGGATGAGCATGCCCCAGTGCTAAAACAGCAATACCACCAGCAAAATCAATATACGATTTTCCCTGCTGATCCCAAACACGGCTACCCATCCCTTTGACAGGAATAAATTCTGCGGGTGAATAAATTGGCAACATTACTTGATCGTAAGTTGCCCGGTTGATGCTTTGCTTTGTCATTACCCCACCTGATCGTTATTCATATTCAATATGAAAATATAATCACTAAATATGAATAAAAAATCAAATGTGGTTTTGTATAAAAAGGCTTTATTTCGCTATTTAAATGCTATCCATTTAATATTTAAGGAAATTATTTAATAGCTCATGTCCTTGTTCACTTAAAATACTTTCTGGGTGAAATTGAACCCCTTCAATTGGCAGAGTACGATGGCGAATTCCCATAATTTCATCAACATTTCCATCATGTTGGCTCCATGCCGTCACTTCAAAGGGAACCGGTAATGTCGTCGCATCAATCACTAAAGAGTGGTAACGCGTCACATTTAAAGGCCGATTAAGTCCCTTAAAAACACCTTGTTGATTATGATGTATTAATGAATTTTTACCATGCATCACTTCTCGTGCTCTGATAACTGATGCACCAAAAGCTTGTCCTATCGCTTGATGTCCAAGACAAACGCCAAGAATAGGAATTTCACCGGCAAACCGCTGTATAGCCTCAAGAGAGATCCCAGCTTCATCAGGAGTACAAGGTCCTGGCGAGATAACAAGATGTGCTGGCATCATCTTTTCTATCTCTTTAAGTCCGATCTCATCGTTACGCTTAACAACAACCTCAGCACCCAATTCACAGAAATACTGATAGAGGTTGTAGGTAAACGAGTCGTAATTATCAATAAGTAACAGCATATTAGCCTATCCGACTGATTTTCTTATCATTATCTATTTTATTACTATTTTAAAGCGAGTGTAGATTTGCCAAAATAGCTCGTTGTTTAACCGACTTGGGTACAACAAAGCCGATTATCATAGCACAGGTGTAAAATATGAATAGTAAGCAAGAAAACCTGCTGATTTATTGCGCAATAACAAGAATGACGGTAATTGATGATGAATAGAGTGATTAATAGCGTAGTGAATACTTATTGCAGGAGATCACACGAAAAAAGGAAGGATAAAAAAGATTTTTTTGTACTAAAAATCCCGGAATGAAAATATTCATTCCGGTTTATATGCATTTTATCTTATTAGAATAAGTAAATATCCTATCCTAATAATGCGTTTATTGTTTTACGACTTCCGCAGATAAAATAGTGACCGTTTTTACTGGCACATTTTGGTAAGGTCCAATATTACGAGTTGGAGCTTGTGAAATTTTATCAACTACATCCATTCCTTTCACAACTTTACCAAATACGGCATAGCCAAAATCACGTTGACCGTGATCTAAAAATGCATTGTCAGCCACATTAATAAAGAATTGGCTGGTTGCGCTGTCTTTATCTGATGTGCGAGCCATGGCAATAGAACCTTTTACATTGCGTAATCCATTGTCGGCTTCATTTTTAATTGGCGCTCTGGTTTGTTTTTGCTGTAAATCAGCAGTAAAACCACCACCTTGAACCATAAAGCCAGGAATAACACGATGAAAAGTGGTGCCGTTATAGTACCCATCTTCGACATACTGAATAAAATTTTTCGTTGTAATTGGGGCTTTTTTATTATCCAGTGATATTTCAATATTGCCTTCAGAGGTGACTAATTTAACGAAGGTTTCTCCCGTTGCCATTGCAAAAGTCGCTGTTGTTAAAGTGCAAGCGGTAACGAAGGTGACAAGAAAACGTTTTAACATGCAGGGATCCTTTACTTTAATAGTCTACAACTTACTTAATATGCAGCGATTCTAATTCGCTGAGGTAAATAGTGCCAATCATTTACCTTTATTTACGCTCAATAAGTCTAATTACGTTATAACAGGGTAAATTTTAATTTTTAAGCACTGTTATAAGTCATTAAATTGCGCCAAAATAGAGCAAATAAATATTTTAGATATTCATTTTCATGCAAAATTGAAATGAGTATGCATGAAAAGCCGCATTATTTCAGAGAGGTTTATACCATAATGACCCAATTTAATTACCAAAAAGCACATTTCATCATCAGTGCACCTGATATCCGTCATTTACCACCAGATACAGGAATTGAAATTGCCTTTGCGGGTCGCTCTAATGCCGGTAAATCCAGTGCTTTAAATGCGTTAACCCAACAAAATGGATTAGCCAGAACCAGTAAAACCCCAGGCCGTACGCAATTAATCAACCTTTTTCAAATTGAAGAAGGCTTACGCTTAGTCGATTTACCAGGCTACGGCTATGCCCAAGTTCCTGAAGAAATGAAGCGTAAATGGCAACGCTCTTTAGGTGAATACCTACAAAAAAGAGAGTGCTTAAAAGGTGTGGTTATTTTAATGGATATTCGTCATCCATTAAAAGATCTCGATATGCAAATGATTGACTGGGCTGTGGGCTCAGAGCTTCCTACTCTCGTTTTACTGACTAAAGCGGATAAACTCGCATCAGGCGCGCGTAAAAAGCAGTTAATGAGCGTACGTGAAGAGCTGGCAAATAAAGTAGGCGATATCCGCGTAGAATACTTTTCATCATTGAAAAAAATTGGCATTGATAAGCTACGTAACACACTTAATGAATGGTTTTCAGGCTCAGAAGAACAGCCTACAAATGATGACAACGCTTAATTATCTTCTTTTTTCTCAACGATAGCGTTCTGATCTTCTATTGATAAAAGGGAAATCACTTTTCCCTTTCACTTCTCGCACAAACCACTTCAGTGAGTTTTAGATAAAAAAATGCCCCAGTCGAAATAAAGTCGACTGGGGCAGCTAATATTCAGCTAAATCCGATTACGTGAAGTAAAAGGTCTGAAAGATAGAACATCTTACCTCTGTACCCTACGAGAGATAATGTACTCTATTTTATTGGTTAATAAAAGCCCTTTTGTAATTTTTTTTCACATGCAGACACGATTCAGCTATGTGTTTATGTATTCAAACCATAAATAAATGTAGTTTAATTACATAATTATGAGACTTTAATCACTTACGTGAATATGATTAAAAATAGAACAAATCACACAAAAGGTGCGGTTTATCCTTAATGATTTTGTGATACGCTTATTGCGAGACCGTAGTAAATATGTAATTAGCGATAAAATGAGGTATCCATGGCTGTATTAACGCTCCTGCGTTTTCCAGATGAGCGTCTGCGCAGAGTCGCAGTACCAGTGGAAAAAGTAGATGACGAAATACGCACATTAATCGATGACATGATCGAAACCATGTACGCAGAACGAGGTATTGGCTTAGCAGCACCTCAGATTAATGTATCTAAACGCATTGTTGTAATTGATGTTTCTGAAAACCGAGATCAACCGATTGCACTTATCAATCCTGAAATTATCAGCACTGAAGATGAAGTGATGGATATGATGGATGGGTGTCTATCTATTCCAGATTCTTTTGCCCCAACAGAGCGTTACCGCTTCTTAAAGGTTAAGGCATTGGATAGAAATGGTGATGAAATTGAATTTGAAGCCGCTGATTTGTTTGCAGGCTGCATTCAGCATGAGTTAGACCATCTTGATGGCAAACTTTTTATTGACCATTTATCTCCGTTAAAACGCCAACGGATTGAGAAAAAACAGAAGAAATTAAGCAAGCTGATAGACTCGCAAGTTGCTTAATTATTCACTTATCTCTTTTTCACATGTTGATAAGTTTTGACATAAAAAATAAAGGGCACAATGTATTTCATTGTGCCCTTTTAATATTTAAAAACGATACTTAAAAACTAGTGTGCTTCATCCCAGTTATTACCAATACCCACTTCCACTTTCAACGGAATAGCTAATTCCATACTGCTTTCCATCAATTTATGGATCATGATATTTGCGTTCTCTAGGTAAGACTCTCGCACTTCAAACACTAATTCATCGTGTACTTGCATAATCATATGCACATCAGCAGGACATTCATTGCAAATCCAATTATCCACAGCAATCATAGCTTTTTTGATAATATCCGCAGCGGTACCCTGCATTGGCGCATTAATCGCCTCACGCTCTGAAGCTTTACGACGAATTGCATTCTTTGAATTAATTTCTGGTAAATAGAGGCGACGACCATCTAACGTTTCAACATAGCCTTGTTCAGAAGCTTGTTTACGTGTGCGCTCCATATAGTCCAAGACACCTGGATAACGTTCAAAATAGAGATCCATATAACGCTGAGCTTCTCTTCTCTCAACACCAATCTGTTGCGATAAGCCAAATGCGCTCATGCCATAAATAAGACCAAAGTTGATCGCTTTCGCACTACGACGTTGCTCAGAGGTGACGTCTTCTAAAGGTATACCAAACACTTCAGATGCAGTTGCACGGTGAATATCTTTACCTTGAGCAAAGGCATCTAACAAACCTTTATCTTGCGATAAATGTGCCATGATCCGTAATTCAATTTGTGAATAGTCGGCAGCAACAATTTTAAAACCTTCACGCGCAATAAATGCTTGGCGAATTCGACGCCCTTCTTCATTTCTCACTGGAATATTTTGAAGATTCGGATCACGAGAAGATAAACGCCCCGTTGCCGTCACTGCTTGATGATATGAAGTATGTACACGCTTCGTCTTACTATTTACCATCAATGGTAATTTATCAGTATAGGTAGATTTCAGTTTCGCAAGACCACGATGCTCTAAGATTAAGCGAGGCAATTCATGGCTATGTGCTAATTCTTCTAATACTTCTTCATTGGTAGATGGCGCCCCTTTCGGGGTTTTCTTGATAACTGGCAATTGCAATTTATCAAATAAAATTTCTTGTAACTGCTTAGGTGAAGAGAGATTAAACTCTTGTCCAGCTAACGCAAACGTCTCTTTTTCAATTTCAGCCAAACGTTGTGTAATTTCTTGAGATTGAACAGCTAACACTTGAGCATCAATTAATACTCCCTTGCGTTCCATTCTAGAAAGCACAGGAACTAATGGCATTTCGATATCGCGGTAAACATGCTTAAGAGGCTCAATAGCGTCTATTTGAGGATATAGCGCTTGATGGAGTAATAAAGTGATATCGGCATCTTCAGCCGCATATAACGTCGCTTGCTCAACCTCAATTTGGTTAAAGGTGAGTTGACCTTTACCTTTACCCGCGATCTCTTCAAATGTCGTGGTTTTATGGTTTAAATGTTTTTCAGCCAAAGTATCCATATCATGTCGATTACTCACGCTATTTAATACGTAAGACTCCAACATCGTATCAAAATGAATACCGTTTAATTCGATACCTTCATTTTCCATAATGCCACGATCAAACTTCAAGTTTTGCCCAATTTTTAAAATATTTTTATCTTCTAAAATGGGTTTTAATGCCACTAGCACTTCATTAACAGGAAGTTGGTCTGGCGCATCTAAATACTCATGACGTAGTGGAATATAAGCGGCTTTACCCGGCTCAATAGCAAATGATAATCCCACTAAACGAGCATCAATATTATTTAAGCTATCCGTTTCTGTATCGAATGCAAATGCAGGTGCTTTTTTGAGAAGCTCAACCCATCGCGCCAGACTTTCATGCGTTAAGACAGCTTCATAATTCTCTTGTGTAATAACAGGAAAATTAGCTGATACAGGTGCTTCTTTGGGTTTAACAGCTTCTGAGGTGTAAGGCACTGCAACTTTGTGTGTACTGCGTTGTGCTAACCAGCCACCATTTTGAAGATCACTTATCCAGCGTTTAAATTCATAACGCGTGAACATCTCTAATAATTGATCTAAATTTGGCTCATTAACCACTAAATCATCAAACGTTTTATCGAGTTCAACATCAGTTTTAATCGTTGCCAGCTTATAAGAAAGTTTTGCCACTTTCTCATGCTCTGCCATTTTAGCGCCAAGTGTTTTAGCGCCACGGAAACTCAATGTTGCAATATTATCAAGCTGTTGATAGATATCATCTAAACTACCAAGCCCTTGTAGAAGACCTAGTGCGGTTTTTTCACCAACACCGGGGACACCAGGGATGTTATCCGATGAATCGCCCATCAATGCGAGGAAATCAATAATCAGTTCAGGAGGAACGCCATATTTTTCTTTAACTTCATCAGGACCCAAAATAACGTTGGTCATGGTGTTAATCAGCGTGATCTTTGGCGTCACTAATTGCGCCATATCTTTATCGCCGGTGCTTATTAGGACATCACGCCCATCAGCCGCCGCTTTTAGTGCCAATGTTCCAATAACATCATCCGCTTCCACACCTGAAATAGATAACAAGGGTAAACCCATTGCTTGCACCATCTCATGTAAAGGCGCTATTTGTTCACGCAGATCATCTGGCATTGGAGGACGATTAGATTTGTATTCCTCATACAACTCATCACGGAATGTTTTACCTTTAGCGTCAAACACAACCGCAACATGGCTTGGCTTATACTGTATTATCAAGCTACGCAACATGTTCAACACACCATACATCGCACCCGTTGGCTCACCTTGGCTATTGGTTAGCGGTGGAAAGGCATGATAGGCACGATAAAGGTATGAAGAGCCATCTACAAGGATAAAGGGGTTTTCTGCTATCTGGACCATAATCTGTTCATCATTGTTCTGAGGTTCGTTGATATGACTAGAATGCCACATCACAGCCCAATAGACGAATTTTACCTGTTCTTAAATGCAGAAATTCGGCTTAAATACTCAATTATTTATTATTAACCGAACTTAACAGAAAGAATAAGTATGAATGATAACTTAATATTAATTAAAGTACTTTTTTATCAGAAGCCATATCCATTAATCTGATTTCAATTAAAAACGAAGAATAAAAAGTAAACTTACTGTGTAAATTAGAAAGTATTTAAGATAGAGCTATTTATTCATCATAAATATTAACGTTCATATTAGTATCATCTTTTTTATTAAGGATTTATTTTTTAGACAACACCAGAACAACCTGTGGATAACTCTGTGAGTAGTTTTGTAACTCTCTCTATATTAATAAGTTAGCTTCCTTTTAAATTTATTAACACAATTAAAAAATCAATCACTTAGCGAAATCATTAAGATATTATAAATTAATCTCAATATTTTTTATTAATGTGGATAGTTATATTATGACAAAAATATGAAAGTAAAAAAAATAGCACTCCTATGTCTTGAGTGCTATTTTTCATATAAGAATCTATATACTTTTACTTAGTCTATATAGGAAAAAATTAAGCCTATATTATTTTTTCAGCAATAATTGATTCACAATATCAGAATATGTTTTTGCATACTCTTCTGGTGATTTTGCGCTGATACCATCATTTTTCATTTTATATTTACCACCAATGATCATGGCAGGAACACCATTGATTTGGAAATCAGCGACAGCATTTTGTTGTTGGCTAACTAAAGAATTCACCACAAAGCTATTCATTGCAGCATCATAATCTTCGCCTTTAACGCCAGCCTTAATAAAGGCATTACGGATATCGTCAACAGAGCGAATAGATTGCGTTTCTTGAATACCTTTAAATAAAACTGGAGAAACTTGATCTTCAACACCTAAGGCCATTGCTACAGCCCAAGAACGTGTTAAGTCTTTACCTAAAGGTCCTAAGAAATCAACGTGGTAGCGGACAATATTAGTATTTTCTGGTACATTCTTTTCAACAGTACTATTGACTTTATACACTTCAGAAAATTGATAACAATGTGGGCAATAAAAAGAGAAAAACTCAACAACATCAGGCGCTGATGCAACAGGTTTAGAAAGGTTCGTATACTGTTTTCCTTCAGAAAAATCAGCAGCAGAAACACTGAATGCTAACACCATACTTGCTAACGCCAGCCAAATCTTTTTCATTTCTCATCGTCTCCTAAGAATTAATACATTGGACTAAGTTGTAAAGGAGGCTCATTTAACTGCTCCACTTGTCCCTTGAATAAGGCTAATTGCTTAAACCAAAAATCTTGCTCTTGAAACCAAATAAAAGCACGAGGGAAAGCAGGATCATTCCAGCGTTTTAATACCCACGCGAGATAATGCACCATTCTCATTGCTCTTAGTGGTTCAATTAATGACAATTCACGTAAATCAAAATCTTGGTATTCATAATAAGACTCAAGGATCGTATCTAACTGTATAACCTGCTCTTGCCGTGAGCCATTTAATAACATCCAAAAGTCTTGTACCGCAGGTCCCATTCGGGAATCATCAAAGTCAACCATTACAACTTCATCACGCCACAATATATTACCGGGATGGCAATCACCATGTAGCCGTAATATTTGCCATGCAGAGTCCTCTATTCTAGGACGCACATCATGAATAAGTTTATCTATAACCTCTATAAATTGAGGTTTGAGGTTATTAGGAATTAACGCACTACTTTCAAATTCTAATTTTGGCGCTATCAGATATTCTGCAATAGAAACTGTCGGTCGGTACTCATAACTCTTTTTTCTGCCTATTTGATGAATGCGCCCTAATGTGCGTCCTACTTCTTCTAGCTGAAATAAATTATCAGTTTCATATGCTCTTCCCCCTATGCTAGGGAATATTGCAAAATAAAAGCCATTATCAGAAAAATGAACTGTCTCACTATTGATCATTAAAGGGGCAGCAACGGATACCTCTGCCTCCTTTAATGCTAAAACGAATTCATGTTCTTCTTTTATTTGTTCATACGACCAGCGTTGAGGGCGATAAAATTTCACCACATAACGTTGTCGATGCTCATCCATAAATTGAAAAACACGATTTTCATAGCTATTTAATTCCGTTAACCCTGACTCAGGATAAAAACCGATTTTAACTAACGCGTCCCAAATGTTATCAGGTGAAAGTCCCTGAAAATTAAATGAGGCAGACATTTCCATTTTCTATCCTGAATTTAATCTTTAATCACGCCACGAGCACGTAAAATGGCGGTTTTAAAATCTTCTTCGTAATCTTTTTTCAGTCCTGGTATCACATCTGTTGGCGCTGAACCGCGCATTTTCAGATGGTAAATCAAAATATCATCAGTCAGATCAGATAATTGACCTTTAAAACCCGCTTCATCAGCAAGTTTCTGCAATAATTGAATTAAGTTTAAATCAGAATTTTCTTCCCAAACTGGGTGCAATAATTCCATAACTTCATTAAGACGGTGACATTTCATACAAAAAATCCTTATTATTAATTACAACAACAAAGTACCAATTATTATCCGATAGAAAAAGGAAACCTCTGTCAATATGCGTAAAGATTACGCTTTTTTGATAAAAATTGCTGTCGCTTTACATGAAATCTCACTAAGTCGATATTTTTTATTAGTATATCGTCTTTCCTTGATAAAAATCGTTCGGAAAATTTAGCCAATTTATTCACAAATATTGAATATGAAAATGAAGAATATTACAGGCGGTATACTTGCGGGTGGCCAAGCAACACGAATGGGAGGGGCTGATAAAGGGCTTCAAATTCTACATGGACAGCCTTTATACCGCCATATTGCCCAAAAACTAGCACCGCAAGTTGATAGCATACTGATTAGTGCTAACCGAAATTTAGAACAATATCGCCAAAGCCAATATCCTGTTATTACAGATGAAATAGAAGGATTTTCAGGGCCTTTAGCTGGCATGCTCACGTTATTAAAGCAAGCATCAACACCTTGGGTTGCTTTTGTACCTTGCGATGTCCCCTATTTCCCTCTTAATTTAGTTGAAAAACTCTATGAGCAAAGAGGCGATGCATTAGCCGTTTATGTTGATGATGGTGAAAGAGAACATCCTACCTTAGCACTGCTAAATCGTCGTATTATTCCAATGCTAGAAACTTATTTAGCACAAGGTGATCGAAAATTAATGTTGTTTATGAAACAGATAAATGCGCATTCTGTTTTATTTGCGGATCAAGCAAGTGCTTTTATTAATTTAAATACCCCTGACGATATTGAAAAAGCCAACAAATTAAAAAAATAGGAATGAAAAATATGGCACAAGTAGATTTACCCCTTTTAGGGATCACGGCGTGGAGTGGAACGGGTAAAACGACACTACTAAAACAACTTATTCCAGAATTACGCAAAAGAGAAATTCGTGTAGGCATGATCAAGCACACTCATCATGATATGGATGTGGATAAGCCCGGAAAAGACAGTTACGAACTCAGAAAAGCAGGAGCAGATCAGACATTAGTCGCAAGCCAACAACGTTGGGCATTAATGACAGAGACGCCAGAACTACCAGAATTAGATTTGTATTACCTCGCATCTCGTTTTGATACGAGTAAGCTAGATTTAATCTTAGTCGAAGGCTTTAAAGGCGAAGCTATTCCTAAAATTGCGCTCTATCGCCATATCAACGAACGTAATTTTAATGACTTACTTGATGAGCACGTTATTGCCGTCGCCAGTGATTGTGATTTAAACGTAGATTTCCCACTACTAGATATCAATGCACCCGAGGCTATTGCAGAATTTATTGCAGATTGGCTGAAGCTGACGAAATAAAAATTGCAAAGACTAAAGCGCCTTATAAAGGCGCTTTAGTTTCAATTAAATAGAGAAAATTAAACAAAAATAATCGCTTGATAAGGTTGAAGAATAAGACCACCTTGTGCATCTTCCACTATTGGGCTGTTATGCAAATAAATATCTTTAGCTTTAATGGTAAGTGCTTTTTCTTCACCACTAAAATTACAGTAAATATTGACTGAGTTACCATCATAAGTACGCTTAAAAGCAATCACGTTTTCTGGTGAAACCAATGGCGAGAATTCACCATAGACCAAAATATCACTGATCTTTGAATGTCGTCTTAATGCAATTAATTGTTGATAATAAGCGAAAAGAGAATGTTTATCTTGTGTCTCTTGCTCTGCATTAATATCCACATAATTAGGGTTAACTTTTAGCCATGGCTTTCCAGTACTAAAACCACCATTTATTTCACTATCCCATTGAAAAGGTATTCTTGAATTATCACGGCTACGGTCATTAAAGTATTCAATTATTTGCTCGTCGCTATAACCTAATTTTTTACCCCATTCATATAATTTAAAAACATGCAAATCATCATGTTCTTCTAATGTCATTGGGCAATTAGTCATGCCAATTTCTTGCCCTTGATAAATAAAAGGAGTTCCTCGTTGAGTTAATAAAAATGTCGCTAACATTTTGGCACTAGTTACATTAATCGCCCCTTTAGGAAGAAATTTATTTAATGAACGAGGCTGATCATGATTTTCTAAATAAGGTGCTCCCCAACCTACGCGTTGAGTATCTAGCTGACTTTTAATAAATACAGGTTTTAATCTTTCACCTGTGATTGGATTAATGGTAAATGGTTTCTCATTACGAATATCTAAATCAGCGATACTAAAATCAAATACCATGGAAAAATAACCATTCTCGCCAACATAAGCGCGTAAATCTTTTTCAGGTACATCAATTTCTGCAACCGTCATACTATTTGCAGGCTTAAAAGTATTCTCGACTAATTCAGTTAAAAACTTATCAATACTAGGTTGATTTAATACCCAAGGCACTAAAGACGCTGAACCATCATCTTTATCAGGTTCAAATTGATATTCAGATAAGGCTTCAGGTGATTTTTTTAAATTACCAATCGCATCAATACGAAATCCTGCAACACCTTTTTTGATCCAGACATTTATCATGTTGATAATATCTTTACGTAATTGTGGGTTTTCCCAGTTTAAATCCGGTTGTTCAGGGCCAAAGGAATTGAAATACCAACGATTAGTTTCTCCAACGCGACTCCAAACAGAGCAATCAAAATAAGTGCGTAAATTATTAGGAGGAGTCGGTTTATCCCATTGTTTAAAAATATAATAATCGCTATATGGGCTATTAGGATCTTCAATTGCCGCTTTAAACCAAGGATGCTCATCAGAAGAGTGATTTAATACTAAATCTAATAGAATTTTAATATCACGTTTTTTAGCTTCGCTAATAAGTTTATCTAACGCGTTATTATCGCCAAAGATAGGATCGACAACAGAATAATCAGCAATATCATAACCATTGTCTTTCATTGGTGATTTAAAAATCGGACATAACCAAATAACGTTTGTACCAAGTGACTGAATATAATCTAATTTCTCCGTGATCCCAGCTAAATCGCCGACACCATCCCCGTTACTATCATAATAACTCTTGGGATAAATTTGATAGACCACGGCATCTTTCCACCAAGTATTAGACATATTCACCTCACTAAGGTAATTAGCACATATGGAACTGTTCCATAATTAATATAAGATACTATAGGCACTAAAAGAGAGGGTAAGGTAATTAACATACTAAAATGTGAAATAGCTCATACTAAAAAAACACAATTACCTCAATAAAGATGGGTTTGTCATAATCATATTAAGATATATTAGGTCATCAACTAATTGAAAGGAGCAACAGCATATTCAATGGCCGGGATCCGTGATGTCGCAAAAAAAGCCAATGTCGCAGCAAGCACTGTTTCCAGAGCATTAAATAACAGTGGCTATGTGTCTCAAGCTGCACGAGAAAAAATAAAAAAAGCGGTTGAGGAATTAGATTATATTCCAGATACTTGGCTAAGAAATTTATATCAACAAAAGAGTGCTGTTGTTGGTGTCATTATTAATAGCCTTGAATACCCTTATTTTGCGACAGTGACACGTTTTATTGAAAATAAGCTCGCTGAAAATGGCTATAGCATGATGTTATGTGCAACACAAAATAGCAAAGTACGTGAACGTATATTTTTTGATATGCTTAAACGCGGTCAGATCGACGGTATTATTGCAGAATATCTGTTATTGGATGATAGTGAATATCAGCATATTCAAAGACCAGTGGTAACGCTAGATCGTCATCTTCGTGATATTCCATTAGTGTGTTCCGATCACCATACTGGTGGTCGATTAGCAGCAGAACACCTTATTCAAAAAGGTTGCCAAAAAATCCTCTATATTGAAGATAATTCAAGTTATTTATCATCAACCCCTTCATATCAAAGCTGTTTAGCTTTTAAAGAAACGCTTATTCAGGCAGGTATTAAACCTATTCCTTGTAAAGTAAATTGGAAAGAAGAAGAGAAAGACTATTTTCACTCTTTTGCAACAAAAATACTTTCTTTGCATTCAGAGATCGATGCTATTTTTGCTGCTGATATTCCCGCCATGGCATTATTTAATGAAGCAACAAGACGAAATATTGCCATTCCAGAACAATTAAAAATAGTTGCTTACGATGGCAGTCCTTGGTTAAACCAAACACTGCGCCAATTAACCTGTATTGAACAACCCTTTGAAAAACTGGCTGAAAAAAGCGTAGAAGTGATTAGCGCATTAATTGAAAATAAAGAAACAACAGATAACATCTCTGTTATTCCAGTGAAGTTTATTCAAGGTGAAAGTAGCTAATTATTGATTCAATTCTTATGACAGTTTTGTGTTGAGATATCGCCATAACATGTCGATACCATAAACATGTCACGCGGTTATGTTTATAAAAGCTAGTTTTATCGACATATCGCCATAACATGTCGATACCATAAACATGTCTCGCTATTATGTTTATAAAAACGCATTTTATCGACATATCGCCATAATATGTCGATAAAATAAAAAAACGCCAAAGAAAGTTACCTTTCTCTAGCGTTTTATTTGATTATGTTTTACTTCAAAATTGAGTAAAAGCTATCGTTCTTATTTTGCAGGACGAACTGCGATAACTTCAATTTCTACACGCCATGCTGGATTAGCCAGTTTTGCGATTTGGAAAGTTGAACGAGCTGGCAGTTGGTCAGTTTTAGAAGCATCAAAGTACTTAGAATAACCGTTCATAAAGCCTTTAAAGTCCATCTCACCTTTAGTTTCTTCGCCACCAACTAGGAAGACTTGCATTTTCACAACGTCTTTCATATCTAGGCCAAGTTCATTTAAGTGAGTTTTGATTTGTTCTAATACACTGATAGTTTGTTCTTCAGTATTACCATAAGACGCTAATACGCCTTCTGGTGCATCTGCTGATTTCTTAGCCGGTACTTTACCGCTTAAGAAAACAAGGTTGTTACCTGCACTTACTTCAACAGACTCAGAAATAGGCATACCGTTTAATTTATGGTGTACAACACCTTCCGCATTCGCGCTTGCTACACCAAAAATAAAAGGCAGAGCAACAAGTAAACTTTTATAACGCA
Organism: Proteus sp. TSJ240517; assembly: GCF_047921575.1. NCBI lineage: Bacteria > Pseudomonadati > Pseudomonadota > Gammaproteobacteria > Enterobacterales > Morganellaceae > Proteus > Proteus sp. TSJ240517. The sequence continues at coordinate 40,872 of NZ_JBLRMH010000007.1, forward strand.
TGAAAACTCCTTAACATGTTTAATTTACAGTAAAACAAGGGGTTATTTACTTCTTAAAGCGATCCATACTAAATGGTGTTGGATCAATAACTGGTTTCTTACCTGTAACGATATCAGCAGTCACTTCACCAGCAGCAGGGCCTTCGGTCATACCCCATACGGTTGCAGTATTGATAACTAGGCCTGGGTATTCTTTGACTTCAGAAATAATAGGTAATTCATCAAATGTTGGACTAACTACTGCGCCCCAACGTTCAACAACTTGTGATTTTTCAAATACTGGGAATTCAGCTTTCATTCTTTGGAATACAGCATCCAAGTGCTCAGTATTTTGCGTTGCTGTTGCAACACGATATTGTTCAAACGGTGTTTTTTCATCTAATTTCCAAGATGTTGCCATCTTGAATGAGTTGAATAAATCTTCACCGATAGAGAATTCTAATGGCAGCTCACCACCACCTAATAGGTGCATGAACTTAGGCCCTAACAAGAAGCTATCTTTCACGATAGAGCTTGTGAAAATACGAGGTGCGACAGCATAAGTACCATCGGCTTGCTCACGGAAATGGATACCGTTTGGTAAATGCACGTTACCACGAGGTGCACCCGAAACACCTGATACACGTTGCTGTGATAAGTAAACATTCAGCGTTGGAATATCAATGCCCATGTTACCCATAAATAAACGTGACCAAATACCACCAGCAAGAACAACGTGAGATGTTCTAATTGCACCTTTTTCTGTTACAACATCAGAAATTTTACCACCAGCAGTTTCGATGCCTCTTACCGCGCAGTTGGTATAGATTTTTACGCCAATTTGTTTAGCGTAGCGTGCTAATGCAGGTGTGCCCGTTTCTGGATCAACAGAACCTGAGTCTTCTTCAAAAGCGGCCACAGTCCATGGTGTTTGAGCACCAACAAGACGGTTTGATAACTCTTCACCTTTAATAATGCGCGTATTTAATGGTGTATCAAATCCAGCCGTTTCTTTTGCTGTTTTGATCCACGCTTGCGCTTTATCAAATGCTTTTTCATCTGCAAGGGCTTCTACTCGACCTTGTGTACGATAACTAGTATCAGCACCAATCTTTTCGTTCATTCCACGCCATAAGATTTTCCCGTAATGGTGTAATGGGAAAATTTCTGGTGATGTTTGATAACTAATAATTTGGCTGTATGCTCGGCCTGATTGTTCACCGCCAATCTCGCCTTTTTCTAAAATAGTGACACTCATGCCACGTTCTGCAAGGTTGATAGCAGTCATGATACCTTGGATACCACCACCAATAATCACTGCATCAGACTCTTTAGGCAGCGCACCCTCTGTACCTTCAACAAATGATGCTCTAGATTTAGCTTCAACGAATTTGCCATCACGGCGAACCATTGGAACTAACGCAGCACCACCGGCTAAAACACCCGCAGCACCAACACCTAAAAGCAGCTTTCTCCTTGAAATTTTCATCTTCTACCTCAGTAATGGATTTACTATTTATATTTATAATGTTGTTCATTTATTTCTTTAAAACTGAATAATACCATAGTTCATTATATTGTTAATAATTATAATTATTTGTTAACCATTTCTTAGAACAACAATATCCATAGATACAATATGGTTACTTTAACCATTTTTTTTCATAGAAAATCATCATTTAATGAGCTAGAGATGAAAATCTTGCGTTTATTATCAATTGATAAATAAGAATATATTTAGAATGGGATAAATTTTTAATAGAAAAAGCAATTGTTTAAATAATTAACATTTTGATACAAATGACGAGGAGGGCTGTAAAATATTGTTTACAAAACAAGCAAAATCTATCGCACAATTGCATAAAATAAAAAGATGATCTGACTATCTAATAGCCTTATTTTTACAAAATAAGTAATTTTACCTAGTAACTGGTTTATGGGTCAGTTAGTAGACGAATATACTTTTTGGAAAATACGTAGAAAAGAGGATATTCGAGTTCGAAATAAAACTGGGGTAAGTACAAATTCTCAATAAAAAAAGCCAGAGGGTTAACTCTAGCTTTTTACATAATAATAAAAATAAGCTTAAGCGATAAAATGAAAATAGCTTATCTCATCGTAACAAATTCTTCTGCTGCAGTTGGGTGGATTGCCACAGTATCATCAAAGTCTTTTTTCGTTGCGCCCATTTTCAGAGCCACAGCAAAACCTTGTAGTATTTCATCCATACCAAACCCAATACCATGAATACCAACAATTTTTTCGTCTGCGCCAACACAAACTAACTTCATACGACACGGTTGGCGATGACGAGTCACAGCACTATACATTGCTGTGAAAGACGATTTGTACACTTTAACTTGATCAGCACCGTACTGCTCAACCGCTTGAGGCTCTGTTAAACCAACAGTACCAATAGCTGGATGACTAAATACCACTGTTGGGATATTTGAATAGTCTAAATGTTCGTTAGGTTTGTTGTTAAATAAACGCTCTGACAAACGACGCCCTGCGGCAACAGCAACAGGCGTTAATTCAACTGCACCTGTATTATCGCCAACAGCATAAATTCCTTTTACATTGGTATTTTGGAATTTATCGACTTTGATATAGCCTTTTTCATTTAACTCGACCCCCGTTACCGCCAGATTCAGGTTATCCGTTGCTGGCTCACGACCAATTGCCCAGATTAATGTATCAACTGTCTGCTCTGTGCCGTTTTCCAGTTGTAACGTTAAACTTCCATCCGCATTCTTAATTACAGCTTTAGGAATAGCGTGTGTATGTAATTTAGGCCCTTCGGCTTCCATCACTTCTAACAGTGTTTCAACGATTAATGGGTCAAAATTACGCAGTGGCGCATGTTTACGCACAAATAGGTGCGTTTCACTACCCAAAGCATTTAACACACCAGCAAGTTCAACAGCGATATAACCAGCACCAACAACAGCAACACGTTTTGGTAAGGCTTTTAATTCAAAAAAGCCATCAGAATTAATACCATACTCAGCACCTGGAATATTAGGTTGAACAGGGCGACCGCCTGTTGCAATCAGAATATTATCAGCCGTGATCTTTTCGCCATTAACTTCAATCGTATTGGCATCAACAAAACGAGCAAACCCTTGGATAACATCAACTTTGTTATTACCTAAGACACGGTCATAAGATTGATGAATACGGTCAATATAAGCAGAACGGCTACTAATTAGCGTATCCCAATCAAAACGGTTCACTGTGGTATCAAAACCATAATCAGGACCGTATTGATGAATAGCTTCAGCAATTTGCGCTGCATGCCACATCACTTTTTTAGGTACACAACCCACGTTAACACAAGTGCCACCTAACGCTTTCGCTTCAATTAATGCACATTTTTGGCCATACATTGCCGCTCTATTAATTGATGCAATACCGCCACTACCGCCACCGATGGCGATGTAATCGTAATGTTTGCTCGTCATTTCTCTGATCCATTTATCTGTAGAAAAATAGGTAACTCACAGGCTAAGTCTTTCATATCATGATGTCTATTATGACAAAATTTAAAACATAGCACGTCAGATTTTAGCTTTTACAGTAATAGGCAAAAACAATAATAAAGATGCTTATTCTGGTACAACCCACTCAACTAATGTATGTCCAATACCCTCAGGAACTAAGGTTTTATGTAACCAAGGGAGTATTGATTTCATTTGTGATTCTAATTTCCAAGGTGGATTAATCACAATCATGCCTGATGCAGTCATCCCTAGTTGATCACTATCGGGTTTTACTGCTAATTCAATTTGTAAAATCTTACGGATCCCTGTTGCTTCAAGCTCTTTTAACATGCGTTTGATTTGCTGACGGTGAACAACGGGATACCAAATCGCATAAGTTCCTGTCGCAAAGCGCTTATGGCCTTCAACAACACCTTTAACAACAGCAGAATAGTCTTGTTTGAGTTCATAAGGTGGATCAATTAATGCGAATCCACGACGACTTGGCGGAGGTAACTTAGATTTTAATTGGCCAAAACCATCTTCACGAGAAACTCTAACTCGCTCGTCACGAGAGAATTCGGTACGTAATAAAGGAAAATCCGTTGGATGTAATTCTGTTAGCGCTAAGGAATCTTGTTCTCTTAGTAATTTGCTCGCTAATAGAGGTGATCCCGGATAATAACGCAGTTCCCCACTTGCGTTTAATTCTCCAACCGCTTCAAGGTAAGGCAAAATAAGCTCAGGCACTTCTTCTTGCTGCCATAAGCGTGCGATCCCTTCTAAATATTCGCCAGTGCGAGTCGCATGAGCATTGGTTAATTGATAACGTCCAGCGCCAGCATGAGTATCAAGATAAAGAAAAGGTTTCTCTTTCTCTTTTAAAGACTCAATGATGAGTGTTTGAACAATATGTTTTAAAACATCGGCGTGGTTGCCAGCATGGAAACTATGGCGATAGCTCAGCATTCTTTATCTTCCGTTAGAAATAAGTATAGCTTAGTAATTAATTTACTCAGAAATAGTGATTAAACTCAGTGTATCAGAAAAAGCCGAACTTCTTCATTGAAAGCGAAAGAAACGTTGTGTCTTAGTATTCAGCCGTTATGATAAGCCCATATTTCACTTAAGTTTAAATAGGATAGAAAGATGAAAAAATTACTTTTTACTGCCATAACCTTAAGCTTACTCGCAAGTAATGCTTATGCCGATAGATCAACCAATGGTTGTGAAATAAAAAAACAGAATATCCAAAAGCAGATGGAATATGCAAAAGCACATGGTAATCAATATCGTATCCAAGGCTTGGAGCGAGCATTACAAAATGTTGAACGCTATTGCACACCTGAAAAAGTGGTTGAAAACACACGCCTTGAATTACGTGAAAAACAACTTGACGTTAAAGAGCGTGAGCTCGAATTAAAAGAAGCACAACTTAAAGGTGATGCAGATAAAATTGCTAAACAAGAAAGAAAGCTAGCTGAAGAAAAAGCTGATTTAAAAGCAATTGAAGAAGAATTAAATCTACTGACAAAGTAGTTATCATCAATAATTAATGCCTACTCCTTATTTGACTGTGAAATACAGACTAAAACAATAAGTGAGTAGCCATTCTCTTATTAAACTAAACTTAATTTCAGAATTGCTGTATTGGTTTTTTATCCTTTATTAAGTACAAGATTATCTACACCTTTTAATAGAGCATCATCTACACTTAAGCCAGAACAAACAAATACATCTCCTAAATCAGTGGCTAATTACAATAAGCATAAGGTGTGTAATAGAAATTAAGCTATGATATTTTTGAGTGAAAACTATAGTAGTAACATTAATTTATTGAAAATGGACTGATCTAATTAAAGAGGATATATGTCAGAAGAGCAGCAACAAAAAACAGTAAGTGAAAAAACTCAACTGACTCAGCCACTAAAAAAAGGGCTGGAAAAAGGGCTTCATGGTGGGAAAAAAGCCATTGGAATTGGGATAAAAATCAGTAACTTCATCACCAATATCCCTTTTATTGCACACCTTATTCGTGCAGCAGAACGTTTCACTGACAGAATGGGAAATCAGTTCGGCGCAGCTATTACTTACTTTTCATTTTTATCATTAATCCCAGTATTAATGCTTTCTTTTGCCTGTGCGGGTTTTGTTTTGGCCTCAAATCCAGATTTACTCGCTAAATTAATTACAGGTGTCGCAAATAGCATTGACGATCCAACGCTTGCATCCACAGTTCAACAAAGTATTGATACCGCAGTTCGCCAGCGTACAACCGTTGGTTTAACTGGTTTAGCAATTGCACTTTATTCTGGTGTTAATTGGGTGGGTAATTTACGCCAAGCCATTTTGGCTCAATCACGCCCCGTTTGGGAAAGAAATAAAGAAGAGCAAGAGAAAATCTATTTCCGCTACTTTCGCGACTTTTTAGCGCTAATTGGCTTACTTTTTGCGTTAATTGTCACTATTACGCTAACTTCTGTGGCAGGTTCAGCCCAAAGAATGATTGTTCACACATTGGGATTAGACGGTATTGAATGGCTAACGCCAGCATGGACAACCATCGGCTTAACTATTTCCATTACTGCAAACTATTTACTCTTTTTATGGATATTGTGGATCTTACCTCGCCATCAACCAAAACGAATTTCGCTTATTAAAGGCACACTTATCGCTGCCATTGGTTTTGAAATATTGAAATCCGTTATGACATGGATGCTACCCAAAATCGCAAGCTCACCTTCAGGTGCCGCATTTGGTTCAGTGATAGGTTTAATGGCTTTCTTCTACTTTTTTGCCCGATTAACACTCTTTTGTGCCGCGTGGATCGCCACTGATGGCCCAAATATGCGCAAAGAACAGTTGTCTGAAACGCAATCAACATCTTAACTTTATGATAAAACTATATGGTTAATTCCCTGCATTAACCGCCTATAAATAACGTAATAAGGAAAAACAATGCCATACGTTAATATTAAAATTACACGCGAAGGTGCAACCGCAGAGCAAAAAGAGCAGCTCATTGCGGGAGCAACACAACTTTTGGTTGATGTATTAGGCAAAAATCCAGCAACCACGGTTGTGGTAATTGATGAAGTTGAAACAGATAACTGGGGAATAGGTGGTAAAACAGTAACAGAATTACGAGCAGCAACAAAAAGTAAATAAAAAATTTCTGCAATATAATAAAGGGTGCAAAGTACACCCTTTTTGCTGATTTATTTTCCTGACAGATAAGGAAGTAACTATGGTTCAATCAATGACTGATGCTTTTCATGCCTTACCTTCAGCAAGTGCTATCTATATTACAGGTGCAGGCATTCAGTACCCTTTTGGTATGGCGCACGGATTTGCCGATGAAAGTACCCAGAAAAAATTAACTGTAGATACACCTTTTCGAATCGCTAGTAATACAAAAACCTTTCTCGCAGCCGCTTTTTTACGTTTATGGGAACAAGATGCTCTATCCCTTGATGATGATATAACTAAATATTTAAGTGCTCATTATCAACAGACATTATTAGAGCTAGGGTATGATCTTAAAGCCATTACACTACGCCATTTATTAAGCCATAGCAGTGGTTTATTCGATCATGCAAATGAAGCTTATCTTGAAGATGTGATTAAAGATCCCTCTCATAAATGGACACGAGAAGAACAAATAGCGCGCTATGCTCAACAAGGCTTTCCCATTATTCCAGCTGGAAAACGCTTCATTTATTCAGATACAGGATACATCTTGTTAGGTGATATCCTCTCTCAGTTTATGAGAAAAAATATGGCCACCAGCGTTCGTGAATTATTGCATTTCCAAGACTTAGATTTACCACAAACGTGGTGGGAAGATTTAGAACTACAACCTAAGCATCCTAAAGCGCGTGCTAGACAGTTTACAGGTGAGCACGAAGGTACTCATATTGATGCTTCAATGGATGCTTTTGGCGGTGGCGGGCTTGTGATGACAACCCTTGAGTTAGCTAAATTTACAGCTGACCTCTTCGAAGATAGAGTTTACTTGCATCCATCAACCTTAAAAGAGATGAAATGGCAAGGATCACATACAGGTGCTGCAAATTATCGTTTAGGTTTAATGGCCGAAGAAACTGACCTAGGCACACTTTACTATCATCTTGGTTATTGGGGGTCAGTAGCTTATTACTTACCTGAAAAACAAATTGCTATTGCCGGTTTTACAACCCAAAAAAATAACCGTGAAGATCTGATAACCATTGTTAAAGAAGCATTTAAACGCCTTTAAAATCAAAAATCAAAAATCAAAAATCAAAAAGCCAAAAATGTATCAATAACACTTTTGGCTTTTTGTTTATTTTACGGCTGATAAATTTCTAATATCAGCCTATCTCTGTTTTATTACGGTTTCTTCGTCGGTGTTGTGGCTACCGCTGGAGTTGTTACAGCCGGAGTTTCAACTGCTTTATTTGGTGTAGTATTAGTTGCAACAGGCGCAGGTGTATTTGCCGTTTCTGGATGAACTTGCTTTTCAAATTGAATACGCAATTCACCTAAATTCACCGTTGGTGTTTCACCACTTTGCGTTAATACAAAAGTAATATCTTCAGATAAAACTCTTGAAAGCTCCTGATTTAATGTCTCTTTTGTTAAACCAGCTAAAAATGCTTGGCGTAAACGCTGATATTGTTCAGGTGGAATATCAATAATATTGCTTTGTTGTGATAACAGACGCTGATTAATTAAAATTGCCGTACTGGTTTTTGCATAACGGGCAAACAACTGAGTTAATTGAAGTTGTTTTTCTTGTTGAAGCTCTTGGTATAGTTCATCACTAATACCTTGATTACGTAAACGACCTAACTCTTCTCCCACCCATGATGCTAATGCAGGAATATGAGCCGTTGCAGTATCAATATTTAAAGAACAACTTGCACGCTGATATTGTACCCGGCAATCAATGTTAATTTGAGTACTGTCGTTTTCCTTACGTTGTTCAAGGCTACGACCCAAATGCACAAAAATGACTTCACGAGCTAAATCACTTAACCAATATTTATTTAATGTGTCAGAGTCTTTTACTGGCGACCAGTCTAAATCCCAAATTAAAGCAATTTGGTCTTTTGCACGCATAGGCTCTTGCACATATAACGTTTCAGGTTTCATATCGGCAAGAACAGGCACTGGAACAGGTGTTACACGCTTTCCTGATAGAGTTGAAAATGCCTGATTAATACTTTCAGTCAATACTCGATTATCAACATTACCTGCAACATAAAGTGTCATCATATCTGGGGTATACCAACGTTGTTGGTAATCTGACAGCTCTTTAGTATTTACAGATTGATTAACCGGTTTTCCTGGATTGTGGCCTTTTAGATTTGAGCCTTCAAGGCGTGTGCGCCAAATAGGATCTTCAATATTGAGAGGAAATGTTGCAATAGGAAGTGGTGATTGAACCGCATTACGAACCGCATCTTCGGTATATTCAGCAGGTTTAGCAATACCTGCTAATAATGCAAAAGCATCCTTTAATAGCTCAGGCTGGTTGTTCGGTAAACTTAGATTATAAACAGTAAAATCGTATGAAACGATCATTGGAGGTAACGGATAGTCAGGATCTAACGCATTTTTCCATAGATTATCGCGTTTCTCTGGCGTTAAGCCTGTATTTTCCAAAACGTTGAGTTTGGACACTAAGGATGAAAAACCCGTTTCACTGCTTTTTTCTGATAAAGAACCTGTATTGACTAATAAACGGATCTGTATTCTATCATTTGGGCGTTGCGGTGTTTGTAAGATTTGCCACTGAAAACCATTTGCTAGTCGCCCTTCTTGCCAAGCCGGATCAGGCTGCAAAGCTTCCGCTTGAACTTGGCAAATAACAGCGCCGAACATAACGCTTCCCAATAAAATTCGTGTCATTACACCCTGCATGTGAACCTCTGTTGTATTAATCCTTGGTATTAAACCACTTATGAGGTTTAACAATAAGTGCCAAAAGACATGTTAGATGTTGGATGTCTATTTTTTGTATTATCATCTTTATCACCACAGAAACATGAAATGAAATCACTATAGTGATTAGACTCATTATGGCGTAAGAAGGTTCAGACCTTCGGCAATTTTTGATCAGATTTTTGATGATTATATCCTTTAACCAGCAAACCAATCTCATCATCACAATGTGATTTTGGACAAGATAACGCTGAAACTTGGCTATCTTTATTGAGGGTGACGGCGATTTGGCGTAAAGGTTTTACAACAATACGATTAATACACCAGCTAATAGCAACCGTCAGAATAAGCCCCATCAACAGATATGTTGTTAGCATCAAGGCAACTGTATTACTGGCAAAACGATAAAAACGATTTGTGTCAGCCTGTAAAATGAGATGACCACTATAGGACTTATCATCTGTTGAAGTAATACCTAATGGCTGTAAAGGAATAACAGCTTCAACGGGAATACCAAAAAGCCAACTTGAGAATTCAGAGACTTCTTTCTTAGGTGCGAAATCTAAACTCATCACTTGTACATTTTCGGGTTGCATGACAATCGCTTTACCTAAAATACCCGCCGCTTTTAGTGTAACAATCTGTTGTTTAGCATCGTTCAAATCTGATCGTAACAATGCATCAGCGAGTGGTTGCTGGATACTTACACCAGCATTAAAAAGCTGATTTTGATAATCTTCACGGCGTTGATCTATCAAATAAACAAGTTGAATACTGATAAAAATAGCAATAGTCACCAACGTAACGCCCGCAACAGCGGCCATCTGTTTTATTGTTAATGAATGTTTAAGATGAGGTTTCATCGTTGCTATTTCCAATATACATGTCTGATCAGAGCGATTATACTGTATTTTTGTGATTATGTATCACTCTCAATAAAGAAAATAGCGTTATAAAAAGCGCTTATCCATTAAAATGAAAGTAGATAAATATATAACTATTATTATTTGAGTATAGTTATAAGATAAAAATAGTAAAATAAAAATTAAATATTATTTTTTCTTGGTTATCTACAATAAATCTACTTTATTTTAATAAAAAGATACAATTCACTAAAAAATATAAAATTAAATGCTATTAAAACCTTAACTTCAAGTTAAAGTGCAATGCTAACCGCAGTATATTTCTTAGTAAAAAATATTATTTTCCTTTAATATCATTGAAGTTTATATTTTAAAAAACTCATATAAATATAATATTTGATATCTATAAAATCATTATTAGATTATTTAGTTAAGATTGATTAAATATTATTAATAAAAAAATAAGAACAATATAAATCAGTATATTGTTCTTATTTTATGAGATAAATTTATTTTATTTAAACTATCGCGTTATCTTGCTCCACCGCAAAACAAGCAATAAGCTGACCATTATACTCTTTTAATGTTGGCTGTAATTGACTACATGGCCCAAATGCACGACGGCAACGAGCAGCGAAAGCACAACCCGGTGGCGGATTTAATGGGCTCGGTAATTCTCCCGTTAATTTAATACGCTCTCGTCTTAATTCAGGCGTCAATCTTGGTGTGGCTGATAATAATGCCTGTGTATAAGGATGTTGTGGATTTTCAAAAATTTGAGCTTTTGTTCCTTTTTCTACACAACGCCCTAAATACATTACAATAACTTCATCTGCAATATGCTCAACAACCGAGAGATCATGAGAAATAAAAACATAAGAGAGCCCCATATCTTGTTGTAGATCCATCATCAAATTCAGTACTTGGGCACGAACGGATACATCCAGCGCAGAAACAGGCTCATCGGCTACCACAATGTCTGGATCAAGCATCAAACCACGCGCAATAGCAATACGCTGACGTTGACCACCAGAAAACATATGAGGATATCGGCTATAGTGCTCTGTTTTTAACCCCACTTTTGCCATCATTGATAATACTTTTTCTTTACGCTCAGAGGCATTCAGTGTTGTATTAATCAATAAAGGCTCTTCTAAAATTTGCCCTACTTTTTTACGCGGATTCAATGATCCATAAGGATTTTGAAACACAATTTGGATCTTTTGGCGACGTAGCTTCTCAGCCGATTTATCTTTAATTAACAGATTTTGCCCACGATAAGCAAGCTCGCCTGAAGTAGGAACCTCAATCATCGTGAGTAATCGACCTAATGTGGATTTACCGCATCCTGACTCACCAACAACAGCCAAAGTTTTACCACGTTCTAACTCAAAAGAGACACCATCAAGGGCTTTAACTGTTCTCTCTTTTGAAAAAAACCCGCCTTTTACGCTGTAATACTTCGCTAAATTAACCGCTTTTAATAAAGGAGTTGATACATTTAGATTAACTTCAGCCATGGGTAGGTTCCCCTGCATTATCTAACGGTGTATGACACTTCACACGATGCGTTCCTAATTCTTTTAATTCAGGCTCAACCTTATAACATTCATCATGAGCATATGGGCAACGAGGATTGAGTAAGCAACCTGTTGGTCGATCATAGCGCCCTGGTACAACGCCCGGTAGCGATGCTAATCGCGCTTTATTACTCGCGAACTCAGGGAGTGCTCTTAATAATGCTTGAGTATAAGGATGACGAGGCGCTTTAAAAATTTCTGATGATTTTCCAGATTCCACCACTTGCCCCGCATACATCACAATAATGGTGTCTGCGGCTTCTGCCACTAATGCAAGATCATGGGTAATCAACACTAGCGCCATATTTTCTTGTTTTTGTAAATCGAGCAAAAGCTCTATGATTTGAGCCTGAATAGTCACATCCAGTGCTGTGGTAGGTTCATCTGCAATCAATAATTTAGGGCGACAAGCGATCGCCATTGCGATCATCACACGCTGGCTCATTCCCCCTGAAAGCTGGTGTGGATAGACATCTAAGCGAGAAGCAGGATCAGGAATACCCACCAGCGTTAAGAGATCGATAGCACGTTGTTTACGTGTTTTACGACTTCCTCCCTGATGGACTTTTAATGCTTCCATAATTTGATAGCCAACCGTAAAACAAGGATTCAAGCTTGTCATCGGATCTTGGAAAATCATTGCAACCTCTGCACCCACCAAATTTCGTCGCTCTGATTCAGAGATTTTCATCAGATCTCTGCCATCAAAATAAAGCTCTTGTGCTGTCACTCGTCCCGGAAAATCAATAAGTCCCATAATTGCCAATGAACTGACTGATTTACCAGAGCCAGACTCACCGACAATACCCACAACTTGCCCTTCTTCAACCTGATAGCTTATTCGGTCTACCGCTTTAAACGGAGTATCTTCATCACCAAAGTGAACAGATAATTGATTAATATTTAGTAATGCCATGTTCTTACTCCGTTACTGCTTTAATTTCGGATCAAGTGCATCTCGTAAACCATCACCCATTAAGTTAAAGGCTAATACGGTAAACAAAATAGCAAGACCAGGAAACGTCACAACCCACCACGCACTCTGTGTAAACTGCAATACATCAGATAACATGGTTCCCCATTCAGGTGTCGGTGGCTGCGCGCCCATTCCTAAAAAGCCTAATGCTGCCATATCTAAGATGGCATTAGAAAAACCTAAAGAGGCTTGAACAATTAAAGGGGCAAGACAGTTAGGTAAGATATTGATAAACATTTGACGCATTGAGCCCGCCCCCGCAACACGAGAAGCAATAACGTAATCGCGGTTAACTTCAATTAAAACAGCGGCTCGCGTTAATCGAACATAGTGAGGTAAAGCAACAAAGGTCAGTGCGATAGAAGCATTAACAATAGAAGGACCAAAAATAGCTACCAACACTAATGCCAATAATAAACTTGGTAATGCCAACATGATATCGACGACACGCATAATGCCGATATCTACAAGACCACCGAAATAACCCGCGGCCAATCCTAGAATAATTCCTAAGATAAGTGATAGCACGACAACAATACAGCCCACCAATAATGAAAGTCGAGCACCAAACATTAAGCGAGAAAGAATATCGCGACCAACATCATCAGTACCGAGAATAAATTGCCAGCTTCCCCCTTCTTGCCAAACAGGAGGCACTAATAAGAAATCACGAAATTGCTCATTAGGGGCATGAGGTGCAAGAAAGCCTGCCAGTAATGCAATAAGCAACATAATTACAATATAGATTAACCCAACAACAGCACCTTTATTTTGTTTAAAGTAGTGCCAAAATTCTTGGAAGGGCGTCATGGGAGCCGGTGCACTGATGACCGGTGTTACTTTATTTTCAGTCATTATGCATTCCTTATTTTTTATGGCGAATACGAGGATTCACAATGCCATAAAGAACATCAACCAACAGATTGACAAAGATAATCATCGTTGCAATTAAAAGCACACCACCTTGAACAACTGGGTAATCGCGTCGCTGTAAGGCATCAATCAACCAGCGTCCTAATCCCGGCCATGAGAAAATAGTTTCTGTTAAAATTGCACCAGCCAGCATTGTTCCAACTTGTAATCCAATAACGGTGACAACAGGCAACATCGCATTGCGTAATGCGTGGATAAGAATGACGCGAGCACGGCTCAAACCTTTTGCTCTAGCAGTACGAATATAATCTTCGCCTAATACTTCAAGCATCGAAGAACGCGTCATACGCACGATAACAGCTAAAGGAATGGTTCCTAATACAATAGCAGGTAAAATGATGTGGTGAACTGCATCTAAGAAATCCCCTTCCTCCCCCCAAATAAAGGTATCAATCAGCATAAATCCAGTGAGTGGGTTGCTGTCATCTAAAAAGACACTATCAGCCAAGCGCCCAGAGACTGGGGTTAGGTCTAATTTTACAGACACTAGCATGATTAACATGATCCCCCACCAGAAAATTGGCATGGAGTAACCTGCTAATGACACACTAATCGCGGTATGATCAAAAATAGAACCACGTTTTACCGCAGCCAAAACACCAACAGGGATCCCAACTGAAACCGCAAAAATCATGGCGCAAACGCCAAGTTCTAAAGTAGCTTTAAAGCGAGGTAAAAATTCATCCCATACAGGAATGCGGCTTTTTAATGAGATACCTAAATCACCGTGGAGAATACCATTTAGATAATTGAGATATTGTTGCCATAAAGGCTTATCCAGTCCCAATTCAGCCATTAAATAAGCATGTCGTTCTGGAGAAAGTCCACGCTCACCCGCCATAATCATTACCGGATCACCGGGAATAAGATGAACGAAAATAAACGTCAGTAATGTAATTCCGATAAACGTAGGGATCACAAGTCCCAAACGTTGAAGGATAAATTGCAGCATATCCTAATTCTCTTTTCAAACATCAGCTAAAAGATAGCGCTGATAAATCAGGGGAAAGTCCCCTGCGCCCACAGTGTACTGAATGTATTCGTTATTATTGAATAGCGGTGCCTTTCATAAAGAAAGACACCGTACTTAAGACAACCCAACGATTAGGTATTGCTATTATTTAAGAGAGACATTCTCGAAGTGATGTTTACCTAATGGGTCAACCACGTAGTTTTCTACTTTTTTACTCACAGGCTCATAAACAGTCGAGTGAGCAATAATCAGAGCAGGCGCTTGATCATGCATAACAACTTGAGCTTGTTTGTAGAGTTCAACACGTTTTTCGTGATCGGCGGCTACTCGTGCAGGCTGGATCAGATCTTCAAATGGCTTATAGCACCATTTTGAATAGTTCGATCCTTGCTCTTTTGCTGCACAACTAAATAGCGTAGCGAAGAAGTTATCAGGGTCCCCGTTATCACCAGTCCAACCCATCATGACTGCTTGGTGTTCGCCAGATTTAGCGCGCTTGAGATATTCGCCCCACTCGTAACTTACAATTTTGGTTTTAACGCCAATTTTTTCCCAATCCGCTTGTACCATTTCAGCCATACGGCGGGCATTTGGGTTATAAGGACGCTGTACTGGCATTGCCCATAAATCGATAGTAAAACCATCTGCAAGACCAGCTTCTTTTAGCAATGCTTTCGCTTTTTCAGGGTTATATTCGTAATCAACGATGTCATCGTTATAACCCCACATTGTAGGAGGGATGAGGTTTTTCGCCTTCTGACCTGCACCTTGATAAACCGCTTCAATAATGGCGTCTTTATTCACCGCCATACTTAATGCTTGGCGAACTTTTTGGTTATCCAATGGTTTTTTCTCAACGTTAAAAGAGATATAACCCACGTTTAAGCCTGGTTGTTCTAATAGATTGATATCGCTATTTTGTTTCATCTTCGCAATATCAGCAGGATTTGGGAAAGGCATTGCCTGACACTCACCTTTTTGCAGTTTTGCATATCGTACAGAGGCATCAGGTGTGATAGAGAAGACTAAACGGTCAATATCTGGTTTTTTACCCCAATATTGGTCATTGGCTTTATAAAGAATACGAGAATCTTTTTGATATTGCTGTAATTGAAAAGGCCCTGTACCGATAGGATCTAGATCCACTTTCTCAGGTGTACCTGCTTTCATCATATTATCCGCATATTCAGCAGATAATATGGATGCAAAGTCCATTGCCATATCAGCAATAAAAGGTGCTTCTGAACGAGTTAAAACAAAACGAACGGTATGATCATCAACTTTCTCGATTTTCTCGATCATGTTGTTCATATCCATGCCGGAGAAGTATTCATAACTTCCGCCAGAGACTTTATGGTAAGGATGTTTTGGATCCATTTGACGCATAAACGTGTACATCACGTCATCCGCATTAAATTCACGCGTTGGCTTAAAGGTTTTACTACTATGCCAATTCACGCCTTTACGTAAATGAAAGGTATACACTTTGCCATCATCGCTTACATCCCAGCTTTCAGCTAAGCCCGGAATAATTTCTGTTGTACCCAGTTTAAATTCAACTAAACGGTCATAGATAGGTACTGAACTTGCGTCATAGGTTGTTCCAGAGGTAAATAACTGAGGGTTAAATCCTTCAGGCGAACCTTCAGAGCAATACACCAATGTTTTGGCCTGCACACCCGCAGAAACAGCTAATGCGAGCAATCCAATTGTAGCGGTCAAAATTCCTGTCTGTTTTTTGGAGCTTTTCATCATTACTCTCCGAAATTGTTCTGTTGTGTTTTGGTTTCCTGTTTAAAAACGGAATACCTTTTTATTTTGTCATTGTTCAATTAACCAACTGTATTCCCTTACGTCAATAAGGTGTTAGAAGGTAAAAAGAACCTGTTATAAACACAAATGAAACAAATATCGAACAAACTCAGAATAAAAAAATAAGTCTCTGACTAATATCTAGTCAATAAAACCACACATTAAGAAATCCTTAAGTGAAATGACTATTTTAAAAAAAGCCATAATTTGTGATTAACCGCTTAAATATTGAACGAATATTTTGAAATGAAACAAAGAACTTGGTGCTTTATTCTGTTATGGAAGAAAAATAATCACCTTGCTAGACGATCCTGATTTTAGTTTTAATCAGGCAAATAGAGTGAAAAGTATCAATTTTTGGCTCTTAACAAACCACTTAACTAGATAAGCCGATTAGATTCAGTCTGTTATTAATGATTTTCATGCTTTTATAGTGAAAAATTTATGTTCGTTCAACATTCTCAGACGTTCCATCCTCAATAAAAAGAGAGTTAAACGAAAAACTGAGAGGTTTCTTTAGATTATTAATAGGGCTTTTATAAAATCATTTAAGGATAAAACAACTTTATTGAGCTGGATAAATCCAAAGCTATTTCTAGCCAATATTTCTCTTAATTTGGAAAATATTTCCACGGTTCTCTGCTTCTGAGCAGAATGCGTGTTTGGAATGCAAGATAGAGATGAGATAGAAGTGAGATGATCGAGAGAAAACACCATTTATGGCGAAATCAAAAATAAGAGCAAGGTATTTTGGTAAGACTAAAACGACAAAACCCCGCTTTAAAAGCGGGGTTTCTTAATATGGTCGGCGAGAGAGGATTCGAACCTCCGACCCACTGGTCCCAAACCAGTTGCGCTACCAGGCTGCGCTACTCGCCGAAAACGAGGTGCATCTTACTGCCAGAAACCCACTCCGTCAATACTTTTTTAGTATCTCCTGACTGTTCGTATGGTTTTCAACCAAAACGGTTGATTTTTAACTTTTTTATCATAAAAACGAGGTGAGTTTTAGCTTTATTGTAACAAGCTCACCTTTCTTTCCTCGTTTTACTATGGCTTTCTTTACGTTGTCCATAAAACATGAAAAAAAATAACAAATTTATTCTTAATTATTGTCGTCTAATTAGTGTGCTTTTTATATAATTACCTTATGTCAAATAAGGTAGGTAGTTTAGAGAATGAAACAATGTTGGTGGGGTGTCGCACTACTTTTATTGTCAACCACACTTCCAGCTCAAGCATCTACAGCTCATGCTTGCCGAGTGTACTTTAAAGAAGCGGATAAATTTATTCAGTACATTTCTCAAAGAGAAGATCTAAAACATAATATACCGGAGATTAAGGCTAACTTCGAGCAAAGCAAAAAGCAGATAATGACAGCGCCTTTGGCAAACCAAAAAGTAATATGTGACAAGGAAATGCAAGAGCTTAATAGTTTGAATAAGATGTTTGGCCCTAAAGAAGAAACAGTGCTAAATAAATAATTAAATAAACAGATAATGACTAAATATAACTACTTATTTATTATTTAGTCATTAACTTGATATTAATTCTTATTTTCATGACTATTATTCACAGTTGTGCTTTCCAATCTTTTTATGCGCTCTTTAGGTGAATTATCACTTTTATCATCACCCTGAGTATAATAATCATAAGGTAATAATAAAGTATCTAATACGGCACTAAAAGGGAGATCGAGAATAACCAATGGTTTCATTGCCCATCCAGTTTCATCATCTTTTAGCATTGTCATGTTATTTTTTGTCCCTGAATAAAGTTCTTTATTCGGGCCTGCATGAGTCATAACACTTGAGCAACCTGTCAGTAATGTCGTCAAAAATGTGACTAATGTTAAATTTTTACTTGTCATTCTGAATATCATAGGGCACCTATAAAACGAGATCTGTAGTCAACGCTTTTTATCATATAGTTAAACCTGTTTTCTCTTATAGGACAAGAGAAAGATGATATAAAAAAGCTTAATTTTTCAGTCATTAAATAAATAATTCTAGTATAAGAAAGTTTCACTTTATCCAATAAAAAAAAGCATAATAATATTATTAATTATTATGTTTCGATGATATTAAAATTCAACCTTCATTATTTTAAATAAATACTTTCACTCTATATTTATCTTTCTTGTTTTTTTGATCTCTATATATGTTGAATCTGTGCGATAAGACACAGCGACTTTCATCGTTTTTTGCCAAAATAGGTTTATCGTTTTAGCTCAAATTTTCTCATTTTTGTTTTTGGGTACAGGATCTTTTTTATGAGTGATATTGCATTAACAATGGTGATGTTGTCATTAGCAGGCGCTCTAGGTCTTTGGATTGGCAATATCAAAATTTATCGGGTCAGCCTAGGGATAGGTGGTGTTCTTTTCGGTGGAATTATTATTGGCCACTTTGCTCAACACTATAACTTATCTCTTAATGCACAGACCCTTCATTTTATTCAAGAATTTGGGCTTATTCTTTTCGTTTATACTATTGGTATCCAAGTCGGCCCTGGTTTTTTTTCCTCACTACGTGTTTCGGGCTTAAAACTAAACGCCTTTGCCATATTAATTATTCTTCTTGGCTCAATCATAACCGCGTCTATTTATCGTCTATTTGAGGTTCCTTTGCCTATCATTTTGGGTATTTTCTCGGGCGCTGTTACCAACACCCCTTCTTTAGGTGCAGGACAACAAATACTGACAGATCTACATGTTGACCCAACATCTGTGGGGCAAATGGGGATGGGCTATGCCATGGCTTATCCTATGGGGATCTGTGGCATTCTGCTAGTAATGTGGCTTATTCGTGTGTTCTTTAAAATCAACATTGATGAAGAAGCAAAAGCTTTTAGCAACCAACAACACAGCACTAAAGATGCACTACATACCATTAATATTGCGATTAAAAACCCCAATTTAGATGGCTTATTAATGCAAGATATTCCTCTGCTCAATGAAGACGCCATCGTCTGCTCCCGTTTAAAGCGTGGAGATAATATTATGGTACCTATGCCATCAACGATTATTCAGTTGGGAGATTTACTGCATATTGTGGGTTCAAAAGAAGATCTCAATAAAGTACGCCTAGTACTTGGTGAAGAGGTCGACGCTTCACTTTCAACATCAACAAATTTACTGCAATCAGTGCGGGTCGTTGTAACGAATGATTCTGTACTCAGTAAGCGTTTAAAAGATCTGGATCTGAAAAGAAAATACGATGTTGTAGTGACTCGATTGAACCGCGCAGGTATCGAACTTATTCCAAGCAATAATAGTATGTTGCAATTCGGGGATATTCTTAATGTCGTTGGACGTCCTGAATCTATTGAAGCTATTACAATCCTGTTAGGTAACGCTCGTCAGAAATTAGAACAAGTTCAAATGCTCCCTGTCTTTATTGGTATCGGCTTAGGGGTTTTACTTGGCTCTATTCCTATTTTTATTCCCGGCATTCCTGTGGCACTTAAACTGGGATTAGCCGGTGGTCCCCTTGTTGTTGCCTTAATTTTAGGGCGTATTGGTACATTTGGTAAGCTCTATTGGTTTATGCCTCCAAGTGCAAACTTGGCATTGCGAGAACTGGGTATTGTCATGTTTCTTGCGGTGGTAGGGCTAAACTCTGGCGGTGAATTTGTTGAAACGTTAATTAATGGTCAAGGCTTGAGTTGGATTGGCTACGGTATTTTGATTACGTTATTACCGTTATTAATTGTTGGTGTGCTCGCCAGAGTCTTCTTTAAGCTTAATTATTTAAGTCTCTGCGGAATGTTAGCAGGCTCAATGACCGATCCCCCTGCATTAGCCTTCGCAAACTCAATTCATAGCTCAAGTGGAGCTGCCGCGCTTTCCTATGCCACAGTTTACCCTTTAGCCATGTTTTTACGCATCATAACACCACAATTGATGGCACTTATCATATGGACTTTGTAGTAAAAATAATAAATATATTAAATAGTTGAGCCAAGTTTGTTATCAAAATCCACATTTAGCTTAGCAGAGGGATAATTAAGGCAATGAATGGCTCTTATTTAAGCCATAGATTTTATAAATATCTGTTTTAATAGTTCTCGTGCTAAGAAATTTAGATTGAGACGGATTGCTAAATTTTTAGTAATCAATTTCTTTCCGTCAAACTTATGCTCAAAAGTCCTCGTTATTGTCTTTGCCCCTTCTTCTCGCTGAAGGGGCATTTTTATTAGATATTCACTGGCTGATAGATATTCTCGATTTCTTCAGCCAGAATTTTTATTCCTTCCTCAATCAATTCAGGCTCAGGTACGTAATTCATTCGCATACATTGATGAGCGTGATCCCATGAATCTTCTAATCCTGGAAAGAAGTAATGTCCCGGCACCATTAATACGCCACGTTTTTTCAAACGACGATAAAGCTCTTCACAAGAAACAGGTAAGTCTTTAAACCAAAGCCATAAAAAGATTGCACCTTCAGGCTTATGAATAAGACAACGTTCTTCAGGTAAATAGCGGCGAATAATATGAATAGTTTCAAGTACTCGTTGATGATAGAAAGGCCCTATCACGTCTTGGGATAACCGCATTAAATCATCGCGTTTTAGCATTTCTAATGCCATTGCAGGCCCAATTCCACCGGGTGCGAGGCTAATAATGCCGTTAACATTTGTAATGGCTGAAATCAGCTCTTCACTGGCAATAATAATGCCACAACGCGCTCCTGGTAAGCCTAACTTAGATAGACTCATACAAAGGATAGTGTTGTCATTCCAACGAGGTGTTGCTTGAGTAAAAATAATACCTGGAAAAGGAACACCATAAGCATTATCTATAATCAGAGGGATATTGTGCCGTTTAGCTAAAGCCTCTAGCTTTTCAACTTCGTCATCTGTAATAACATTACCCGTTGGGTTTGTTGGTCTCGAAACACAAATAGCCGCAATATCATCACTGATTTCAAGATGAGCAAAATCAACATGATATTTAAATTGCCCATTCGGCAACATTTCTATTGTTGGCTTATTCGCAACAAACAGATCTTCTTCTAATCCAGAATCAGTATAACCAATGTATTCAGGGGCGATTGGGAAAAGAATTTTACGTTTTTTCCCATCCTTGGTTGTGCCACCTAATAAATTAAACAGATAGAAAAAAGCACTTTGGCTGCCATTAGTTAGTGCAATATTTTTCGCCGAAATATTCCAGCCTAGCTTCTCTTTTAAACATGCCGCCAGCGCTTGTAACATGGCATCTTTACCTTGCGGGCCATCATAGTTACAAACCGCATCACTTAATGAGCCATTTTCTGTCATCTCTTTAAGTAATTGACGAAAATAATTATCCATTTCAGGAATATGAGCAGGATTTCCCCCCCCGAGCATCACTGCGCCAGGTGTGCGAATACCTTCATTTAAGTCTTGCATCAAGCGAGCAATGCCTGAATGCTGGGCAAACTTTTGCCCAAATTGTGATAGTTGAGTCATCTTTGCAGGTATCTTCTATGTTGTTTTCTCGTTAAGAAACACCATACCGCGAGCTTTAATCTGCATCAATAGTTATAATCAAAATCATAAAACAACAATATTAATACAGATGAAAATATTGAAATATAAATCCAATTACATCTCAAATTAAAGATAACTCAACTCATATTTTACTTTTTATTGGTGTTTTTATTCTCTTCTTGGCGACAAAAACAAGAGAGAATATGGTCATTTACCATACCAACGGCTTGCATAAAAGCGTAGCAAGTTGTTGTGCCAACAAATTTGAAGCCTTTTTTCTTTAAGGCTTTAGCCATTTTATCTGAGATGTCAGTTGATGCGGGTACCTGAGAAATATCGTTCCACTGATTAATAATGGGTTTATTATCAATAAATTGCCAAATAAACTGACTAAAGTCTTCACCTTGTTCTTCCATTGCCATAAAAATACGTGCGTTGTTAATAATGGCGTTAATTTTTCCTTGATGACGAATAATTGCGGGATTTTGTAATAAGGTCTCAACATCCTTATCTGTCATTTTGGCAATTTTTTCAGGCGAAAAATCAAAAAAACAACGACGAAAACCTTCTCTTTTCTTAAGCACGGTATACCAAGATAGCCCTGCTTGTTGACCTTCAAGGCAGATCATTTCAAAAAGCTTGTACTTATCTCGTTCAGGTTTACCCCATTCTTCGTCATGATATGCCAAATATTCAGGATCACTGGTTACCCAATCGCAACGCCGCTTATTCATTTTTTCATTCCTTGTTACCAATAACTTTTAATAGTACCATTTTATATACTGTATAAATATACATGTAAATAGGTGAAAAAAAATTCAATCTAATTCTTTGAGCATAGTCATAAACTCAATTAAGGGATTATTTTTTTGATCGAGGGAAAATTGCCCGCATTCCTTGCTGTATATCTTTCGTCTAGAAGGTATACTGAAACCTTTCTTTTTATTCTATGTATCGCCATGCGGATATAACATGCAAAAGTTTGATACCAAAACCTTTCAAGGTCTTATCCTGACACTGCAGGATTACTGGGCTCGCCAGGGCTGTACCATTGTCCAACCATTAGATATGGAAGTGGGCGCAGGCACATCGCACCCAATGACTTGTTTACGAGCATTAGGTCCAGAGCCTATCGCTGCGGCTTATGTACAGCCTTCTCGTCGTCCAACAGATGGACGTTACGGTGAAAACCCTAACCGCTTACAGCACTATTACCAATTCCAAGTTATCATTAAGCCATCACCTGATAATATTCAGGAACTTTATCTTGGCTCATTAAGAGAATTAGGTTTAGACCCAACAATTCATGATATTCGTTTTGTTGAAGATAACTGGGAAAACCCAACTTTAGGTGCTTGGGGCTTAGGCTGGGAAGTTTGGCTCAACGGCATGGAAGTGACGCAGTTTACCTATTTCCAACAAGTTGGTGGATTAGAGTGCAAACCTGTTACGGGTGAAATCACTTACGGTTTAGAACGTCTTGCCATGTATATTCAAGGTGTTGATAGCGTTTATGACTTAGTTTGGTGTGATGGCCCATTAGGTAAAACCACCTATGGTGATATCTATCATCAAAACGAAGTTGAGCAATCAACCTATAACTTTGAATACGCAGACGTAGACTTCCTGTTCTCTTGCTTTGAGCAATATGAAAAAGAAGCTCGTGAGTTGTTAGAGTTAGAAAAACCTCTGCCTTTACCTGCCTATGAACGTATTTTAAAAGCAGGACACACCTTTAACCTATTGGATGCACGTAAAGCTATCTCTGTGACAGAGCGCCAGCGTTATATTTTACGTATCCGTACTTTAACCAAGGCAGTTGCTGAAGCATATTATGCTTCTCGTGAAGCGCTTGGTTTCCCTATGTGTAAAAAGTAAGAGGCTATCATGACAACTGAGACTTTCCTCGTGGAAATCGGCACAGAAGAATTACCGCCGAAAGCGCTTCGTTCTTTAGCCGAATCTTTTGCTGCTAATTTTACTGCTGAACTGGATAACGCAAATATCACTCATGGTGATGTATCTTGGTTTGCAGCTCCTCGCCGTTTAGCCATTAAAGTGGCCAATATAGCAAAATCACAAGCAGATAGAACCATTGAAAAACGTGGTCCTGCGATTGCTCAAGCATTTGATGCTGATGGTAAACCAACAAAAGCAGCTGAAGGTTGGGCAAGAGGTAATGGCATTACTGTTGATCAAGCAGAGCGCTTATCAACAGATAAAGGCGAATGGTTATTTTATCGTGCAGAAGTAAAAGGTGAAGCGGTTAACCAATTACTGATTGGCATGGTAAGCAATGCATTATCAAAATTACCAATTCCAAAATTAATGCGCTGGGGCGATAAAGAAACTCACTTTGTACGCCCTGTTCATACTGTCACCTTATTATTAGGTGATACTGTTATTGATGGTGAAATTTTAGGTATCCAAAGCGATCGCGTTATTCGTGGTCACCGCTTTATGGGTGAAGCTGAATTCACTATTGATAATGCGGATCAATATCCTGAAATTCTGTATGAGCGCGGAAAAGTGATTGCTGATTACGAAACGCGTAAATCAATTATTCTTCATGATGCTCGCCTTGCGGCTGAAAAACTTGGCGGTATTGCAGATTTAAGCGATAGCTTAGTCGAAGAAGTCACTTCATTGGTTGAATGGCCGGTTGTGTTAACAGCAAAATTTGAGGAAAAATTCCTTGAAGTTCCTGCTGAAGCACTGGTTTATACCATGAAAGGTGACCAAAAATACTTCCCTGTTTATGACAAACAAGGTGGATTATTACCAAACTTTATTTTCGTCACTAATATTGAATCTTCTGATCCACAGCAGATCATTAGCGGTAACGAAAAAGTGGTACGTCCTCGCTTAGCTGATGCCGAGTTCTTCTTTAAAACTGACCGTAAACAACGTTTAGAAGATAACTTACCACGCCTTGAAACCGTATTATTCCAAAAAGATTTAGGCACACTGCGTGATAAAACTGACCGTATTCAAGCATTAGCTGGCTTTATTGCGGGCAAAATGGGTGCTGATGTTAATAAAGCAACCCGTGCAGGTTTACTGTCAAAATGTGACTTAATGACCAATATGGTGTTCGAATTCACAGATACCCAAGGTGTTATGGGTATGCATTATGCGCGTCATGATGGTGAAGCCGAAGAAGTCGCAGTTGCATTGAAAGAACAATATCAGCCTCGTTTCGCGGGTGATGAATTACCTTCTAATCCTGTTGCTAGCGCCCTCGCTATTGCAGAGAAGATGGATACACTTGCGGGTATTTTCGGTATTGGTCAACATCCTAAAGGGGATAAAGACCCATTTGCTCTACGTCGTGCATCACTGGGTGTTTTACGTATTATCGTTGAGCAAGATTTACCGTTAGATATTGAAGAGCTGACTCAAGAAGCGGTTCGCCTTTACGGTGACAAACTGACTAATAAAAATGTGGTCAGTGATGTGGTCGAATTTATGTTAGGTCGTTTCCGTTCTTGGTATCAAGAACTGGGTTACAGCATTGACACTATTCAAGCTGTATTGGCACGTCGTCCAACACAGCCAGCTGACTTCAATGCTCGCGTTAAAGCAGTAACTTATTTCCGCACATTAGAGGAAGCCTCTGCATTAGCAGAAGCCAATAAACGGGTTTCCAATATCTTAGCTAAATCAGCTGATGTAAAACTAAATGACACCGTTTTAGCTTCCGTCTTAAAAGCACCAGAAGAAGTTCAATTAGCGGCTAATCTTTCTGTATTACAAGATAAATTGGCACCTTTATTTGCAGAACGCCAATATCAAGAAGCATTAGTTGAACTGGCCTCATTACGTGATGTGGTCAATAACTTCTTTGATAAAGTCATGGTAATGGATGAAGACGAGGCTGTTCGTATCAACCGTTTAACCATGTTAAGTCAATTGCGTGAACTGTTCTTAAAAGTCGCAGATATTTCTGTTTTACAATAAGTTGTAAAGCTCAGAAAGTGTAAACCGGCATTGTGAAAACAATGCCGGTTTTTTTATCAAATATCATTATTTTTACTTGAGTTATCTTTGAGCGGATGATGAACAAGCTCCATAATTCTTATCGATTCTCTATCAATGATATTCACAATAATATGTAATAAATCATCGATATCTTCCGCATGAAAAGATTCCATTTCAGTTTCTATTTCAATAGGAAAACCATTAATTTTACTAAAACTATAACCAAATAGTATAAATCCAGACTCATCACTTACATTTACTTTATCGATATAAATAAGCCTTTCACTATTAATAAATTTAGGGCAATAATGATGATTATCTTTAAATAATATTTTAATTTTATTATTAGTGATCATTTCTAGTTTTTCGATAACTATGCTTATTTTATTTTCTATTTGTTTTTTTATATCAATGATAGATGATGCTCTATCCAATGAAGCCTTTATCTTTTCAAAAAAATTATTTTCATCGTTCATGTGAAATCCTACAAAATATTGGATAATGATCAAACTTTTTAAAGAAAATATCATCAAGGCAGTGATTGTCATCATTGAGTATCCGATAAAAATCAATCTGCTCGAGATCTAACTTAAAACAATCTTCTTTTCCATATAAAAATGATGAAGAGAAGATCATTTGATCAAAAACATACCATCGACTCATTGAAGCTGAATTATAATAATACGTACCTAAATTATTTGTTTTCTTATCAGACAAAAGATACCAAAATGGATTAAATAATAACTCTCTTTTCTTTTTTATTATGTGGTAATCTCTCGTTGCATATAATGTATTAATCATCGAATCAGAATAAGGCTCTGTATTATAATCTCCCATACAAATAATTTGAGCATCTTTTCCTTGGTTTTCAAATAGCTTATCAATACTATTCCTCAACTCTTGGGCGGCTATACGCCTGATTTTATCATCAGCACTAAGTACTGATGGCCAGTGAGATAAAAAGAATGTGATTATTTTTTGATTTTCAATCTCTTTAAATACAACACTTACACCTACTCTTATTGTTCTATTATCAGGTTGAAGCTTAGTTAAAAATTTACTTGAGATAAACTCTAATTTACTCATCTTATACATTATAGATATATCAATAAATATACGCCCTATTCTTCCTGATAAATCAATGTATTCCATATTTAATTCACAAGCTAATTGTTTAAAATCTAGGTTTTCTTTTTTAGAAATCTCACAAAGTGCAACTATATCCAGTGCTCTTTTTTTTATCATTTTTCCAAGGTATTGTTTTGCTAATCCAATATCTTCTATATTTATTTTCTTACTTGATCTTATTGGTGGAGATAATCCCATATTCCACCAGCATAAATTCAATTCCATTTTATATATCATTCCATTAATAATAAATTACTTTTAAATATTACTAGTTATTATCTCACTAAAGTT
Source organism: Proteus sp. TSJ240517 (assembly GCF_047921575.1). NCBI lineage: Bacteria > Pseudomonadati > Pseudomonadota > Gammaproteobacteria > Enterobacterales > Morganellaceae > Proteus > Proteus sp. TSJ240517. Next base: position 68,275 of record NZ_JBLRMH010000007.1, read on the forward strand.
TATTAACTTAGCACAACAAATAAAAATAGGAAAAACAATAAAATAAATCAAAACAAATAAATATTTTAATTCATGTTTAAATTATTAGTTTTTTATTAAATACGAAGGTATCTTATTATTTAAGATACCTTCTCAATATATTGTAAAGTTTTACAACCCAGTCTCTACTGTAAATATCTGACGATAACCATCAACATCACGCATAAATGCAATATATTGGTCATTTGGAGAGAATACGACAGCATCACTACTCGGTGCTTGTGCTGTTTTTTCTGTTAATCGAGTTAACTCACCCGTTTTCGCATTACATAGCATCACGCGATTATCACAAATAAAAGTGAGATATTGTCCGTTACTATTCCACGTAAAGGCAGACTGAATATCCCATGGTTGTGAGGTGATTTGTTTCACTTCCTTGGTACTTGGCGAAACAGTATATAACTGCACAATACCGTTATCATCTTTCATTAAAAAAGCAATCGCATCGCCTTGCGGCGAGCTTCTTAACCAGTGACGAGGCTGATTTAAAACACCTGCATATTTTCTATTTGCGGTATTTGTTAGGCGAACTTGGTAAATATCTTTAGCCACTGCTGGCATTGTTGTGTCGGTTCCTGCTAGTGGTTTATCACCTTCAATACTAAAAGCATGATTATCATCGGGTAAATCCACTAAGAAAATATCAGAAACTTTATCACCATTTTCACTCACGGTATCGCCGATAAATGCAATAGCCCAACGTTGTTGTGAACCATCCGCTTTTGTATAACCTTGAGTACCAATCCAACACTCTTCATAAGCTTTATTAATTTCGTCGCTTCCCTTTTGTGGATGCGCCACGGTTTGGCTTATCACTGTACAGAAGTATTCACCATCATATTCACGAGGGTGTTTCTTAATGACGTTAACCGCTTTGAGAGGCACAGCGACAGCTACATTACGTTGATCATATTCACTACCAAGTTCATGCATAATATGATCATTGTAAGTAAAACTTAAACGAGTGCCATCAGGGCTAAAAACATGAACATGCGTACCGCCACGCAATGCACCCGCTTGATAAGGTGAAGTCAATGAACACGCATCAATATTAAATGCACGATTATTTTCTGACTCATCAACAATCACACCACGACGATGATGGAAGTCATAATGCCATTCATTATCTGGATTTTCTGGCCCATGAATAAAGGCATAACGTACGGGCTCTGTTGGGCTTACTGTCGCAACCCCTGCATGTGCCCCTTGTGTTGCTGTGTAAATGATCTGTTGCTGTTTTGTTTTCGCATGAATTTTTTCTATGGTTAGACCTGTAAAAGATCCCCCATTGGGACGTACATCATAGACTAACCACTGGCTATCTGGCGTCCAAACATTTATATTAGTTAGCTGATGGTGACGGCTATCAAACGTAATCTGGTGTTCCTGAAAAGACATATTTATCCTTATCGGGAAATAAATTTCCACATTATAAAAACTAATTAATTTTACCTGGCACTAAAAAAATTCAGTCGAGACTTTTTCGCAAGGTAATTATTCTATCCTCACTAAATAGTCAGAAAATTAGAAAATCATGTTACTTAGTGTTCTCTATATTATTGGTATTACAGCAGAAGCCATGACGGGTGCACTCGCTGCTGGTCGTCGTAAAATGGATGTTTTTGGCGTAATTATTATCGCCTCTGCAACTGCCATTGGTGGTGGATCTGTCAGAGACATTCTACTCGGCCATTACCCGCTGGGTTGGGTAAAACACCCCGAATATATCGTCACTGTTGCATGTGCTGCTGTTATCACCATGTGGGTTGCACCTATGATGAAACACTTACAGCGACTCTTTCTTATCTTAGATGCCATTGGCCTAATGGTTTTCTCTATTATCGGCGCACAAATCGCACTCGATATGGACTATGGCCCAATTATTGCTGCTATTGCTGCGGTGATTACGGGTGCTTTTGGTGGTGTATTAAGAGATATGCTTTGTAATACCATTCCTCTGGTTTTCCAAAAAGAGATTTATGCCGGTATCGCTTTTGGTGCTGCGTGGCTTTATATGGGATTACTGTTTTATACACCGTTACCAAGAGACGTCATTATCATCATTACCCTAATTGCTGGGTTAACAGCTCGACTTCTCGCTATTCGTTATAAATTGGGCTTACCTGTCTTTAATTACGAGAATCAAGATTAACGAATCGCTGTTTTAACGACAGCGGTTCTTTTTGATTCTGTGGGGTATCTCAAAATATAATCTCTTTTCGCTATTGTGATAAAAGGTAATTCCTATCACTGAGCCTTTAATTGTATGTTAATATTGACATAGTTTAATTTTTCTCTTGTTTCTATATTAAGAAAATAGAATGTAATAAGAAAAAAATGGCCCTGTATTAAACATGGGCACTGTATGTCATTCATTGTATGTGTATACTATATGGGGGATTTGCTCCCTAAACATGTATTTATACTTAATTCTCCAGTCAAATTCAGAAAGTCATCATGATCCAAGGAACACTTTATATTGTTTCCGCTCCAAGCGGTGCGGGTAAATCAAGTCTTATTCAAGCGCTGTTAAAAACACAGCCTTTATATGACACGCAGGTTTCTGTCTCTCATACAACCCGCCCAATGCGACCGGGAGAGAGCCATGGTGAACATTACTTCTTTGTTACTGAAGAAGAATTTAAAAGCATGATAGACAGCGGGGATTTCCTCGAACATGCTTGTGTTTTTGGTAATTATTACGGAACTTCCGGCAAAGTTATCAAAGAAATCTTAGCCAGTGGTGTCGATGTCTTTTTAGATATTGACTGGCAAGGCGCACAGCAAGTGCGTAAAGCGATGCCTGAAGCTCGCAGTATTTTTATTCTGCCACCGTCAAAAGAAGAGCTTTACCGCCGACTTCGTGGACGTGGGCAAGATAGCGAAGAAGTGATTACAAAACGTATGTCACAAGCTGTATCGGAAATGGAACATTTTAATGAGTATGATTATTTGCTGATTAATGATGATTTCAATACCGCGCTTGCTGATTTACAATCAATTATTCGTTCAGAAAAATTACGCCTTGATCGTCAAACGCTACGACATGGTGATTTAATCAGCAAATTATTGGCAGACTGAGTTAACTTTCAGTATTATGCCCAGTCATTTCGTTAATGGTGGAGTAACACAAATATGGCACGCGTAACCGTTCAAGACGCTGTAGAGAAAATTGGTAACCGTTTTGACCTCGTTCTGGTCGCAGCACGTCGTGCGCGTCAGTTACAAGTTGGCGCTAAAGATCCTTTAGTTCCAGAAGAAAATGATAAAATGACTGTTGTCGCGCTACGTGAAATCGAAGAAGGCCTGATTAACGGTAAAATTCTTGATGCTCGTGAACGTCAAGAGCAGCAAGAGCAAGAAGCAGCAGAATTACAAGCTGTTTCAGCGATTGCGGAAGGTCGTCGTTAATCGTTTTATAAAATAGGGGTAGGTCTGCCTTGTACCTGTTTGAAAGCCTGAATCAAATCGTTCAAAAATACTTGCCATCGGAGCAAGTCGAACAACTTAAAAAAGCCTTTATCGTCGCCCGAAATGCCCACGAGGGGCAAACTCGTTCAAGTGGTGAGCCTTATATTACTCACCCTGTTGCGGTTGCGTGTATTCTTGCAGATATGCGATTAGACCACCAAACGCTGATGGCGGCGCTGTTGCATGATGTTATCGAAGATACACCTGCAACCTTCCAAGATATCGAAAGCCTCTTTGGTAGTACGGTCGCCGATCTTGTTGAAGGAGTCTCTAAACTTGATAAATTGAAGTTTAGAGATAAAAAAGAGGCTCAGGCTGAAAACTTCCGTAAGATGATTATGGCGATGGTAAAAGATATCCGCGTCATTTTGATCAAGCTGGCAGACCGAACTCACAATATGCGCACACTGGGATCATTACGCCCAGATAAACGTCGCCGTATTGCTCGAGAAACACTCGAAATTTACAGTCCTCTTGCACACCGTTTAGGTATACACCATATCAAAACAGAGCTTGAAGAGCTGGGTTTCGAGGCGCTACATCCTAATCGCTACCGTGTAATCAAAGAAGTCGTTAAAGCAGCTCGAGGTAACCGTAAAGAGATGATTAATAAAATCCTCTCTGAAATTGAAGGTCGCCTGACAGAAGCGCATATCGAATGCAAAGTTAACGGTCGCGAAAAACACCTTTACTCTATCTATCGGAAAATGTTGTTAAAAGAGCAACGTTTTCACTCGATCATGGATATTTACGCCTTTCGCGTTATCGTGAAAGAAGTCGATACCTGTTATCGCGTTTTAGGTCAAATGCACAGTCTTTATAAGCCTCGTCCCGGTCGAGTTAAAGACTATATTGCAATCCCAAAAGCCAACGGCTATCAATCTCTTCATACCTCACTAATTGGCCCTCATGGAGTGCCAGTTGAAGTACAAATTCGTACTGAAGATATGGATCAAATGGCAGAAATGGGGGTTGCAGCACATTGGGCTTATAAAGAGCAAGGTGAACAACCGGGCACAACTGCACAAGTTAGAGCCCAACGCTGGATGCAAAGTTTACTTGAATTGCAACAAAGCGCAGGTAGCTCATTTGAATTTATTGAGAACGTAAAATCAGATCTCTTTCCTGATGAAATCTACGTTTTCACGCCAGAAGGTCGCATTGTTGAATTACCAACAAGTGCAACCCCTGTCGATTTTGCTTATGCCGTACACACAGATATCGGTCATGCCTGTGTGGGTGCTAGGGTTGATAGACAACCTTATCCACTTTCACAATCGCTACGTACTGGACAAACGGTTGAAATTATTACTGCTCCGGGTGCAAGACCGAATGCAGCTTGGCTAAACTTTGTCGTCAGTTCAAGAGCTCGCTCTAAAATCCGACAACTTCTAAAAAACCTAAAACGTGAAGACTCTATTAATTTAGGTCGTCGTTTACTCAATCACGCATTAGGTGAGCACAAGCTTGCTGATATTTCAGCTGAAAATATTGAGCGCGAGTTGAAGCGTATGAAGCTTCATTCAATCGACGACTTAATGGCTGAAATTGGTTTAGGTAATACTATGAGCGTTGTTGTTGCGCGTAATTTATTGATTGATAGTCAAAATCAAGATGAGAACGCACCAACAGAAACATCTAATGATGAAACACCTAAACTCCCAATTAAAGGTGCTGATGGTGTATTGATCTCCTTCGCTAAATGTTGTCGCCCTATTCCGGGTGATCCTATCATTGCACATATTAGCCCAGGTAAAGGTTTGGTTATTCACCATGAATCTTGTCGTAATATACGTGGTTACCAAAAAGAGCCTGAAAAATTCATGCCTGTCGAGTGGGATAAAGAGATCAACAGTGATTTCATCACTGAAATTAAAGTTGATATGATTAACCACCAAGGCGCTTTAGCAAACTTAACCGCAGCTATTAATGATGCAAACTCGAGTATTCAAAGTATGAATACCGAAGAGAAAGATGGTCGCGTGTATTGTGCTTTTATTCGCTTAACCGCGAAAGACAGAATTCAATTAGCCAATATCATGCGTAAACTTCGCATCATGCCAGACGTTCTGCGCGTTAGCCGTAATAAAAACTAGTCATGAATTCAATTCGATATGCCCGCATCTGCCAAATGATGGCGATGCGGCAGCCTGATCTTACCGTTTGCCTTGAAGAAGTGCATAAATCCCATAATGTTGCTGCTGTTATAAGAACAGCTGATGCTGTGGGTATTCCTAAAATTCATGCTATTTGGCCTGAAGAAAAAATGCGGATGTTAGTTTCACCTGCGGCTGGGAGTAACAGTTGGGTCAATGTAGAAACTCATCCTACGATTACAGATGCAGTTAGCGCCTTTCGCACCCAAGGTATGCAAGTTCTTGCGACTCATCTCTCAGATAAAGCGGTTGATTTCCGTGAGATTGATTACACACGCCCGACTTGTATTATTATGGGGCAAGAAAAAACGGGTATCTCACAAGATGCTATCGCGCTTGCAGATCAAGATATTATTGTGCCGATGATGGGAATGGTACAATCCCTAAATGTTTCTGTCGCCAGTGCACTAATTTTATATGAAGCACAACGCCAACGTCAGGCTGCGGGTATGTATAATCGAACAGAAAGCACCTTAACGGAAGAAGAACAACAAATTCTTCTCTTTGAAGGCGGATACCCAGTATTGGCAGAAGTTTCTCGTCGAAAAGGACTGCCTCGCCCTTATATTAATGGTAACGGTGAGATTGAAGCACCTGAGTCATGGTGGGCAGAAATGCAAATGACGCAAAAACAACTTAGGAAATTAAAAAAGACGGAGTATTGATCCCATGAAAGGAAAACTGCTTGATGCAATCCCCTTAACCACTCTTCACGGCGTAGGTGCAAGTCAGGCAGACAAGCTGGCAAAAATAGGGCTTGTGACTATTGAGGATTTGTTACTCCACCTTCCTTTGCGTTATGAAGATCAAACACACCTCTATGCTATCAGCGATCTGCTTCCCGGCATTCCGGCCACTGTTTCAGGTGAAATTCTAAGAACCGAAGTCACTTTTGGTCGACGAAAAATGATGACCTGCCAAATTTCTGATGGCTCTGGCATTTTAACCCTTCGCTTTTTTAACTTTACTGCCGCAATGAAAAATAACCTTGCTCAAGGTAAACAAGTCACTGCTTATGGCGAAGTTAAACGGGGAAGCCGTGGACCAGAAATTATTCACCCTGAATACAAAATCAAAGTTGCAGGTTCGGAAGTTAAACTGCAAGAAACGCTCACGCCCATCTATTCAACAACAGAAGGCTTACGCCAAACATCACTACGCAAATTAATAGAGCAAGCCTTAGAATTACTCGATACCTGTGCTATTAACGAATTATTGCCCGAACAATTTATTCATGGTTTACCTCCGTTAGCCACGGCATTACGCACTCTGCATAATCCTCCACCTGATATCGCTTTTGCGGAGCTTGAGAAAGGACAGCACCCTGCGCAAAAAAGGCTAATTATTGAAGAATTACTCGCCCACAATCTAGGTATGCTCAATGCAAGAGCTGGCGCACAATCTTATCGTGCAGAGCCATTGTTTATGCCAAGTACCTCTACGTTACGCCAACAATTTCTATCATCACTCCCCTTTACCCCTACGAATGCACAACAACGTGTCGTCCATGAAATAGAAATAGATTTAGAAAAAGACTATCCGATGATGCGGTTGATCCAAGGGGATGTAGGTTCAGGTAAGACTTTAGTTGCAGCACTAAGTGCATTGCGTGCTGTTGCTAATGGCAAACAAGTGGCTTTAATGGCACCAACAGAATTGTTGGCAGAGCAACACGCATTAACCTTTAAAAAATGGTTTGAGCCTTTTGGTATTCAAGTGGGTTGGTTAGCAGGAAAACAGAAAGGAAAAGCGCGTGAAACACAGCAAAATGCCATTGCTAATGGTGACGTTTCCATCATTATTGGAACGCATGCTATATTCCAAGAACAAGTTAAGTTTCACTCTCTAGCCTTAGTGATTATTGATGAGCAACACCGCTTTGGCGTACATCAACGTCTCGCGTTGTGGAAAAAAGGCGAAGAGCAAGGCTTTCATCCCCATCAATTAGTGATGACAGCAACGCCGATCCCTCGAACATTAGCGATGACAGCCTACGCTGATATGGACACGTCTATCATCGACGAATTACCGCCGGGGCGCACACCTGTTACTACTGTCGCTATCCCTGATACTCGCCGTAATGACATTATTGAACGCATCAGGCTGTCTTGCACAGAAGAAAAGCGACAAGCCTATTGGGTATGTACCTTAATTGAAGATTCTGATGTTCTTGAAGCGCAAGCAGCTCAAGTTATCTATGATGAGCTTACAATTGCACTCCCTGAAATCAAAGTGGGATTGGTACACGGGCGAATGAAACCCGCAGAGAAACAAGCTGTAATGGCCGCATTTAAAGAAAATGAGCTTCAACTTTTAGTCGCGACAACAGTGATTGAAGTCGGTGTTGACGTACCTAATGCAAGTTTAATGATCATTGATAACCCAGAACGACTGGGACTCGCACAGTTACACCAATTACGCGGACGTGTAGGCCGAGGCGCTATCGCCTCTCATTGTGTCTTGTTATATAAAACACCACTCACTCAAACAGCACGTTTGCGATTGCAGGTATTAAGAGATAGCAATGATGGTTTTGTGATTGCACAAAAAGATCTCGAAATTCGTGGTCCTGGTGAGCTTTTAGGCACTAAGCAAACGGGTAATGCACAATTTAAAGTCGCTGACTTGTTACGCGACCAAGGACTTGTTCCTGAAGTTCAACGTATCGCTCGTTACCTGCATCAACACTACCCTAAGCATTCTCAAGCCTTAATCGAACGCTGGCTGCCTGCCAAGACACAATATAGCCAAGCTTAAGGTTACTTTTTTGCATGGCTTAGCGTGCGTTTCATCTCGCTTTGGGTTGATCTTGAAATATTCGTAAGTTAAATACACATAGAAAAACACCTCAATGTCGATATTCAACATTGAGGTGCTCTTTAACGTTTTTGAAACTCTTTTAATTTATAGCAACCAAACTACCCTGCAACTATAGGCGTAAAAAACGGTAGCATCAGATACAGTTTAATCACTATTGCATTCACAATATCAATAAAGAATGCACCGACCATAGGTACGACCAAGAACGCAAGATGAGACGGTCCAAAACGGTCTGTTACAGCTTGCATATTTGCAATCGCCGTTGGTGTAGCACCTAAACCAAAACCACAGTGACCTGCTGCTAAAATCGCGGCATCGTAGTTTTTTCCCATGACACGGAAAGTTACAAAAATGGCATACAGTGCCATTACACCTGCTTGAACACCAAGGATAACCAGCATTGGTATCGCCAGTGACGCAAGCTCCCATAATTTCAAGCTCATTAATGCCATCGCTAAGAATAACGATAAACTCACGTTACCTAAGACTGATACCGCTCTATCAAAAACACGGTAGAACCCAAGCATTGAAAGGCTATTACTTAAAATAACACCAATAAACAGAACGCACACAAAGGTCGGTAATGAGAATGCTGTACCTTCTAACAGTTGAGAAAGGAACGTACCTGCCATTAAACAGATAGAGATCATCGCAATAGTTTCTAATAAAACCATTGAAGTGATCATTCGGCCTGTTGTCGGCTTCTCAAACGCTGTTGGCATTTCATGGTCGTCAGCACCTAATCCTGGCGTTGGGATATTTTTGATTAAGTAGCGTGCAACTGGGCCACCAATCAATCCACCTAACACTAAACCAAAAGTAGCACAAGCCATCGCCACTTCAGACGCGCTCATAAAACCATAATTTTCAACAAAGGTTTTACCCCAAGCAGCCCCTGTACCATGACCACCCGATAATGTAATCGAGCCAGCAAGTAATCCCATTAATGGATCAAGACCTAACATTTCTGCTAATGCAATACCGACTGTGTTTTGTACTAACAACAGTCCAACAACAACAAAGATGAAAATAAAAAGCGCTTTTCCTCCCGCTTTTAAGCTTGCGAGGTTTGCGTTTAAACCAATTGTTGCAAAGAATGCCAGCATTAATGGATCTTTTAATGAGAGGTCAAAACTCACTTCCCAGTCCATAAAAGATTTGAATGCTAATAGAAGAACAGCAACAAGTAGCCCACCTGCAACGGGCTCTGGGATCGTATACCGTTCTAAAAAAGGAACAGATTTCACTAACTTACGTCCGATCAAGAGAACCAAAGTGGCCGCAACCAGCGTGCCATAAACATCAAGATGATACATTTATGTACCCCGTCTTATTTGTTAATTTTATATAAAAATACTACGACGCTAAGTTCATCCATAAACAACGCCAAAAGCAGGTATCCCCGATTAGAAAAAAAAACGGAGACAAACACAAGTTAAAACATATAAAAATGTGAGCACCTCTTATGCATTTTGATAACATCATTTTTACGCAAACGATTGCTTTTGTGGCGCAGATCATTAAAATACCGTTTTTGTCGAATAAGAAATTCACACCATGGTTACTTCAGAAAATCAAAATTTGCCTAAAAATAGTGACGTTTCAATTAAAAAAAATAGCGAACTTCTTTTTGCTTTAGAAGAGAAACCGCCATTACCACAAACACTTTTTGCTGCTTGCCAACATCTCTTAGCCATGTTTGTTGCGGTTATCACACCTGCGATCCTCATTTGCCAAGCATTAGGATTACCTGCACACGATACTCAACGCATTATCAGCATGTCTTTATTTGCATCAGGCATTGCCTCTCTTATTCAAATTCGGGCATGGGGACCGATAGGTTCAGGATTGTTATCAATTCAAGGTACTAGCTTTAATTTTGTCGCACCTTTGATTATGGGCGGATTAGCGCTAAAAAATGGAGGGGCGGATATTCCAACAATGATGGCGGCACTTTTTGGTACATTAATGGTTGCCTCATTAACCGAAATCGTCCTTTCTCGCGTCCTTCATTTAGCAAGACGCATCATTACACCGTTAGTTTCAGGTGTCGTAGTGATGATAATCGGTCTCTCTTTAATTCAAGTTGGATTAACCTCTATTGGTGGTGGTTATGCAGCCATTGAAAATAATACCTTCGGTTCACCACAAAACCTGTTATTAGCAGGCTCTGTACTTATTGTTATTATTTTACTTAATCGACAAAAAAATCCTTATTTACGCGTTGCTTCTTTGGTCATTGCAATGGCTGTGGGTTATGTTCTTGCTTGGGCTTTAGATATGTTGCCCACACCAGCAGAACATCAAGAAACACCTTTCATGACTATTCCTGAACCCTTTTATTATGGGTTGTCATTTGATTGGCATTTGCTTATTCCTTTAATGCTGGTGTTTATGATCACATCACTAGAAACCATTGGGGATATTACAGCAACTTCAGATGTTTCAGAGCAACCCGTTAGTGGTCCTTTGTATATGAAACGTATTAAAGGGGGCGTATTGGCTAATGGAATTAACTCTATGGTTTCGGCATTTTTCAATACCTTCCCAAATTCTTGTTTTGGTCAAAATAATGGCGTTATTCAATTAACAGGCGTTGCAAGTCGCTATGTAGGTTATGTTGTTGCCGCAATGCTCGTTATCTTAGGCTTATTTCCATTCGTTGCAGAATTTGTGCAAAGAATTCCTGAACCCGTATTAGGTGGAGCCACATTAGTTATGTTCGGTACGATAGCTGCATCTGGTGTACGTATTGTTTCCAAAGAAGCACTAAACCGCCGAGCCATCATGATCCTTGCGATTTCACTTGCAGTAGGATTGGGCGTTTCACAGCAGCCTCAAATCTTGCAGTTTGCACCGGATTGGCTAAAAACATTGCTGTCCTCAGGTATTGCTGCTGGTGGTTTAACTGCCATTATTTTAAATCTTATTTTTCCACCAGAAAAATAATCATTAATTAGCAACATAATAATAAAGCGCTATCTTCATAATAAAAAATAGCGTTTTATTTATTACTTTTAGGCTAATGGCATTTTTATAAAAGCCTTTTCCTTTTAATTACAGTAATTAATATTCATCTTCTTACTAAAATTCAAAGGAAAATAAGATGCCAATACCTCTTACCCCAATGACAAACACTGCACTTGAATACTTAAAAAATCACCCATCTACTAAAGATTTTCATATACAAACTATTGGGCAATTTTTTACTTATCTCAAAGATTCCATTCTTTCATTGTTTAATAGTGACCATAAATTTGCTTATTTAGGAAATAAGTCTGTTGCTGAATTTAACTTAAAGCATATCAACATAGATTTACACACGTTTTTAATAAATCCATGCCTGAATAATCCTGCCAATAAAGACAAAGCAGATGCCCTTCAATATTCATTTAATTACTTACAAAATCAATCCAGTACTACACCTAATCTCTACGATGTTTATCGCTCCGGAAATATCGAGCCTAATGAGTTAATATCTCAACTTATTAATTACGGTAATAAGTTACATCAAAGAAAATTAACCGTCGAAGAAACCCAGTACTCTCAATCCGTTATAGAAATACTTAAAGAAGTGAATAAGTGTTTAGAAAAATTACCTAAGCCGTCACCACATACACAAAGCTTGATCACGAGGATATCCGAGATAACTAATAAGTAGGCAAAATCTCTTTGATTTATCCGATGATGACTTGAGCATCGCTCAGTTTTCAGGCATAACTGTATACTGTTTTGATGGAGTATAAAACAGGAGAAAGGTTATGCGCTGGCTGATGAAAAGTTTGGTATCTCTGATACTTATCGTTATTTTATTTATTATTATAATTTACGCTTTTATTCAGACTCAGTGGGGCGCACAAAAAACCAGTGAATGGCTGACACAATACACTGACTATGATATTCGCTTCTCAGGTATTGAGCATGATCTTATGCAACCCGAACAAGTCATTGTTCATGATCTCCTCGTTAATCCTAAACAAGATAAAGCCACAGTATCGGCAAAATCAGCGCAAATTAGATTGAATTGGCAATTTTTTACCACACCATCTCATCTACAAAAAATCACCTTAGAAAACGGTTCAATTAAGCTCACTGGTAAATCGCCAGCCATGCCACTAAGTGCTGATATTTTGCAATTTAAAAATATGGCATTGAGCAACAATACTGTGGATATCACGTTTAATGCTGACAAAATAACAGGTGGTATTACACCTTGGAAACCAACATTAAATGATGTTATTGGTGCGGGTCATTTCCAATTTTCGATTGCAGAAGGCTCAATAAACAACAATCATTTTAGTAACTTTATTATTTCCGGTGAATACCAACCCGATAATATTCAAATAGAGAAACTAGGCACCCGCTTACTCAGTGGTTCACTTTCATTAAGTGGTCAATATCAAGATAATCAATGGAAATTTGATGAAGTTTATATGAATGGCTTGCGCTGGCAATCCTCGCAAACCTTTAACGAATTAATTCAGTCTCTCTCTGAATATCCCCGTATTAGCATAAGAGCACTCAATATTGTTGATTTTACTGCTGAAGGAAAACAGTGGGCAATCAGTGGATTTGATGGGCAATTTTCTCAGTTTAGTTGGGATAACGCTCTTTCATTTACAACTGGTGAACTCAATACAAATGACGTTGTTTTTCAAGATGAACACTTCACTGATCTTATCGCAAAACTCAACCAGCAAAACAATCAACTTAATCTAGATAACCTCAGTCTACGCTATGAAAAAGGCTTAATTAAGCTTGCTGGTCATTGGAATAAAGACAATAAAACCATCACTATCCAAGACGCCACACTATCAGGCATTTTATATACGCTACCTGAAAATTGGCTCAACTTTTTAGCTAAACCAATAGATAACAAGAGTAATATTCAAAATATCACTATCGAACAGTTATCTATCAATCAATCTATCTTGATTGATATCACACCAGAATTTCCATTCCAATTCACCAACTTAACAGGAAAACTGCGAAATTTAGTGGTTGCAAAAGAAGGTGAATGGGGATTATGGCAAGGTTCAGCCATATTAAATGCCGATAGTGGTACGTTAAATCGCATTGAATTACGTCGCCCTGATTTAAAAATTGTCACTCAACAAGATAACGCTATTGTTGAGCAATATTCAGCATTTATTGGTAATGGCATTGTTCGAGGTTCAGCAGGTTTAGTGCAATCTAACCAACAGCGCCAATTTTCACTTATTGCTAATGGTCTAAATGTACCTTTATCAACGCCTTATACATTAGGTTTAAAAACAACCTACTCTGATGAAATAGGCCAGTTCACACTAAAATTGAAAGGTGATTTACGTTCAAACCCAGTGGCATCAACACTTAATGGCACATTAACGGGAAGTAAAGATGAACAACAAATACTCAACTCAGTGATACAAAATGGCGAGATAATTAATCACCTATAATATTGATCTTTCGCAGGAGCACGGATTGCTCCCTTTATAAAAAGCGTTACAATGCGCTAATGCCCTTTTCTTTATTGTGGAGTTTTCATGTCTGACGAAGATTTTTCCCCTGAAAAAATATCTTTAAATATGTTTCAACAATCTCCTTTAACTGCACTTGAAGACAACAGCACACTGCTTGTGTGTGATGACAATAAAACTCCGTTGTTCTATTGCCTTTCTAAAGAAGACTATGATGTATTAATTGAGCGAGTTATGGATGCAGAACTTGCAGCGATCGTACTTGAACGTCGCCAAAATAAATTAAATGAGCTTAATTTAGACTAATTTTATCGATGCAATAATTTGTCTTAAATAGAACAAACAAAAAAACACCCTTTCAGGTGTTTTTTTTATCGCATTTTCACAGATAAAATTAACGTTTTTTCTTTTTACGACCAGGCTGAACAAAACGCTTACGGGAATTATTTTCCGTTTCTTTGGTTTTTGTTTGAGGAATATGAATACCCAATGCTTTCGCATTACTACTAATTTGTTTTTTCGGCTTATTTTGCTTTGGTTTTGGTGACGCTTCAGAAGTCGATTTTTCAATCGCTTCAAATAAGGTAATGAGTTCATCATCGGTCAGATCACGCCATTCGCCAACAGGTAATCCCGATAAGCTTACATTCATAATGCGAATGCGTTCAAGCTTAGTGACTTCATAACCAAAATATTCACACATACGGCGAATTTGGCGATTTAATCCTTGAACTAAGGTAATACGAAACACCATCGGCGCTTCTTTCTTGACCTTACATTTCTTGGTTTTTTGTCCCATGATAGGAACACCCGCACCCATTCCATGAATAAATTCATCTGTGATCGGCTTATTCACTGTCACAAGGTACTCTTTTTCGTGATCATTACCTGCACGTAGGATTTTATTGACTAAATCACCGTGGTTGGTCAGAAAAATCAATCCTTGTGAATCTTTATCTAAACGCCCAATTGGGAAAATACGGGTACTGTGGTTAACATAGTCAACAATATTATCTTTTTCGCCATCATCTGTGGTACTCACAATACCCACAGGCTTATTCAGCGCAATCAAAACCAGCTCAGAGTTATCCTGTGCTTCAATCAATCGACCATTGACTTTGACTTCATCGCCAGCAAATACTTGATCGCCAATACCAGCGCGTTTGCCATTAATAAGGACAAGTCCTTGCTCAATATAACGGTCAGCCTCACGACGTGAGCAGATCCCGCTTTCACTGATATATTTATTAAGACGAGTAGATAAATTGGTGTCCATGCTTCCCTCCGTAAACTGCGAAATATACATCAATTGGATAGCGATAGAAACTCTATAACACCAGCATTCAAGAATAGATTTTTTATACTCTGTTTTTTTAATAAAAAACGCAGAAAATAGAAAAGGTAACCCAAAAGAAAATAGTGATTTCCCTTTAAGTTACTCTAAAGATAGATAGCTGAATTAGCACTGCTTATTTTGTGAAGGTAAAACAATATAAGTGCCGCTAAAAACAGCACCGACACCTTCATCACCACAAATATCGACGTCCAACTTAATACGTGCCTTGCTTCCCTTCGCTAGTCGCCCTAAATCCCCACTTAAATTTTCCATATCAGCAACGGCAGCAGGACGCCCTGATACAGGTTTGCGGTAACGAATATGTGCATCCACCAGCACAATATCACCTTGCAACTTATGTTCTTGCATTAATAGCCAAATCAATCCCCAACCTGTTAATGTTGCGAGTGAAAATTGGCTACCTGCAAAAATAGTGTGATGAGGATTTTGATTTCCTGCTTCAGGGATAGTGGTATAAAAACGGGTTCCTGTGTATTGAGTAATACGTAATCCCATTTTTTCACTTAAAGGAATATGTTGATGCCATTGTTTTTGTAATTCTGCACACCAATCTGGTCGATGAAGAATATCATCCAAAGACTCAATACTTTTTTTCATAAAAAAGTGCTTAATGGGTGTCGTTTGAGGACCTGTCACTAAACCACAATTTTCATAACCTAACTTTTCAAAGAAGCTTACAGACTCTTCTCGTGCACTACACACGATCCGTTTTATACCTTCTTGGCGAGCAAGCGACTCTAGCGCCATAGCCACTAATGTGCCTAAACCTTTACCTTGTGCATCTGTACGCACCGCCATAAAGCGAATAGCACCTTCATTGTCGGCATTAATATAGAGTCGCCCAATCGCAACGGGTTGTCCTGTTTCATCAACAACCATTTGATGATGAGCAAGAGTGTCATAACCGTCTTTTTCAGAGCCTTCAGGTTGATGTAGAGGTTTACGAAGCATTTCCCAGCGAAAAGCATAATAGGCATCAAATTCTGCCTCTGTCTTTGGGGTCCGTAAATGGTACATATCTGAGCTCCTTTTAACACGACTGTACGTTTGACGTTATACTTGCAGCCAAAAGGTGACTGGGCCGTCATTAGTCAGTGTGATTTGCATATCAGCAGCAAATTGACCTGTTTGCGTTTCTAAGCCTTGTTGCTGACATTGTTCAATAAAGTAGTGATAGAGATTTTTCGCTAATTCTGGGGGCGCACCGTTCGAAAACCCTGGACGCATTCCTTTTTGTGTTTCCGCGGCAAGTGTGAATTGAGATACAACTAATAGACTACCACCTGCTTGTTGCACATTTAGGTTCATTTTGTCGTTTTCATCACTAAATATACGATAGCCGCATACTTTCTCACATAATCTTTTGGCTTTCTGTTCGTTGTCGTCTTTCTCTACACCTAATAAAACCAATAAACCTTGATTAATAGCGCCGACAGTTTCACCTGCAATATCCACTTTTGCCTGTGTCACTCGTTGAATTAACGCGATCATGCTCTCTCCAAAATAAATCAATAAAAAAGGATAACAAATTCAATCTATTGTTATCCTTACAATAGCATTATTCTTCTACTGGGAGAGAAAAATCATAATCTTTGAAGTAGTCAATGATGGTCTGTTTATCAATGACATGTACACCCTTTATACCCACAGCAATAGCAGCATCAACATTGGCTTTTACATCATCAAAGAAAACGGCATCTTGTGCTTCAACATCTTCAGATTCTAAAACATACTTAAAGAGTTCAGGATCGGGTTTTCTCATGCCAAGATCTTGCGACAAGTAGAGAAAATCAGCAGAAGCCGCGATTTCAGGATAGTGTTCTGGCCAGTAATCTTGGTGTAAACGATTAGTATTTGATAACACCACAACCCGATGTCCTTGCTCTCTTAATTTATTCATTATATCAATGACTTCAGGTCTTACTGCGATAAAAATAGCCTGCCATCCTTCAGCGAATTGCTCAAAGCTTAAGCTCATGCCAAGTTCTGAGTTAATTTCTTCAGCAAATTCGATATCTGTAATATTACCGCGCTCATGTAATTTAAAAACTTCACCGGCGGTGAAATCCTTTTTTATGCTTGCTAATGGAACACCACTCAGCTTACTCCATACTGCGAATACTCGGTTAAAATCGATATCAATAATCACATTACCCATATCAAAGATATAAAGCATAAATCCTCTCCATAATAGAAAACTCATTTTACTTTAATCATAAATCGCTTTACTGAACAGGCTTAAACACCAAAAAAGTACAATAATCACACTTAATTTTTTTGTAAAACAGAAAACCAGAAGAGGGAGAACGGAAAAATGAGACTAGAAGCATCATTATCTAGAATGGAATTATGAGGTGATGATAAAACGTTCTCTCCTCGTTTATGTTTATACAATTTTAAAATCATCATGCAACTGCGCCCAATGTAATGATAATTTTTCTTTATGCTCATCAAGCATTGGAAGCTGTTGTAATAATGAAGGCCATTGCGTTCTTGCTGTTATAACAACATCAAGTAAATGAGGCTTAATAGCGACCCAAGGTAAATCGGCTTTTTCAGCCCAACGCTCAAAATGCCCCATTGATATATCAAACCAGTGCTTTGTTCCGGCCATATTCAAAGCTAGTTTATCCTCTTTGATATAGGGTTCTGTAAATACAACATCATATAAAGGTGATAACTGAGGTGAAATACGATTGTGATAGATTAATGTCCAGTTTTTTAAATGAGCATCACCATTACCCAATAAAATATTAATGAGTAATCTTCTAGCCATTTGCTGAATATCTTTTAAACGTTCCGAGCTTGTTTCATAAATAACTTTGCCTATTTGCTCATAATTAATTTTTTGATATTTATCTGACGGAAATAACCCGAATACTTGAGCAAAATCTTCTGTATGAATACGCCCTTCTCCACTACGGTCAAAACGTTTAATGCCATAGGCATATGGCTCATTTGGTAATTGAATATCAGGTAAGTTTTTTAACTGATTTAATTCAATAAGCCTTATTTCAGGGATATCAGCACCGACACTTTCCGCTAATTTCATACAAGTATATTCATTAACAGGAACACCTTTATGAATGGTAGGCGGTGTTTTTATAATCCACATATCTTGTAAAGTATCTTCATCAATATGGTATCGACCTTTAATGAAAGATGAAGAGAATTTAACCTGTACTCCCGCTAATGAAAATTTTTTATCAACATGTTTAATATCGATTTGTAGAGGTTCTGTCGATAAACGATGCTCAAGTGCCCAATCAGGCACACCACCTGCTTTTATAGGAGTTACTAAAATGGCTCCTGGTAAATTTGCACCTAAATAAGCAAGAATAGCAAACTCATTATCAACGTGGCATTTTAATGCATTCGCGGTGTATTCCCTTAATACACCTTCAGGTAACAAATTAGATAGTACAGGCGAGATTTTCTGTGTTCGAATTTGAGGCTTATTTAAATAATCAGGATCAGATAGCTGCCTTAATGTGAAAGTCGGTCGAGTTTCTTTTGGCATCCTGACAAAATGGGGATTAAATGTCAGTATATTTTTACATAATGAGCAATAACCGCAACATCAATTCCATACAGCTGAATCTTAAGACCTTCCACTTTCTCTATCTACTTATTCATACCTTATTCCTTTGTTTTAAACCAAAAGTCGAGATCATCCCCATCATCTTTCAAATCAATTTCGCTTTTATTCGCTATTGCAGTACTTGCAATCATAGGGTTTACATGAGAATTTTTAGTTCTGATTGATAACTCTAAATCTAGTCCTTCTAATACTCTTAGTAAGGTTGATAGTTTTAAATCACTTCCTGATTCTATACGTTGGTATTGCTGCTGTTTCATACCGATACGTAAATACATATCTTTTTGTTCAATACCTAATTTTTTACGTTGCTCTGTAATTAAATTAGCAATTTCATTAATAGTTTTCATGATTAGCTCTAAACCATTTTAGTGATTACATTGGCAATGTATACAACACTCTAGTTGTATGACAACCAAAAAAACAACTCATAAATTGTATGTAGCAACAAAAACAACTTTAAAGTTGTATTTAAGGCAATAAACAATACTTAAGTTGTAAATAAAAAGAGTGGGATACAAAGGGGAAATAAAGGCGTGATTAAGAGAAAACTTATGCGGTGGCAAATTTCCCACCGCATTCGTCTGATAGTACAACTAGTACCACATACTCTAAATAATTTAAGTTACAGATAGGCGACTAGTTGAACGCAGTCAACCCTGTAACTTAAAGTATGACGAGTATAAACTCAGGGCGCTAAACGCGCCCTAAGAATTATGTTATCAGAATAAATAACGAATTAGTCTTTGCTACGGTAAGCACGACGACGATCGTTTTCTGACAGATAACGCTTACGCAGACGAATAGACTGCGGAGTTACTTCAACTAACTCATCGTCATCAATAAATTCTAATGCTTGTTCTAATGTTTGTTTCAGGTGTGGAGTCAGCGTTGTCGCCTCATCTGTACCAGAAGCACGCATGTTAGTCAGCTTTTTACCCGTTAAACAGTTTACTGTTAAGTCATTAGAGCGAGTATGAATACCAATCACTTGGCCTTCGTAAACTTCTGCACCATGAGTCACAAATAATTTACCGCGGTCTTGTAAGCTATACAGTGCGTAAGCAACGGCTTTACCTTGGCCATTAGAGATCATAACACCGTTATTACGGCGACCGATTTCACCTGGACGAACATCATCATAGTGACTGAATGTTGCATACAGTAAACCAGTACCTGATGTCATGGTCATAAATTCAGTACGGAAACCAATCAGACCACGGCTAGGGATAATGTAGTCTAAACGTACACGTCCTTTACCATCTGGTTGCATATCACGCATTTCGCCTTTACGTTCACCCATCGCTTGCATCACATCACCTTGGTGCTGTTCTTCAATATCGATAGTGACTTGTTCGAAAGGCTCTTGTTTACGGCCGTCAATATCACGGAAGATAACTTTAGGACGAGATACACCTAATTCGTAACCTTCACGACGCATATTTTCAATCAGAACTGACAGGTGAAGCTCACCACGACCTGATACACGGAATGCATCTGGATCTTCAGTTTCTTCTACACGTAATGCTACGTTATGGACTAACTCTTTTTTCAGACGATCTAAAATCTGACGAGAAGTCACAAACTTACCTTCACGACCACAGAAAGGTGAAGTATTAACACAGAAATACATGCTAACAGTTGGTTCATCAACGGCTAATGCAGGTAATGCTTCAACAGCACCTGTTTCGCAGATCGTATCAGAAATATTCAGTTCGCCTAAACCTGTGATTGCGATGATATCGCCAGCTTCTGCGACTTCAACTTCAATACGTTCTAAGCCTAAGTGACCTAACACTTTACCGACTTTACCGTTACGAGTTTTACCTTCGCTATCGATGATAGTCACTTGCTGGTTAGGTTTAACCTTACCACGCTTAATACGACCGATACCGATAACACCTAGGTAGTTGTTGTAGTCCAACTGAGAAATTTGCATCTGGAATGTGCCGTCCAGATCAACTTTTGGTGGCTCTACATATTTGACAATAGCTTCATATAACGGAGTCATATCTTCAGCCATGTCATTGTAATCTGTTCCCGCAATACCGTTTAATGCAGATGCATAGATAATTGGGAAATCAAGTTGTTCGTCAGTTGCGCCTAAGTTTACGAACAGGTCAAATACCTGATCAACAACCCAGTCTGGACGCGCACCAGGGCGGTCAACTTTATTGATAACAACAATTGGTTTTAAGTTGTTAGCAAACGCTTTTTGTGTCACAAAACGAGTTTGTGGCATTGGGCCATCCATCGCGTCAACCAGCAATAGAACGCTGTCTACCATAGACATAACGCGTTCTACCTCACCACCGAAGTCGGCGTGTCCTGGGGTATCTACGATATTGATACGATAGTCATTCCATTTAATCGCTGTATTTTTCGCAAGAATAGTAATTCCGCGCTCTCTTTCGAGATCATTTGAGTCCATCACGCGCTCAGCAACGGTTTCACGTTCACCGAACGTACCAGATTGCTGTAGTAATTTATCGACGATAGTTGTTTTACCATGGTCAACGTGGGCGATGATGGCGATATTACGCAAGTTTTCGATCACAAAATTTGCCTCAGGCATTGTAGAAATAAGCGCAGTATTGTACACGCTTTAGACGAGAGACTAAACAAGATCACAATAATGATTGCTTAACAATATGCAATTAATTGAATTGTGATCCTTTTCACGCCTCAGAATTTAGTAGTATCCGTTCGCTTGCACCAAAACAGTGCAATTAATTAGGCTTAATTTGCACCAACTTTGTGCAATAATTAAAAAATCACAGGAGATATTCTACACTAAACTTCATCAATACAGTATATATCCCTTTTTAGATAAGTTGGCATGCTTTTCGCAATAGAATTTAGGTGAGCAAAAAATTCACCGAAAAAATGTGTAAGGCCACTGCACTCAATAAAACCATTCGCCAGGAGAGTTCCTATGTCCCTTGAACATGTATTATCCATGATTGAAGAACATAAAGTTAGATATATTGACTTACGTTTCACTGATACCCGCGGTAAAGAACAACATCTTACTATTCCGGCTCATCAGGTTAACGATGATTTCTTTGAAGAAGGAAAAATGTTCGATGGCTCTTCTATTGGTGGCTGGAAAGGCATTAACGAATCAGATATGGTGCTGATGCCAGATGCAACAACCGCAATGCTTGATCCATTTTTCCAAGATCCAACCCTGATTATTCGTTGTGACGTTTTAGAACCAGGCACAATGCAAGGTTATGATCGCGACCCACGCTCTATCTCAAAACGTGCTGAAGACTATTTAAAATCAAGTGGTATCGCAGACACAGTACTGTTTGGACCTGAGCCAGAGTTCTTCCTATTTGATGATATTCGTTTCAAAAACGATATTTCTGGCGCATCTTACGCTATCAACGATATTGAAGCGGCATGGAACACCAATACCAAATATGAAGACGGCAACAAAGGTCACCGCCCGATGGTTAAAGGTGGTTACTTCCCATTGCCACCCGTCGATTCATCACAAGATATTCGTTCTACTATGTGTAACATCATGGAAGAAATGGGCTTAGTCGTTGAAGCTCATCACCATGAAGTCGCAACTGCGGGTCAAAATGAAGTGGCTACTCGCTTTAATACCATGACCAAAAAAGCAGATGAAACCCAAATTTATAAATACGTGGTACAAAACGTAGCTCACGTATTTGGCAAAACAGCGACCTTTATGCCAAAACCATTAGTGGGTGATAACGGCTCAGGTATGCACTGCCATATGTCACTGTCTAAAAACGGTGTAAACCTATTTGCAGGTGACAAATACGGCGGATTATCTGAAATGGCGCTGTATTACATCGGCGGTATTATCAAACACGCTCGTGCGCTAAATGCATTTACTAACCCAACGACTAACTCTTACAAACGTTTAGTCCCAGGTTTTGAAGCACCTGTAATGCTTGCTTACTCTGCACGTAACCGCTCAGCGTCAATTCGTATTCCTGTGGTTGCCAGCATGAAAGCGCGCCGTATAGAAGTCCGTTTCCCAGATCCTTTAGCAAACCCTTATTTAGCGTTTGCGGCTCAGTTAATGGCTGGTCTTGATGGCATTATCAATAAAATTCACCCAGGTGATGCTATGGATAAAAACCTCTATGACTTACCGCCAGAAGAAGCAAAAGAGATCCCAACTGTCGCAGGTTCATTAGAAGAAGCATTAAATACATTAAATGCAGATCGTGAATTCTTAACCCGCGGTGGTGTATTTACTGATGATGCTATTGATGCTTATTTAGAATTATTACGTGCTGATGTTCAACGTGTACGTATGGCTCCGCATCCTCTTGAATTTGAAATGTATTACAGCGCTTAAGACCTTTTATTGATAAAAACTTAAGCCTAGATGTAAAACTGTTTTTTTTGCCGTGAAGCTATTTTGCCCATCTTCGGATGGGCACTTTTCTCCCCTTTAAGGAGTCAGTCTTTTCACTTACGCATTGGTTCATTAATGTAATAAAGGTAAGATGCACTAAAATGGTGCAACGGGGTATTGAATATGGAAACGGCAGACTTACCTGACAACACATTAATTTTAAACTCATTGATACACTCTGTATTGGTTATCAACAAAGAGTTTATTATTTGCTACGCAAATCATTCCGCGTTACAGGTTTTAGCACAAAGCCGTCGAAAATTATTTGAAACGCCTTTCACTGCCCTTTTCAGCTATTACTCTTTTGATGCTGATTTAATGCGTGAAACATTAGCGAATGGACAAAGCTTTACCGACAATGAAGTGATATTGGTTGTAAATAACCAATCACACACAATGTCGCTCAGTGCCCAACCTATTTCCGAGCAACACATTTTGCTGGAGCTGGCGCCTATGGATAGTCAACGCCGGTTAAGCCAAGAGCAGATACAACAAGCACAGCAAATGGCAGCGAGGGAATTGGTTAGGGGGCTGGCACATGAAATTAAAAATCCGTTGGGAGGATTACGGGGCGCGGCTCAATTGCTAGCAAAATCCTTACCTGATCCAGCTTTAATGGAATATACACAAGTCATTATTGAACAAGCTGATCGCCTACGTGTGCTGGTGGACAGATTACTCGGTCCCCAACATCCAGGGACAAAAATACATCAGAGTATTCACCATGTTGTTGAGCGTGTTGCTCAGCTTATTTCGCTCGAATGCCCTGAAAATGTCACCTTACTAAAAGACTACGATCCCAGCTTACCTGAGTTATCACATTACCCAGATCAAATAGAACAAGTACTCCTAAATATTACACGCAACGCCTTACAAGCCGTCGAAAAAACAGGGGGAACGATTATTTTGCGTACCCGTACAGCTTTTCAAATCACACTTCATGGCGAACGTCACCGCCTTGCTGCGCGTATAGATGTGATTGATACTGGTGATGGTATTCCTCCTCATCTACAAGATACGCTTTTTTACCCCATGGTGAGTGGTAGAGAAGGTGGTAATGGATTAGGGCTCTCTATTGCGCGTAATTTAGTAGATCAACATGCAGGTAAAATTGAATTTACCAGTTGGCCCGGAAATACTGAATTTTCTATTTATTTACCAATTAAGTAGGAGATAACCAATGCAAAAAGGAAATGTATGGGTTGTTGATGATGACAGCTCCATTCGCTGGGTACTTGAACGTGCCATTTCTCGTGAAGGTATGTCTTGTAAAGCCTTTGAACATGCGAATGATGTGCTTAATGCACTCAATACAGAACAACCTGATGTATTGTTATCAGACATTCGTATGCCTGATATCGACGGTTTATCTCTTTTAAAAATAATTAAAGAACAATATCCAACTCTGCCCGTTATTATTATGACGGCACATTCTGATCTCGACGCTGCCGTTAATGCCTATCAACAAGGGGCATTTGATTACTTACCAAAACCGTTCGATATCGACGAAACATTGGCATTAATTGACCGCGCCATTACTCATTATCGCGAACAAAAACAACCGAATACCGATGAAACCTTGCTACAATCAGTTACAGATATGATTGGTGAAGCACCTGCAATGCAAGAGGTTTACCGTATTATTGGTCGGCTTTCTCGCTCCTCAATTAGTGTACTTATTAATGGGGAATCGGGTACAGGCAAAGAGTTAGTGGCACATGCATTACATCGCCACAGTCCAAGAGCGTCCTCTCCTTTTATCGCGCTAAATATGGCGGCAATTCCTAAAGACTTGATTGAATCAGAGCTTTTTGGTCACGAAAAAGGGGCATTTACAGGCGCCTCTCAAGTACGCCAAGGTCGATTTGAACAAGCAAATGGCGGTTCACTGTTTCTTGATGAAATTGGTGATATGCCTCTTGATATTCAAACACGTTTACTGCGAGTCCTTGCTGAAGGGCAATTTTATCGAGTAGGCGGTTATGCCCCAGTAAAAGTCGATGTACGTATTATTGCCGCAACTCATCAAGACTTAGAAAGGCGAGTTCAAGCCGGTGATTTTCGTGAAGATCTCTATCATCGCCTCAATGTCATACGCATTCAGTTACCACCATTACGCGATAGAACCGAAGATATTCCTAGCTTAGCACGCTATTTTCTGCAAAAAACAGCAAAAGAATTGGGTGTCGAAGCCAAAGTTCTTCATCAGCAAAGTTTACAAATAATGATGGAATACAACTGGTCAGGTAACGTCAGACAATTAGAAAATGTGTGTCGCTGGTTAACGGTAATGACGGCAAGCCAAGAGATTATGCCTCAAGATTTACCACAAGAAATTCGCCAACCTGATGAGAAAGCAAAAAATATCAGTCGAATTGCTGCTTCTCAACATTGGTCACAGCATCTTTCATTATGGGCAGATGAAGCATTAGGAGAAGGGAAAGAAAACATCTTAACAGATGCATTACCTCAATTTGAGCGTACTCTTTTACTAAGCGCCTTAGCATATACGCAAGGGCATAAACAAGATGCAGCACGATTATTAGGTTGGGGCAGAAATACATTAACCCGTAAATTAAAAGAGTTGGGGATAGAGGAATATTGATCCCCTAACCCTTCATCAATTAAATTACACGCGAGAATTGACGTTGGCGCATTTGATTTCGTAAATACGTATCGAAACACATACAAATATTACGAATAAGCAGGCGCCCTCTTGGTGTTACTTGAATACCATCTTTTGTTATTTCAACTAAACCGTCATTCTTCATTGGCACAAGTAATTCTAAATCTTCTTTAAAATAGTCATGGAAGACAATATTGTGCATTTTTTCAATATCAGAAAAACGCAGACTAAAATTACAAATTAAGGTTTTAATCACATCGCGGCGAATACAATCATCATTAGTCAGAGATAAACCTCGCCATAGTGCATTTCCTTCACTATTAACGCGCGCATAATACTCTTTCAATACTTTTTCATTTTGCGCATAGTTATCACCTAACATACTTATTGCAGAAACTCCCATGCCTAATAAATCACACTCTTCATGAGTGGTATAGCCTTGGAAATTACGGTGTAAAATACCTTTACGCTGAGCAACCGCTAATTCATCATCCGGTTTAGCAAAGTGATCCATACCAATAAACTGATAGCCGTTTGTTGTCAGCGTAGAAATTGTCTCTTGTAATATTTCTAACTTCTCTTCTGCTAAAGGGAGATCTTCATCTTTAATTTTACGCTGAGCCGCGAATAAATTAGGTAAGTGCGCATAATTGAAAACACTCAATCTATCTGGTGATAGTTCAATAACGCGTTTTAATGTAAAGGCAAAACTCTCTTTGGTTTGCTTAGGTAAGCCGTAAATTAAGTCAATGCTGGTGGAGTGAAAACCCACTTCACGCGCACGCTCTACCAATGCAAAAATAAATGCTTCGTCTTGCTCACGATTTACTTTTTGTTGCACTTCTTTATTGAAATCTTGCACCCCCATACTTAGGCGATTAAATCCTTCATAACGTAGATGGTCGATAACATCTAGCTCAATTTCACGAGGATCAATCTCAATAGAGAGTTCTGCATTATCAACAAAATGAAAATGGTGACGTAATAGCGAAACCAATCGACTAATTTGTTGCTTATCCAGAAAAGTAGGTGTACCCCCGCCCCAATGCATTTGAGTCACTTTTCTGTCTTTAAAATAGCGTGCTCTGTTAATAATTTCTTTTTCTAAAACATCAAGATATTCATCTGCTTTATGTTTATGGCGCGTAATAATTTTATTACAGCCGCAGAAATAGCACAGCTTATGGCAGAAAGGAATATGAACATAAAGCGATAAAGGGCGCTCATGATAGCGTTGAGTCGCTTTGATAAAATCATCATCGCCATATTGCTGATTAAACTCTAATGCTGTTGGGTATGATGTATAGCGAGGACCTGAATAATTATACTTATGGATCAGGTCAAGATCCCAAATAATTGTTTGTTCTGACATGCCTCTACCTTCCAAAAGTGAACCGCTGATATCTCATACCAGCAAACAGACATTATGAATATCTGAAAGAATAGTGTAACCAATAAATCGGGAACTGAATATGATCGAAAGAGGTATCGTATAAATCCCTATCTTCTTATTGATAGGCAATAACACTCAAATATATGACGTGATGCAAATCACATTATGTAAAAATAGTCTTATCCATTAAAGATATTCATAAATAAATTAAGTTTATTCAATATGTTAGTGGTTTTAATTCATCGTGAAATATCAGAGGAGAACTTTTACGCCGAGTTTAAAACGATATATTACTCAAAATACGATTTAAATTAATTAAATATCTCGTTATATTAGTTTTATTATTCTTTTATTCCCTCTTAATTCGATGATTATAATAATAGTAACAATTATATCTTTACCTAAATTATAATATTACATATCCTAGAGACAAACATTGATTAATATCCAACTAGGTCGTGTTTTGATTTAAATTTGAGGACTATTTAAAGAATAAAGGTCGCTATATTACAAGGAAAGATAGCATCCCCCATACCTTATCTTATTCTCTTTGACGTTTCTCTTATTTAATCAGTCTCTTTTATATACCCGAATTATGGATTATTAACCACGGAAGGAAACGGACTGGCAACCAAGGATGGTTTATCTTTTCAATGACAACTCCTCTTTTTTATTTACTCTCTATTTCATACTTATTCTGTGATAAATATAGGTAGTATTACCCAACATCAAATAAGAATAATTATTATTTCGCAAATAAAATAAGGCTCTGCTTATTTTAAATTAATTAAACAGAGCCTTTTCATTCTTATGCTTATTTTATTGCATTTGCTTATTCTGCTTCTTTACCATAACTAGGAGAGCGAGGACCATATAGAATACCGTTCGCATTTCCTGCTGAAAGTAAACGTACACTTGTTATACCTGCAATTTGGTAGCTTTTGTCTGATACTGTATTCACAATTTGATTCACAACAGCTGAGACCAACATCCCTACTAAACTACCTGATGAACCGTCTGTTTCCGTACTTGATGCCGTTGCAGAACTACTCCACAACACACCACCATTACGAAGGTCAACAAGCTTAGCAGTAACGGTAACTCGCGTATCACTAGAAATAATTTGATATGTCGTTCCGAACTCTGTGATATCTAAGTATAAAACAGCATCAGCACCAAAGATTTCACGTAGTTTATTAGGACTTACTGCATGAATATCCCCAGCCATGGATAAACCATTTTGCTTAAATGTCTCTTCAACGACAGCAACAGGGAAAACATAATATCCCGCTTCTGCCAAAGGATATGTTACTTGAGATAAGAAACTGTGCCCCGCTCCAACTTCCGTTGTATGGTTTTGAGGTACTAATACAAGAATACTTTTTGGCTTACTCTGTTTAAAGACAGTGTAATCTGTTTTGATAGGTTGGGCGCAACCCGTTAATACCAACGCAAAAGCCAAGCATATTAAAGCGAATAAGCGACTCATTTTTGCATTCCTTTGTTTTTCATCAGACGATCCATAAATTCCGCTGATTCAGGGTAAAGTACTTTTTCTTCATTAAATTCGGCCATTGCTAAATCTAATGCACCCGTCGCACCATATAACATCCCTAAATGTGCATGTAATCCTGGCGGAATACCCAATGATTTAGCACGAGAAAGCTCAATACTTTTCTTCAATGCATCAATTTGCGCTTGAGGATCACTTTCACTTTGTTGGTAGTGCTGATATACCACTTGTTGATAACTGTCCCAGTTATAAAGTGGTTTAGGGCCACTTGCACAGCCCGTCAGTAATAAAGCCCCAAAAATAAGGCCTATTAATGATTTAGACATCGTTATATCCTTATAAATGCACATTATTTTGAAGGCTGCCAAGCATTGCTCTCAATACCTGCAACTAAGTTATTAACTGCTTCACGAATAGCTAAATCAAGCACTTTACCGTTCAGTGTTGAGTCATAGCTTGCTGTTCCACCAAACCCAATGATTTCACGGTTAGAAAGCTCGTATTCACCCGCACCTTGAGATGAGAACACGACTTCTGATGTATTCACATTCACAACGTTTAAATTCACTTTTGCGTAAGCAACCTGTGTTTTACCGCGACCTAAAATACCGAATAATTGACGATCACCGACTTCTTTACGACCAAATTCTGTCACATCGCCAGTGATCACATAAGTAGCGCCTTTCAATTGTTGGCTTTGCCCTTTAATGCCGGCTTCTTCTTTTAATTCAGATAAATTGGCTCTGTCTAATACATTAAAACGCCCTGTTTGTTGTAAGTGCGTCATTAAAATAGTTTTGGATTGATTTCCTAATCTATCAACTCCATCAGAGAAGATCCCATTCATATAACTAGAACGGTTATCAAACTTACCGATAGAAATCGCGCTTTTTGCACCTGTGTAAGTCGTGTTATAGGTTGCTACTTTAGCCACTTCTAAAGAGCGTGAAGATTCTGATGCACACCCTGCTAGTAATGAAGCAGAAATCATGATCAAACCAAACGATAATTTATTTAAATTCATATTAATAACCCAATAAAGGTGAAATAAACCCATAGATATTCATTCTATTAATTGAAGTAGAGTTGATATAAACAGAAATAATACTTTTCAGTTTTAGCTCAAGGAGTCACCCTTAAAAACCTCAGTAATAATAAGGTTAAAAGGCTATCAACCCTTATTTGATAATATAAAGGCAATCGGCGATGGGGAGAATAGATGATGGATGATAAAAATAATAACAAATAAATATAGAGATAAAACAGAGAATGCTTTATCTATTATTTTTTCAATATCCCTTAAGTCAGTTTAAAATTAAACCTATAAAAAAATGGAAGAGAATTTATATTACTTTGCTATTTAATTAGTTCTTATAAATATTTTCATCTAAAGAAAACATCTAAATCATATGTAATAAAAAACGCGATATAACCAATATTGATTATATCACGCTCATTATTTTCGTTCTTTTTACTCACTAATGCGATAGCAATAAATGCACTATTAGCGATTAGCGTTTTTTCCCAAAAGCTGCTGCTAAAGCATCACCCATTGCGCTATTTCCTGCATTATTACCATTATTCATTGGCTGACGGTTATTACGAGCTGGTTTTTGCCCTTTGTTATTTCTAACAGAATTCGTGGTATTTGATGATGATGGTTTTTTATCACTATCACCCGCGACTTCATCTAAACGCATAGTCAGTGCGATGCGCTTACGAGCTAAATCAACCTCAAGAACTTTAACTTTAACAATATCTCCAGTTTTCACCACAGTATGTGGATCTTCAATAAATCGATCTGCTAAAGAAGAGATATGAACCAAGCCATCTTGGTGTACACCGATATCAACGAATGCACCGAAATTAGTCACGTTGGTCACAGTCCCTTCAAGGATCATGCCACTAACTAAGTCATTCATCGTTTCGACACCTTCAGCGAAAGTCGCCGTTTTAAACTCTGGACGTGGGTCGCGCCCTGGTTTTGCTAACTCTTTTAAAATGTCATTAATCGTTGGCAGACCAAACTGCTCTGTAATAAATGCTCTTGCATCTATTTGTGAAATTAAAGCGCTATTACCCATTAAATCATCAATTTTCTGATGGGTAGATTGCAGAATATTTTCAACAATAGGATACGCTTCAGGGTGAACCGTTGAAGCATCAAGCGGGTTTTTACCATCTCGAATACGTAGGAAACCGGCACATTGTTCAAAGGCTTTCGGCCCTAAACGTGCCACTTTGAGTAACTGTTTTCTATCAACAAAACGACCGTTTTCATCGCGCCAGCTAATAATATTTTGAGCAATAGATTGGCTAAGTCCTGCAACACGCGTTAGTAACGGTACTGATGCTGTATTTAAGTCAACACCAACACCATTCACACAGTCTTCAACGACAGTATCAAGTTTTCTCGCTAATAATGTTTGGCTAACATCATGCTGATATTGACCCACACCAATTGATTTAGGATCAATTTTTACAAGTTCAGCCAGAGGATCTTGTAAACGACGCGCGATAGAAACCGCACCACGGATAGAAACATCTAAATCAGGGAATTCATTAGCAGCAAGCTCTGACGCTGAATATACCGATGCGCCCGCTTCACTAACAATCACTTTTTGCGCTTTCACTTCTGGATAGCGTTTTACTGTTTCAGCAAAAAATCGCTCTGTTTCACGAGACGCCGTACCATTACCAATCGCCACTAATTCAACATTATGCTTAATACATAACGCAGCTACACTTGCCGCCGCTTTATCCGTTTGTCCTGTATGTGGATAAATTGTATCTGTAGCAATTAATTTGCCGGTGCTATCAACAACTGCAACTTTAACACCTGTACGTAAACCTGGATCAAGCCCCATTGTGGCACGCATGCCAGCAGGCGCTGCCATCAACAAATCATTAAGATTACGTGCAAAAACATTAATTGCTTCTTCTTCCGCTTTTTCGCGTAGTTGGCTCATTAATTCGGTTTCAATATGCATTAAAACTTTTATACGCCAAGTCCAGCTTACGACAGCTTTACGCCAACTATCCGCAGGTTGATTATTTAAACGTAACCCTAAATGCTCTGTAACCAGTTGTTCACCGTAGCTCTCTTTGGGTGCTTCTTCAAATTGCGGATCTGGATTAAGTGATAATTGAAGAATACCTTCGTTACGACCACGAAACATAGCTAATGCGCGGTGAGAGGGAACATTAGCGATAGGCTCATGGTGATCAAAATAATCACTAAACTTCGCCCCTTCAGCTTCTTTACCCTCAATCACTTTGGCAACAAGATGCGCATTTTTCCATAAATATTGGCGAACTTTTGCTAATAATCCCGCATCTTCTGAAAAACGTTCCATCAAAATATAACGTGCGCCATCTAAAGCGGCTTTGGTGTCATCAACACCTTTTTCTGCGTTGATATAAGCGGTTGCCGCTTCTTCTGGATTATTTTGTGGTTCATTCCACAGTAAATCCGCTAAGGGTTCTAATCCATTTTCAATCGCTATCTGACCACGAGTACGGCGCTTAGGCTTATAAGGAAGATAGAGATCTTCCAGTTCTGTTTTACTTTGAGTTTCATTAATTGAAGAGCGCAGTTCTGGTGTCAGTTTTCCTTGTTCTTCAATTGATTTTAAAATTGTTTGGCGGCGATCGTTGAGTTCCCGTAAGTAACTGAGGCGAGTTTCTAATTGACGTAATTGCGTATCATCTAATCCGCCTGTGACCTCTTTACGATAACGGGCAACAAATGGCACCGTATTCCCTTCATCCAGTAACGTTATAGCCGAAAGGACTTGCTGGGGCTTAACAGAGAGCTCATCTGCAATAATTCGGCTTAATGATTCATTCATAAAATATTTACCTACCGAGAGGAATAGTTAAAAAAGATGGCTATTATACACGCAGAGCATTAAAAAAATTTGGCAAATTTCCTATCTAGCTCGACAATTATGAGGAAATTAACAGATTATTTTAACATTCACGCTATAGTACCTTTATGAAATTCAATGTTGATGATAGTTTTTATTCGTAATGGCAAAAAGTAACTATATTACTCGTGATGGCTGGTATGCCTTAGACAAAGAGCTAAAATATCTTTGGAAAGAAGAGCGCCCGCGTGTCACACAATCGGTTTCAGAAGCAGCGGCACAAGGTGACCGTTCAGAAAATGCTGAATATATTTATGGAAAGAAGCGATTACGTGAAATTGATAGGCGTGTTCGTTTTTTATCAAAGCGTCTTGATGAACTAAAAATTGTTGACCCAGATCCTCGCCAAGAAGGAAAAGTCTATTTCGGTGCTTGGGTCACGCTTGAAGATAATGACGAAAATGTCAAAACCTTTAGGCTTGTGGGCCCCGATGAATTTGATCCAGCAAAACAGTGGATTTCTATTGATTCCCCTGTTGCCAGAGCGCTTATTGGTAAGCAAGTTGATGATGAAATTAGCGTGCAGACACCAGGTGGTGAAGTTAATTACTGCGTATTATCTATCAAATATCATTCAGAATAAGATAAATAAATAGTTTTATCCCCTTTACTAGAGCTAATGAACAAGTTTTATCTATAAATTATTAACATTTATTCTTTGGTTTTGGTTTAATATTCTTATCAATGATAGAATTCGCTAATAAAAGCATTTGCACTTCGGGAGCTTAAAAAATGCAAGAAAGTTATAAAGTGCTAATCGTGGATGATGATTTACGTCTGCGTTCACTCTTAGAGCGCTATTTGACAGAGCAGGGTTTTCAAATCCGTACTGCTGCAAACGCCGATCAGATGGATCGTCTGCTCACTCGCGAATCTATCCATCTTATTGTGCTCGATTTAATGCTTCCTGGTGAAGATGGCCTATCTATTTGCCGCCGCTTAAGAAGCCAAAACAACCCTATTCCTATTATTATGGTTACTGCGAAAGGGGAAGAGGTTGATAGAATTGTTGGACTTGAAATCGGTGCTGATGATTACATCTCAAAACCCTTTAATCCAAGAGAACTACTAGCACGTATTCGCGCAGTTCTTCGTCGTCAAGCAAATGAATTGCCTGGCGCACCTTCACAAGATAACACCATTATCTCTTTTGGTAAGTTCAAGCTAAACCTTGGTACGCGTGAAATGTTCCACGAAGAAGAGCATATGCCTCTGACAAGTGGTGAATTCGCCGTATTGAAAGTACTGGTATCTCACCCTCGTGAACCACTTTCTCGTGATAAATTAATGAGCCTTGCTCGTGGTCGTGAATACAGTGCGATGGAGCGTTCAATCGATGTCCAAATTTCACGTTTACGTCGCATGATTGAAGAGGACCCAACACATCCTCGCTATATTCAAACAGTTTGGGGACTCGGCTACGTCTTCGTTCCTGATGGAACCAGCGTTCAATGAGAAGGCTGAGGCTTTCACCCCACAATAAACTGACACGCTCGTTATTTCTGGTTATCTCGCTACTTTTTTTTAGCTTGATAGCCAGTTATATCGTTGTGCAACACCTTATTGTTGGGCCAAGCCTTCAGCAATTTAATAAAGTTTTAGCGTATGAAATACGCACTTTAATGCCTGAAGAACTGATCCTAGTAGACGGCACCCCGCTAAAAATCTCCCCTGCTTTACGCAATAAAATCTATACCGAACTCGGTATCTCTTTTTTTGATAAAGAAGCCGCGCTTGAGGAAGGGCTCTATTGGGCCAAAATCAATGATGAATTAAGTGAACAGATGTCTGAATATCTGGGAGGAAAAACAGAGATCTGGGTTGAAAACACGCTAGAATACCCTGTGCTATGGGTTAATACGCATATGTCCCCCTCACTTTGGATCCGTGTTCCACTCACTGAATTAGGGCAAAACTTCTTACTGCCTGTTTACCGACAAGCGATTATTTTCATTATTATCGTTGTCGCTTTTTTCTGGCTTTATAATCGTTTTCAAAATCGCCCACTTAATGAAGTAGAGTACGCTGCGCGCCGTATCGGAAAAGGCGTTATTCCTCCTCCTATTCCTGAATCTGGCTCTTCTGAAATGCGCTCAATTATTCGTGCTTTTAACCAGATGTCATCAGGTATTCGCTCGCTGGATAATGATAGAACGCTTGTTATGGCAGGTGTTAGCCATGACTTACGTACACCACTGACTCGAATTCGTCTAGCAACTGAAATGATGAGTCCCGAAGATAGTTACCTCGCAGACTCTATCAATAAAGATATCGAAGATTGTGATGCCATTATTGGGCAATTCTTAGACTATATGCGCACAGGTAAAGAG
Organism: Proteus sp. TSJ240517; assembly: GCF_047921575.1. Taxonomy (NCBI): domain Bacteria; kingdom Pseudomonadati; phylum Pseudomonadota; class Gammaproteobacteria; order Enterobacterales; family Morganellaceae; genus Proteus; species Proteus sp. TSJ240517. The sequence goes on from NZ_JBLRMH010000007.1 coordinate 103,371, forward strand.
ATGTCTTTAGAACTGTGTGATATGAATAATCTATTACAAGAAGTCATTTCAGCTGAATCTAATTTAGGAAAAATCAGTGAAGAACATCTTCATCCTGAACCCATTAATATCACCGCCAACCCTATTGCAGTAAAACGCGCCCTTGCCAATATGATTGTCAATGCCAATCGCTATGGTAATGGTTGGGTCAGTGTTTCGAGTGGGAAAAATGAAGAATATGCATGGTTTCAAGTAGAAGATGATGGCCCTGGTATTCCACAAGAAGATAGACAACGTCTTTTCCAACCTTTTGTTCAGGGCGAACAAGCTCGAAGCTCAACGGGTGCGGGTTTAGGATTATCCATTATTCGCCGTATCATGGATGCCCACGGCGGCTATGTTGAACTTGATGATAGCGTTAAAGGCGGATTATTAATTCGAGCTAACTTCCCATTAAAAGAACGTGAAGACGAGAATGATTAGCCCACTCTATTTCAAATATTGAAGTGCATTTTATTACACCATTTCTATTCTCATTTCTCTCCTCCTATAAATATTTCATCATTTTTTCGCTTTGTCATAAAACTGTCACAATTAAGACATTTAATTGTCATCAAACTGACCTATTGTCTGTGCGTACCGTAACCGAAGTTGATAGATGTCGAAAATTATTCTACCTATCCCACAGGAGGGATTATGAAACTGATGCGTACCACCCTGACTAGTGTCATTGCCGCTGCGTTTTCAATGACCGCTCTTTCTGCACAGGCAACGACCTCACTGACTGGTGCTGGCGCAACGTTCCCTGCCCCAGTTTATGCTAAATGGGCAGATTCCTATCAGAAAGAAACGGGTAACAAAATTAACTACCAAGGCATTGGCTCCTCTGGTGGTGTTAAACAAATCATTGCAAATACCGTTGATTTTGGTGCTTCTGATGCGCCATTAGCAGACGACAAATTACAAGCTGACGGTTTATTCCAATTCCCTACCGTGATTGGTGGCGTTGTTATGGCAGTCAATATTCCTGGTATCAAATCAGGTGAACTGACCTTAGATGGCGACACTATCGGTAATATCTATCTAGGCAAGATCCAGAAATGGAATGACCCTGCCATTACAAAACTCAATCCAGGCGTAAAATTACCAGACCAAAATATCGCGGTTATTCGCCGTGCTGATGGTTCAGGTACATCATTCGTTTTCACTAGCTACTTATCAAAAGTAAATAGTGCATGGAAAGATGAAGTCGGCGCAGGCTCTACCGTAAAATGGCCGACAGGCTTAGGTGGAAAAGGGAATGATGGTATCGCGGCATTCGTTCAACGTGTACCAGGTTCAATTGGTTATGTTGAATATGCTTACGCGAAACAAAACAATCTTGCTTATACTAAATTAGTCACAGCTGATGGCGAGGCAATCGCACCAACAGCTGACAGTTTTAGTGCCGCAGCAAGAAAAATTGATTGGAGCAAAAGCTTTGCACAAGACCTGACTAACCAGAAAGGTGAAAACGCATGGCCGATTACTTCAACCACCTTTATCTTAGTGCATCAAACACAAAAAGATGCCGTAAAAGGTAAAGAAGTACTGAATTTCTTCAACTGGGCTTACGACAAAGGTAATCAGGAAGCGAAAAACCTAGATTACGCAGTATTGCCAACCGAAGTTGTAGAGCAAATTCGTGCAGCATGGAAAACAAGTATCAAAGACAGTAATGGTAAACCGATTTACTAATAAAACGGCAACCATTAAGAGATAAGTTAACGTTCACCCCCTGACAAACAGGGGGTAATAAATTAAAAGAGGCTTTATGGCCGAGCACACAACGGTAATAAAGGCCCCTAGTAAACGAGGGGACGTTATTTTCAGCGCACTAGTTCGCCTAGCTGCGTTGATTACGCTTTTGCTTTTAACAGGTATCATTGTTTCACTGATTTTCGCCTCATGGCCAAGTATTCAACAATTCGGCCTTTCATTCTTATGGTCGAAAGAGTGGGATCCTCCTGCACAGGAATTTGGTGCATTAGTGCCTATTTACGGCACCATTGTGACCTCGATAATCGCATTGGTTATTGCGGTGCCTGTCAGTTTTGGTATCGCCCTTTTCTTAACCGAATTAGCGCCTAACTGGTTAAAACGCCCATTAGGTATTGCTATCGAGTTACTCGCCGCTATTCCTAGTATTGTTTATGGTATGTGGGGGCTGTTTGTCTTCGCACCACTCTTTGCAACCTATTTCCAAGAGCCTGTAGGTAATGTGATGTCCTCCATTCCTATCGTTGGCGAGCTTTTCTCTGGCCCTGCTTTTGGTATTGGTATCTTAGCTGCAGGTGTTATCCTCGCTATCATGATCATTCCTTATATTGCTTCTGTGATGCGTGATGTGTTTGAACAGACTCCCGTTATGATGAAAGAATCTGCCTACGGCATTGGCTGTACAACATGGGAAGTGATTTGGAATATCGTTCTGCCTTATACCCGTAATGGGGTGATTGGTGGTGTTATGTTGGGATTAGGTCGCGCCTTAGGTGAAACCATGGCGGTAACCTTTATCATCGGTAATACCTACCAATTAGATTCAGCCTCACTGTTTATGCCAGGTAACAGTATTACCTCTGCATTAGCCAACGAATTTGCGGAAGCCGAAACGGGGTTACATACTGCGGCATTGATGGAATTAGGGCTTATCTTGTTTGTCATTACCTTTATCGTCCTTGCGATTTCTAAGTTTATGACATTACGTTTATCTAAGAATGAAGGAGCGCGTTAATATGTCCAAAACATCCTCTTCTTCATTACAAGTTCAAACAGAAAGTGAATTGCGTGTACGCCATAAACGCCAACTTTGGCGCCGTCAAAAAAACCGTATCGCGCTGTTTTTATCAGTCTCTACCATGGCATTTGGTCTTTTTTGGTTAACGTGGATTTTATTCTCTACGTTCACAAAAGGCTTTGATGGCATGTCGTTAGCCCTTTTTACTGAAATGACGCCTCCGCCAAATACTGATGGTGGTGGATTGGCGAACGCCATTGTCGGTAGTGGATTACTAATTTTATGGGCGACAGTTATTGGAACACCGTTAGGTATTCTTGCAGGGATTTATCTTGCTGAATATGGTCGTCGTTCATGGCTTGCTGAAACTACCCGTTTTATTAACGATATTTTGCTGTCAGCACCATCAATCGTTGTCGGACTCTTTGTCTACACCATTGTTGTTGCACAGATGCAGCACTTTTCAGGATGGGCTGGAATTATCGCATTAGCGTTACTGCAAATTCCTATTGTTATTCGTACCACTGAAAATATGTTGAAGTTAGTGCCAGATAGCTTGCGTGAAGCCGCTTACGCATTAGGCACACCAAAGTGGAAGATGATCTCTAAAATCACCTTAAAAGCCTCGGTATCAGGCATTATCACAGGTGTGTTATTAGCGATTGCACGTATTGCAGGTGAAACTGCCCCACTGTTATTTACTTCACTATCAAATCAATTCTGGAGCACAGACTTAAACGAACCGATAGCTAACTTACCTGTGACTATCTTTAAGTTCGCCATGAGTCCTTTTGCACAATGGCAAGAGCTTGCTTGGGCTGGCGTATTACTTATCACCCTCTGTGTTCTATTTATCAATATTATTGCGCGCGTGCTGTTTGCTAAACGCAAGCACGGTTAACGCAGAAAGTTAAGCAAGAGAGACGTTGAATGATTATGGCTAATGATAACGCAGGAAATAAAATTCAAGTTCGTGATTTGAACTTCTACTACGGTAAATTCCATGCGCTGAAAAATATCTCTTTAGATATTGCCAAAAATAAGGTGACGGCATTTATCGGCCCTTCTGGCTGTGGTAAATCGACCTTACTGCGTACTTTTAATAAAATGTATGAGCTTTATGGTGAACAACGTGCTGAAGGTGAAATTCTGTTAGATGGCAACAATATCCTGACAGATAAGCAAGATATCGCACTATTACGCGCCAAAGTTGGGATGGTATTCCAAAAGCCAACACCATTCCCAATGTCGATTTATGACAATATTGCCTTTGGTGTCCGCTTATTTGAAAAGCTCTCTCGTGCTGATATGGATGAGCGCGTTCAATGGGCGTTGACCAAAGCCGCATTATGGAACGAAACCAAAGATAAATTACATCAGAGTGGATATAGTCTCTCTGGTGGTCAGCAACAGCGTTTATGCATCGCTCGTGGTATCGCAATCCGTCCTGAAGTTTTATTACTGGATGAACCTTGTTCTGCTCTCGACCCTATCTCTACTGGTCGTATAGAGGAGCTGATTAGTGAACTCAAATCAGAATATACCGTGGTTATCGTGACACATAACATGCAACAAGCCGCACGTTGTTCTGATTACACTGCATTTATGTATTTAGGCGAATTAATCGAGTTTAGCGATACGGATACGTTATTTACGCGTCCTGCGAAAAAACAAACTGAAGATTACATCACTGGGCGTTATGGCTGATAACGAGGCAATTAATGGATAATTTAAATCACAATAAGCATATTTCTGGTCAATTTAATGCTGAGTTAGAGCATATCCGCACTGAGCTTATGGTTATGGGGGGGCTTGTTGAAGAGCAACTGAAAAAAGCCATTATGGCAATGCATAACCAAGATCAAGCCTTGGCAAATGAAGTGATCCAAGGTGACCATAACGTTAATATGATGGAAGTCGCCATTGATGATGCGTGTATGCGAATTATTGCTAAGCGTCAGCCAACAGCGAGTGACTTACGTTTAATTATGGCAATATCAAAAACGATCGCTGAATTAGAACGTATTGGTGATGTTGCTGAAAAAATCTGTAAAACTGCGCTTGAAAAGTTTTCACACCAGCATCAACCTCTGCTTGTGAGCTTAGAATCGTTAGGTCAACACGCCATACAAATGCTGCACGATGTTCTTGATGCTTTTGCCCGTATGGATGTCGATGAAGCAGTGCGTATCTATCGTGAAGATGAAAAAATTGATAATGAGTATGAAGGTATCGTCCGCCAGTTAATGACTTATATGATGGAAGATCCTCGCACCATTCCAAGTGTGCTAACCGCTTTATTTTGTGCTCGTTCTATTGAACGTATTGGCGATCGTTGCCAGAACATTTGTGAATTTATTTTCTATTACGTGAAAGGTCATGATTTCCGCCATCTTGGTGGTGATCAAGTAGAAAGAATGCTGACAAAAAACGACGACAACAACACCTCTAAATAAATTTCTCCCTCTTTTTCTTCTCTTCAAAACAGCGACGTTTATGTCGCTGTTTTTTTATTCTCTCATAAATTAATACCGTTCTAGCTCAACGCTTTTTCTCACCTTATTCCTTAAAAGCATATCGATATCAATTTTTATTATTTTATGAACTTAGATCAACTTGATAGCGTGATATCCAACATAACGATGATAATTCTTTTTCTTTGGGGTGAATATGAAATTACGTGTTTTGGCAACTGCATTAATTGCAGGCTCTGTGCTTTTCTCTGGTATTGCAAAAGCAGATAAACTCGATGATATAAAAAAAGCAGGTGTAGTACGTATCGCGATTTTTGATAGCAATCCTCCTTTTGGCTTTATTGATCCTCAAACCAAAAAACTCGCAGGTTATGACGCGGATATCGCCAACGAGATCGCCAAAGATTTAGGTGTAAAACTGGAACTACGTCCAACTAATCCAGCAAACCGTATTCCACTGTTAAGCTCAAAAAAAGTCGATTTGATCGCGGCTAACTTCACCATCACGGATGAACGCGCTAAACAAGTCGATTTCTCTGTACCTTACTTTGCAACAGGGCAAAAATTCATTGCACGCAAAGGTGTTTTAACCAAACCTGAACAAATCCACTCACTGCGTATTGGTGCTGATAAAGGTACCGTACAAGAAATCACTTTACGTGAACGCTATCCTGACACCAAAGTTATCTCTTATGACGATACACCACTCGCTTTCGCTGCATTACGCAATGGTAACGTACAAGCTATCACGCAAGATGATGCAAAACTCGTGGGTTTATTAGCAAATTTACCTGATGCTGTAAAAACTGACTTTGAAATCTCACCGTTTAGCATTACGCGTGAATACCAAGCGGTAGCCGCCGCTAAAGGCGAAGATCGCTTAATCAACGAAATCAACAACACGCTATTAAGATTAGAAAAAGAAGGCAAAGCAGGCGAAATCTACAATCGTTGGTTTGGCCCTGAAACAAAATCAGCGCAACCTCGTGGCGATTTCAAATTTGCTCCATTATCAGAGCAAACACCACAATCTTGATCCTTAAAGCGTAATAACTTTCTTCTCTCATTAAAAACAAAGTTATTCCTTTATTAAAACACCTACCCCGCTTCTGCGGGGTTTGGTGTCTGCAATAGGTTTATTATATGTTTGAGCAATTTCTTTCACATTACCTTCTTGAGCCACACTATTTAAGCTGGCTTTGGAACGGTTTTCTAATCACCTTGCTTATCTCTTTTTGGACTATTGTCATTGCAACATTAATGAGCTTTGCCCTCAGTGCTGCAAGAGATAGCGCTTTTGTACCATTACGCTGGTTGGCCACTGCTTATACTTCACTGTTCCGTAATACACCACTGTTAGTGCAGTTGTTCTTCTGGTATTTCGCATCAGGAGAAATTCTGCCGCAAAGTGCCATGATGTGGCTAAATACGCCTCATGAAATTTCCTTTCTAGGATTAACGCTTGCTTGGCCTTCTTTTGAGTTTTTAGCTGGCATTGTAGGTCTGACATTTTACTCAACCCCATTTATTGCCGAAGAGCTAAGAGCCGGTATTCAAGGTGTTAAACAAGGGCAAAAATATGCCTCTTTAGCACTAGGGTTAACACAGTGGCAATCTATGCGTTATGTGATTTTACCTCAAGCCTTTCGTATTGCTCTGCCTCCTTTGCTGGGTCAATACATGAATGTGATAAAAAACTCATCACTGACTATGGCTATTGGTGTTGCGGAGCTTTCTTACGCATCAAGACAAGTTGAAACCGAATCATTACGTACCTTTGAAGCCTTTGGTGTCGCAACCATTCTTTATATTGCAGCAATAGCCTTGATGGAAGCGTGGGGACAATGGCATCAGCAACGTAAATTAGCACAAGGGTATTAAATATGGACTTTACTGTTATTGCTGATAACTGGCAGTACCTACTCTTCGGCGCTTATCCTGACGGGCCTTTAGAAGGCGCAGCGCTGACCGTCTTTATCAGTATCATTGCGGGTATTGCATCTATTATTTTGGGTACATTGGGTGGTATTGCACTGGCTATGCTCAGAGGTGTATGGGTTAACCTTTTTGCGGCTTTTTTAGGCTTTTTCCGTGCTATTCCTGTGATTATGTTGATATTTTGGGTCTATTTTCTATTGCCCGTTGTATTGGGAATGGAAATTCCTGAAATCACGACCGTGATTTGTGCTCTCGCGTTGATTACATCGTCTTATATTGCGCACGGTGTCAAAGCGGGTATTTTGGCAATAGGGAAAGGGCAATGGCAGGCAGGATTATCTTTAGGATTTAATCGTTGGCAAGTCCTATGGCATATCGTATTACCGCAAGCATTGCGAATGATGGTGCCTTCATTTATAAATCAGTGGATAGCCTTAATCAAAGATACTTCATTAGCCTATGTGGTGGGTGTGGGTGAACTTTCTTTCTTAGCGACACAGGTCAATAACCGCAGTATGGTTTATCCAATGGAAGTCTTTTTATTTGTGGCCTTCGTCTATTTTGTTCTCTGTTTCTCATTAGAAATTATTGCCAATAGAGTGGCTAAATTATTCTCAACACAAAAAGAGAAACGCCCTTTTTGGCAAATAATCTTTCCTGTTAAAAAACAGAAATTCATTGAGAAACGTTTAGGTTAATCACTCAAAAGCACTCATTTTCTAGATTTCATCCCTTACAGACGCAATCGATTACTTTTTTAGGTGCGGTTCTGGTTTTATTTGTGTAGGATAAAGCGAAAAACATTTTTTTTGGGATCTTTTGTCTATGAGCATGTCATCACCAAATTCTGGTTCACAGGGTTTGCTCCAACGTGTGTTTAAGCTACAAGAACACGGTACAAACGCTCGCACTGAACTAATTGCGGGTATCACGACTTTCTTAACGATGGTTTATATTATCTTCGTTAACCCTCAAATCCTCGCTGCTGCGAATATGGATATCAAAGCCGTCTTCGTGACGACCTGCTTAATTGCAGCTTTCGGCAGTATTTTAATGGGACTCGTTGCAAATTTACCTATTGCGGTTGCCCCTGCAATGGGTCTAAACGCCTTCTTTGCCTTTGTCGTTGTTGGCGCAATGGGCTATTCATGGGAAGTCGCGATGGGTGCGATTTTCTGGGGTGCAGTAGGACTGTTTTTACTGACCCTCTTTCGTATTCGTTATTGGATAATTGCCCATATCCCATTGAGTTTACGTGTTGGTATTACGAGCGGTATCGGGCTGTTTATCGCCATGATGGGGCTAAAAAATTCGGGTATTATTATTCCGAATAATGACACCATCGTCACTATTGGTAACTTTGCCTCTCATAACGTGTTATTAGGTGCCTTAGGCTTTTTTATTATCGCCATTCTTGCCGCACGTAATATTCACGCCGCAATTCTTATCTCAATTGTTATCACCACTGTTATTGGTCTTCTCTTAGGGGATGTTCAATATCAAGGCATCTTTGCTATGCCGCCTTCTATCACCACTGTTGTTGGCAAAGTGGATATTGTCGGTGCTTTAGATATTGGTCTTTCTGGTGTTATTTTTGCCTTTATGTTGGTTAACTTATTTGACTCATCAGGCACATTAATTGGTGTAACAGATAAAGCGGGTCTAACCGATGACAAAGGCAAATTTCCACGCATGAAACAAGCGTTATACGTCGATAGCTTAAGTTCTGTTGCAGGCTCTGCAATGGGTACATCTTCTGTCACTGCCTTTATCGAAAGCACTTCAGGGGTTTCTGTTGGTGGCCGTACAGGCTTAACCGCGGTTGTTGTTGGTATTCTTTTCCTACTCGCTATCTTCCTATCACCACTTGCAGGCATGGTGCCAAGCTACGCAACGGCTGGTGCATTGATTTATGTGGGTGTGTTAATGACATCAAGTTTAACGCGCGTGAAATGGGATGATTTAACAGAATCTGTTCCTGCCTTTATCACTGCGGTAATGATGCCATTTAGCTTCTCAATCACCGAAGGTATTGCGCTTGGTTTTATTGCCTATTGTGTGATGAAAATAGGGACTTTCCGCTGGAAAGAAATTAACCTGTGTGTTGTGATTGTTTCACTACTGTTTATTTTAAAAATATTACTGATTGATACTCATGTTATTGATTTGAATAATTTATTCTAACACTCAATAAATTAAGATCATTATGATACAGACAAAACGGCACCAATAACGTGCCGTTTTTTATAAGAAAAGAGGTGATTATGCACGTGCTTCTACAAGTAGATTTCCCGTATCATGGCCCTTTCGGTGATGAAATGACACAAGCCATGGATACATTATCTGCATCAATCAACCAAGAGCCTGGCTTTATTTGGAAAATTTGGACTGAAAATAAAGAAACACAAAAAGCGGGAGGTATTTATCTTTTTGATTCAAAAGAAAACGCTCAAGCTTATTTAGATAAACACAGTGCTCGATTAAAATCTTTTGGTATTCCAGAAGTACGTGGTGATATTTTTTCAGTAAATCAGGCGTTAAGCTTAAAAAATCAAGCCTCTTTTTTGGCTAAGTAGCGACAAGCACAAGTGTTATATCTCACTTGTGCCTTTCTATTTTCTGCAATTACTCTACTTTGGTGGGCAATAACAACCCAAAAATAGCAGAATCAGACACTTCATCACCCACAATCCAACGCTGTTTAAGATACCCTTCTTGTTCAAAACCTAATTTCGCTAACAACGCAGCTGATGCTTTATTATCTGGGTGGATATCCACTTCTAAACGGCGAACAGATAGATGTGTATGGAGATACTCAATAAACGCCACCATAGCTTCTTTCATCATGCCTTTTCCTTGATAAATTGTATCAAGGCAATACCCTATTTCGCCACGTCGTGAATTAGGATAATGGTTAAAGAAAACACACATTCCCATTAATGTATGTGTTGCCTTATCAATTACCGCTAAGCGCAGATACTCTTTTCTTTCCATATGAGTGATATCTTGAATAATATCTTCCTGCGCTTCTTGCAGTGATTGCCAAGGGAGATGGCTCCAGTAGCGCGTCACTTCAGGTGAACTCATGATCTTAAACCAATCTTCAGCATCCCCCATTTCAAAGGGACGCAATATCAATCTTTCTGTTTCGACCCGAATATCAGCGTAACGCATCTCTACTTTTCCTTATGTGTTTTTGGAGCCACAAAAGCAATACAAACTGGCTCAGTAATGGCATCTGGTTCAGCACGGAACATTATCTCTTGAGTATCGGCTATTTTTAAACTCGGCCAGTGCTTTAATCCTTCATCAAAATGTGCTTTTTCACAGTAATAACCAACTTCACTCACCAATACGACACCTTTTTCTTCTAATTGTTGAAGTGTAATATGTCGATTATAAATATTAGGAGGTTGCACATTCTCTTCTAACACCCAAGGCTGTGAAGATAATGGTCTATCTTTACCATAAAAAGTCACCCATTCATGCATATACTCACCGCCCACATACGCAAGTGGCGTGTGATAATGTTGATGCCAAGCTTGTTCAACATCTTGCACAAAGTTTTTTACGCCAATAAATTTTTGTCCTGCATTACGCACATTAGCGGCTTGAACGACTGTATAACCAGAAACAACCAACATACCAAAAGCACCTAAACCATACAGTGCGCCACGTAATGAACGTTTAGGCATTACACTAATTGAGCCCACAAAAAGTGCAGTCGCAATCGACATAAAGGGTTGTAACCACTCGCTGATACGCCCCCCTTCATGAAAACTAAACCAGATAAAAATAATCGTTAATGGAAACAGAAAAATAAAATTGAGTAATTGGCTATCTTTAGAAGCAGACCAACTTACACGTCCACCATAAAAACGTAAAATTCCCCACATTAAAACCACAGGGTAAAAAACGGTCAGCGCAGCACGCGTTGTACGTAAATTAAAACGATTTTCAATTTGTGAGTCGACCCACTTAAACGCTGCAAAGTCGGTTTGCCATAACCAAATAAAATTGGGAATAACAAAAGCAAACCAAATAGCTAATGCTAAATAGAAATAAGGAGAACAATAGCTTGCTCGAACTTTAGGCACAAAAAGGCTTGATAAAAACACAGAACCGATAAAAGCTAATGATGAATACTTCCCCATTGTGGCAATGCCCATAGCGATAGCGAAGCCAATCCAATACTTTTGATTATCATTAATCGCACAAAGGAAAAAATAGAACGCCCATGCCCAACAACCAACTAGAATATAGTTATCGTTATAAGGGATAATATCAAAGTTGATAACACCAGATAAATTAAGCGCCAACATAGCAAACCAAGCTAAGTTCGTATTTTGTGTCAACTTGTAGGCTAAGTTCCAAACGCCTAGTAGCCCAACAGCAATGACAATAAAGTGGATAAAATACCAATAAAAGCTAAAATCGATACCGCCGTAAATAGCGGGTGTCATTATAAAACCCACAAACCAAGGATTTTTGGGGGAGCCCCACCCTCCGTTAGTGCCCCAATTGACAGCCTCAACGGCATCATAAGGCACGGTAGGGTCAAAGAGATAACTCACTAAGATCCAAAGAGTCGCATAACCAATAACCCACCAATATACTGGTTTACGTAATTGTGCAGATGATAATGTCATAATAAATAGAAATTTAAGTTAATTAATTTAATTTAGTCGTTAATTGACGTCACAACACAGTAAAGTATAGTGAAATGAACCGCACATTGTACGTGAGCAAAAATTAAATTGTCTTAAATTTGCGCTTTTATTGAAATTTTGTTTCTGATAGATTGCGCAACCAAGAAGATCACTATCGAGTTACCATTATGAATATGATTAAAAGAAAGCCCGCAGCTAAAGCACGTAAGAAATCGCGTGAAGAGCTGAACGCGGAAGGACGTGAACGTAAACGTCAAAAGAAACACCGTGGCAATCCTGCCGGTAACCGTCAGCAGGAAGCGGAAAATAAACAGCAAGCGAACAATACAGCGCCGAAAGATCCACGTATTGGTAGCAAAAAACCGATCCCTCTGATTGTGGGCGATGCACCAAAAGTTGCGAAGAAAAAACCTGCGCCAGTTAAAGCAGAGCCCGTTCGTTTAACGCCTGAGCAAGAGTTAGACCTATTAGAAAACGATGCACGCTTAGATGAATTACTGTCTCGTCTTGAAAACGGTGAAAAACTCAATGCAGAAGAGCAGGCTTATACTGAGAAAACCCTTGATCGCATTGATGAATTAATGGTTGAGCTAGGTATTGAGTTTGAAGATGATGACGATGAAGAAAAAACTGAAGACATCATGCAATTATTGAAAGGTAAATAATCAAAAGGCTAATCATTTGCCTTGATTAGCTTACATCTAACGGATATCAATAACTTATTGATATCCGTTATTTTTTATAGCTCGCTCTCTCTTTTACTTTTCATTAATACTCATTATTAACAATAGATTAAATAACCCTCTCAAGCTCAGATAACTCCATCTATTCCTCTCTTGTTATCCCTGATATCCTATTTTTCTATCTTTAATATACGAGTGATAAAAAATATGGATAACAGACAGCAGTACTTAGATATCGCAGCTGGGCAAGGAGAAAAAGTGCCCTCTCGTATAGTGGCCTTCCCTGCACAGCCACTAAACTATGCGCTTATTGAACAACGCTTAGAAGAACAGACCGATTACACTGATGGCGAGATAAATTATCTAAGTGAAAATATTGACGATGGTTTTTTCTATCGCTGCCAACATGGTGATGACGAGTTACATTTTTTTGTCTGTCTTTACCCTCGTGATAAAGATTACGAAATACGTCCAATGTATTCGACTGATGAACTTACACCACAACTACTCGCGCATGCGAATTCGACAACTCAAGATTTATTATTAGAAACACTTTTTACTGAAACTTTGCATCCTTTAGCAAGCTATCGCCATCAACTGAATTTTCTTAATATCATCGCACCTGAAATGGTCTTAGTATTAGATGAATCAGCGGCAGGTAAGGCATTAACACCTGAGTGGATACGCTTCCAATTAGAAACGCCCGATCTCTATCCTGAAGTAGAAAGCTTATATGTTATTCATGCTGTCTATGACACAGAAAATGATCCACCAACGATGTTCTGGTTTCATACGCATGGATTAGCGCGCTGCGGTTTAACCGAAGTCGATTTAGTTATTCCAAGTATGCTTGAATCTTACTATGGTATTCCTGAGCTCTTCCGCTGCTTTGTTAACAACAGTATTAATCATCGTCAAATTGAATTTGGTGAACCAATGCTTTGTGGTCAAACATCATCAGGTTTGGAGTATCTTGTTGCATTACCTTTTGAAGAAGGTATTCGCCATATTAATCAATCAACACCTCTCGAAAATCTTAGACCTTTAGAAGAGATGCGTTATGACACAGAAGGCGCACCAAATGGTGTTTTCTTGGGTGATTTAGCCGATCGTGATGAATATCATCAACATCCTTCCTCTATGCTATTTAGAACCAATGAAGAAAATCCGGTTTTAGAAACCTTCTTTAAAGGTTATGAAGAGCAGCAAGCGATGATGCTACTGCGTAGCAATGAAGAAACCTATGAGATGTCTGAAAAAGCCAAGCGACGCTGGGAATACTTCGTTTCTATGTTTGATAACTACAATCAACCACCTGTTGAGAAAAAAAGTGGTTTTCTCTCCAAATTATTAGGAAAAGACAAACCCGAAGAGACTGAAAACCCGTGGCAGTTTATGATCAAATTCGGTATTCCTTATGGTGAAGAGGAAGAGCTAGAGCATATGTGGTTTGTGCCACAGTCTCGTGATGGAGACACCATTTATGCAAAATTACTCAACGTGCCATTTTATGTTGAGGATATGCAAGAAGGTGAAATCTATCCTATCAACACCGCATTAATAACTGATTGGGTCGTTTCATACGAAGACAATAGTTATACCCCGAACAATATTTACCAACTTTTTAGCCACCAACAAACTCACTAATTAGCGGGTATTCACAATAACAACGCGAGCTTTTCATTTAAAAAACGATGAAGAGCTCGCCATGCTAATCGCCTTAAAATCTGCTGTCATATTGTGACCCGTTAATATTATCAATTGATTGTTATATTGTTGCTACATTGACATTTCAAATCTTCACATTCTGTTTTTGTCTAGTAACAGATAAGGTAAACAGTCTATTTTCATCTCAATATCTTTTCTCTGGTTGATTTAAATCAAGTGCAGATATGCATAGACTAGGCTAAATTATACCCAATAAGGATAATTATAATTCTCATTAGCATTAAAAATATTTATTATAATTAACCTTAATATTATTATGTGAATTCTCATACACGTTAATAATTATCAGTATCATTATTCTTTGTATCAATATTCGTGGAAGGACAATCATGTCTCTGATCCCAAATCACAGTTATAAAATCTTGAGCTACTCACCTCAGATTAGCCCAGCATACAGACAAAAATTATTATCTTTAGGTATGTTACCTGGCGCTGTGTTTAACGTTATTCGTATCGCACCACTGGGTGATCCTATTCAAATAGAAACGCACCGAGTATCCCTAATTTTGAGAAAAAAAGATCTCGCACTCATTAATCTTAGCGAAGTGGTTCATAACGAAAAATAATCGTTATTTCTCATTCAACCAGGCAAGACAACTATTGGCATCACTATTATGACTCCTCTCACTATAGGCCTTATCGGTAATCCCAATGCTGGTAAAACAACACTCTTTAATCAGTTAACAGGCTCTCGCCAGCGTGTAGGTAACTGGGCGGGTGTAACGGTCGAACGCAAAGTTGGTCGTTTCACAACTGCAAATCATAAAATTGAGCTCGTCGATTTACCCGGAACTTACTCTTTAACGACAATCTCAGAGCAGACATCGCTTGATGAGCAAATTGCCTGCCATTTCATTTTAAGTAATGAAGCAGATATGCTGATTAACGTGGTTGATGCATCAAATCTTGAGCGTAACCTCTATTTGACATTGCAACTACTTGAGCTTGGTATTCCGTGTATCGTGGCATTAAATATGCTCGACATTGCAGAACACCAAGATATGCAAATTGATATCAAGGCACTTTCAGAGCAACTGGGTTGCCCTGTTATTCCAATGGTTTCAACCAAAGCATCAGGTATTGATAAACTCAAAGAAGCCATTGATACCTTCCCTGCTGAAAAGAAAAAACCACAAGAATTACTGACGTCTTATCCGATATGGTTACTTAATGAAGTCGAGGCACTTGCTGAAAAAATTAATCACGATGAGTTTAATTTACAGCAACGTCGTTGGATGGCATTACAGTGTTTAGAGGGTGATATCTATACTCACCAACGTGCTCAAGTCACTAGTGAAGATATCAAAACCATTCGCCAACGAATTCAAGACGAACATAACAATGAACCCGAATTAGTCATTGCAGATGCCCGTTATCAAAATATTGAGCGTATCTGCCATACCGTGATTAATATGGAAGCCATTAAGCCGAATATTCTGACGCAAAATATCGATAAAGTGATATTAAACCGTTGGTTAGGTGTTCCTATCTTCCTGTTTGTTATGTACTTAATGTTTGTGCTCGCAATTAACATTGGTGGTGCTTTACAGCCTGCTTTTGAAGGTGGCTCTGAAGCTATCTTTATCCATGGTATTCAATGGATTGGTGCAACCTTTAACTTCCCTGAGTGGCTAACGATTTTCCTTGCTCAAGGTGTCGGTGGTGGTATCAATACCGTTCTGCCATTAGTGCCACAAATCGGGATGATGTACCTGTTCTTATCTATTCTTGAAGATTCAGGTTATATGGCGCGAGCTGCCTTTGTGATGGATAGATTGATGCAGGCTCTGGGTTTACCAGGTAAATCATTTGTACCACTTATTGTCGGTTTTGGCTGTAACGTACCTTCCATTATGGGTGCGCGTACACTGGATGCACCAAGAGAACGTCTGATCACTGTATTAATGGCACCGTTTATGTCCTGTGGTGCTCGCTTAGCAATCTTTGCGGTTTTTGCCGCTGCATTCTTTGGCAAAAATGGCGCGAGTGTTGTTTTCTCGCTCTACCTTCTCGGTATTGTCGTCGCCATTCTCACTGGTTTACTGTTAAAACACACCATTATGCGTGGTGAAGCCTCACCTTTCGTAATGGAACTGCCGGTTTATCACGTTCCTCACCTAAAAACGTTACTGATGCAAACATGGCAACGTCTAAAAGGCTTCGTGGTACGTGCAGGTAAAGTCATTATTATCGCCAGTATGTTTATTGGTGCGTTAAACAGCTTTACCTTCTCAGGTAAACCTGCGGATAACATCAATGATTCTGCATTAGCGTCTGTCAGTAAAGTGATCACACCATTACTTCAACCTATTGGTGTTCACAGTGATAACTGGCAAGCAACGGTTGGTTTAGTCACTGGTGCAATGGCGAAAGAAGTGGTAGTAGGAACATTAAATACCCTCTATACCGCAGAAAGTATTGTTAATGAGCCTTTTGATCCTGAAGAATTCGACCTGTGGGGCGAAATTGGTGACGCCTTTGGTGAAACATGGGATAGCTTAAAAGAAACCTTCACGCTAGCTGCGCTTTCTAACCCAATTGAAGCCAGTAAAGGTGATGGCGAAATGGATACCGGTACAATGGGCACCATGGGCGCTAAATTTGGTTCAGGCATTGCGGCATACAGCTACTTAATCTTTGTTTTACTGTATGTACCTTGCGTTTCAGTCATGGGTGCTATTGCCCGTGAAACAAGCCGTGGATGGATGACTTTCTCTATTCTTTGGGGATTAAATATTGCTTACTCATTGGCAGCCCTGTTCTATCAAGTGGCAACCTTCAGTGAACATCCACAAAGCAGTGGCATAACGATTGCTGCTGTGGTTATCTTCAACTTAATTTTATTTATCTTGTTGCGTAATGCGCGTAGTCGCCTAACAATTAACTTAAGCAATAAGCCTTCATTGTCTAAACAATGTTGTTCAAAAGGTAGTTGTCACTAAGTGACAAAGGAAAAGTAAGATGGCAAGTCTGATAGAAGTACGTGATTGTATCGCCCTTAATGGTCGAGCCGATGCCCGTCTTATCAGCCATCAACTCAATATGCCTGAACCTTTGGTGCAAGCAATGTTAGAGCGGCTCACATTGATGGGTAAGCTTGAAGAGGTGGATGTAGAAGATTGTCTCACAGGCAGTTGTAAAAGTTGCCCTGAAGCCACCGCATGCCAAACAAAGCTTTATCAATTACGCTGATACGTTATAAAAAAACTAAACCCCTATTTATTGTAGGGGTTTAGTTTTTCTCCAAGAAAAACAATATTCGGGTTCTATCTTGACGGATCTGAAATCATTTTTTACATGCGTTAATAAGTACATCACTAAATTCATCAGGGTGCGAAATAAACGGAGCATGTGCAGCATTACGGAAAATAACAGAAGGCGATTGAGGATAAATAGCATCTAATAATCCAGCCACTTTTCGAGGCACTAACCCATCTAAATAACCATAGAAACGAATAAAAGGGCAACGCAAAGCTTTCAACTCTTCTCGTAAATCTTCAGTACGCAAAATTTCTAGCCCCCCATTAAGAACCTCAACAGAAGGCAGTGGTTGATCTAATACCACGGATTTTAACGCTTTCATATCCTCACGCGCACTCTGGGTGCCTAACGTTTGTAGCGCTAAAAAGCGCTCAACGGTGCGATGAAAATTCTCATTTAATTGCTGCTCAAAGCCTTTTAAAACCTCAGGTTTGATACCTGGCCAATCATCATGGGCGCCAAAGCAAGGCGAAGATGCCACCGTAACCAAGGCTTGTACATGATTGGGATTATCTAAAACCACACGGCTCGCCACTAATCCACCTAAAGACCAACCTAACCAAATTGCATTTTCAGGGGCGTTGGCAAAAACAATCTCTGCCATCTCTTTTAATGTAAGAGCAAGAAAACCTTGGCTACGACCATATCCAGGGAGATCAACGAGATGCAGTGTAAAATGCGAGTTTAATCGCGGTATTAATGATTGCCAAACCTGTGCATTCAATCCCCATCCGTGTAATAGCACAAGATGCGTTTTTCCTTCACCTATTGTCTGCCAATACAATTTATTCATTGTTATGCTCTCTTTTCTTTTACAAGGATGTTCATTATGTGGATAACAATAGCAGGATATTGTTGGTTATGTCGTCAACCCTTACATTATGATACTAAAGGTATTTGCTCGAGTTGTATTCGCTATTTACCTAAACAGCATAATCGTTGCCCATGCTGTTTATATCCCTCATCCCACTCTATGATGCTATGTGGACGCTGCTTACAATCGCCTCCACCATGGAAACAGATGTTGACAGTCACTGACTATCAACCACCATTAAATAAATTATTACACCTTTATAAATACCAACCTCGCCCTCAAATAGCGTTATGTCTTGCACGACTTTTTCTATTGCGATGGCTTTCACATCGGCGAGAAAATTTGGTGCAGAAACCCGATAGAATTATTAGCGTTCCTTCACATCGTCATCGCCGTTGGTCTAGGGGCTTTGAGCAAGTAGAAGCTATCGCTAAGCCTTTGGCAAGGTGGCTAAATTGTGCTTATCAACCGGATACCCTGATAAGAACTCGTGCTACACTGGTGCAAACGCATCTTAATGCCAAGCAAAGGCAACAAAATTTAAAGAATGCATTTGTATTAAATAACACAGTGTCGGTATCAGGGAAAAATCTGGCACTAATTGATGATGTTATCACTACAGGTGCGACATTAAAGAGCATTATACCTTTGTTATTTCGTGCGGGAGCACGCTCTGTTGAGGTATGGGCGATTTGTCGAACCTTGTAGTTAACCGCCAATTGGGCGTATGATAACCAACCAGAACAGTCAACTATTGAGCAAGACGATATGATTATTATTACTGATGCCGCACAGGCGCATTTTGCCAAACTACTGGCTAACCAAGAACCCAACACCCAAATTCGTGTATTCGTTATCAATCCAGGCACACCTAATGCTGAATGTGGCGTTTCATATTGCCCACCTGATGCCGTAGAGCCAAACGACACTGAAATTAAATTCGAAAAACTTTCTGCGTATGTTGATAACATCAGCGCACCTTTCTTAGAAGATGCGGAAATTGACTTTGTCACTGACCAACTGGGCTCACAATTAACCCTAAAAGCACCTAACGCAAAAATGCGTAAAGTCGATGCTGATGCACCGTTAATTGAACGCGTAGAATACGTACTACAATCACAAATTAACCCGCAATTAGCGGGTCATGGTGGTCGTGTTAGTCTGATGGAAATCACTGAAGACGGTTATGCTATCTTACAATTCGGTGGTGGTTGTAACGGTTGTTCCATGATTGATGTCACCTTAAAAGATGGTATCGAAAAAGAACTGTTAAACCTGTTCCCAGAAGAGTTAAAAGGTGTGAAAGATTTAACTGAACACCAACGCGGTGAACACTCCTACTACTGATATCCCTCAGTATCACATCCCCTATGGTACTCACCTGCACTGATATCATGGGGGATTTGTTTATTAAAATAA
Organism: Proteus sp. TSJ240517; assembly: GCF_047921575.1. Taxonomy (NCBI): domain Bacteria; kingdom Pseudomonadati; phylum Pseudomonadota; class Gammaproteobacteria; order Enterobacterales; family Morganellaceae; genus Proteus; species Proteus sp. TSJ240517. The sequence continues at coordinate 123,113 of NZ_JBLRMH010000007.1, forward strand.
TCATTTACAAAGTGTAACGTCATCTTTACCGATTTGACGTTATGATAAATGTATCGTTCTCTCGCTCAGAACAAATAAATCAATTAACAATATAATAAATAAGACAATTATGGATAAGTTTCAATTTCTCAGCATTGAACAAGCCTATCAATTCTGGACATCTCAATCGGCGATATTAGTTGATGTAAGAGATCCCCAGAGTTATCGCATAGGTCATGCTACCGGCGCATTTCATCTCACTAATGATACGCTAAACCAATTTTTACAAGATGCTGATTTTGATGTGCCTGTTATGGTGATGTGTTATCACGGTCATAGCAGCCAAGGTGCAGCTCAATATCTGGTCAATATGGGCTTTGAAACCGTTTATAGTATTAATGGTGGTTTTGAAGCATGGCTAAGAGAGTTTCCACAAGCGATAACTTCTCTGCAATAACTACAGATGAGTTTTATTAATGATCCACATTATTACGCTTTCTAACCCTCAAGCGGCTGATTTATTTGTCAATTATATGGCAACGAAAGGTGTGCGAATTCACGCAAAAAATGAAAATCAGCAAATCTCACTTTGGTTAGAAGACCAACATCAGTTGGATATGGTTGAAAAAGAACTAAACACTTTTCTACGTGAGCCTTTTCACCCACGCTATCAAGCTGCAAGTTGGCAAACTGGTGATCCGCAAAAAACAGGCATAAAATATCGTCCTGCATTTTCGATAAAAAATATGGTGCAACGATCAGGCCCTTTAACGGTACTGGTGATTATTTTATGTATCCTCGTTTTTATCTGGCAACAAGTGGTGGGTGACTATAATGTTATGCTCCACCTCGCATGGCCTTATGAAGAGAGTCTAGACTTTGAAGTCTGGCGCTATATCACACCAGCTTTTGTTCATTTTTCATTGATGCATATCGCCTTTAATCTCGCCATGTGGTGGTATCTCGCCAGCCAAACAGAACAGCAACTCGGCACCAGTAAATTATTTGTGATTATGCTCGTTTCTGCGCTATTTAGTAATTGGGCACAATCACTGTTTACAGACTCCAACTTCGGTGGACTTTCTGGTGTTGTGTACGCATTAATCGGCTATGTAGGCTTAACGGGCATACGTAATCCAGAAAAAGGTATTGGTGCGCCAACAGGCTTAATCGTCTTTTCGATTTTGTGGATTGTAGCGGGTTATATGGGCGTTTTAGGTGACTCTATCGGAAATGCCGCACATTTTGCAGGCTTCCTTATCGGCTTATTGATGGCTTTGTGGGATAATCGACATCAATTATCTCGTGGATCATAATAAAATTAACATGATATTTTTAACATTAGGGGACACCTGTGAAGCAAACGCAACGACATGATGCCATCATTGAACTGGTACGCCTACAGGGCTATGTCAGCACTGAAGAATTGGTGGAGCATTTTGAAGTCAGCCCACAGACAATCCGACGTGATTTAAATGAATTAGCGGAAAAGAACAAAATCCAACGTCATCACGGTGGTGCAGCATTACCTTCAAGCTCCGTGAATACGGCTTATCATGATCGTAAAATTATGTGGTCTGATGAAAAATCACGTATCGCACAACGAGTAGCAAGCTTAATTCCAGATGGTGCAACACTGTTTATTGATATCGGCACAACACCTGAAGCTGTCGCACATGCATTAATTAACCACAAAAACCTACGTATCGTGACCAACAACCTCAATGTGGCAACGTTACTGATGGGCAAAGAAGACTTTCGCTTAATTCTTGCGGGTGGTGAAGTGCGTACACGAGATGGTGGTATTGTCGGTGAAGCTACGCTTGATTTTATCTCTCAATTCCGTCTTGATTACGGTATTTTGGGGATAAGCGGTATTGATATGGATGGTTCTCTACTTGAGTTTGATTACCATGAAGTTCGCACTAAACGCGCAATTATCGAAAACTCACGCTGTGTAATGTTGGTGACTGACCATTCTAAGTTTGGTCGTAATGCAATGGTTAATTTAGGTAATATGAATCTGATCGATTACTTATTTACCGATCAAGAACCACCAGCGGGGATCCAAAAAATTGTTGAGCAGCACAACGTTCAACTCGAATTATGTTAATTTAGCAATTCTCCTAAAAAGTACCTCTCGAGGTACTTTTTTTTCGTCTATTCTCAATAAAAACCTGATTAACTTATTCTATTTTCTCTCTTTTTTGTTAACACATTAACAATGTTGTTTATTTCTAATAAACACACAGTTTATGTGGATATGATAATAAATTGTTATCCATATCACGCGGTTATGTTTTTTATCAGTTATATAGTTGGCATTTTCATCAAACTTCATTACAATTATGAGCGAAAACGAACATTAAAGAATTGTTTCGCGCATTCGTAGGAGGATGTTATGAAAACTCAAGACTTGATTGTCATCGGCGGCGGAATAAACGGCGCTGGAATTGCGGCGGATGCAGCTGGCCGAGGCCTTTCAGTACTTATGCTGGAAGCTCAAGACTTAGCAAGTGCGACATCTTCCGCAAGCTCTAAACTTATTCATGGTGGTTTACGTTATCTCGAACACTACGAGTTTCGCTTAGTGAGCGAAGCACTGGCAGAGCGTGAAGTATTATTACGCTTAGCGCCACATATCGCATTTCCAATGCGCTTTCGTCTGCCACACCAACCCCATTTGCGTCCAGCTTGGATGATCCGCATTGGTTTATTCCTTTATGATCATTTAGGAAAACGCGTGAGCTTACCAAGCAGTAAAGGCATTAAATTCGGCGCAAACTCTGTTTTAAAACCTGAATTAACACGCGGTTTTGAATATTCAGACTGTTGGGTTGATGATGCACGTTTAGTGGTACTCAACGCACAAGAAATCGTTCGTCGTGGCGGTGAAGTACGCACACGAACTAAAGTCACTCGTGCTTGGCGTGAAAATAATTTATGGATGGTAGAAGCACAGGATTTACGTACTGGCGAAACCTCGCTCTATCAAGCAAAAGCACTTGTCAACGCAGCTGGCCCTTGGGTTAAAACACTGTTTGATGAAGGCTTAAAACTGAAATCACCTTATGGTATCCGTTTAATTAAAGGTAGCCATATTGTTATTCCTCGTGCTCATAACGAACCACAAGCGTACATCTTACAAAATGAAGATAATCGTATTGTCTTTGTTATTCCTTGGATGGATGAGTTCTCTATCATCGGTACTACGGATGTTGAATATAAAGGCGATCCTAAAGACGTAGCGATTGATGACAATGAAGTTCAGTACTTACTGAAAGTCTACAATGATCACTTCAAGAAACAACTGACCAAAGAAGATGTGGTTTGGGATTACTCTGGTGTGCGTCCATTATGTGATGATGAATCTGATTCACCACAAGCGATCACGCGTGACTATACCTTAGATGTTCACGATGATAATGGCCAAACTCCTCTGCTATCGGTATTTGGCGGTAAATTAACCACTTATCGTAAATTGGGTGAACACGCCGTTGATAAACTCATTGCTTATTTTCCTAATATGGGTAAAGCATGGACTAAAAATGGTCAATTACCGGGCGGTAATTTAGAAGGCTGTGATCGTGATGGTTATTCACGTTTAATTCGCCAACGTCACCCTTGGTTACCAGAAGCACTGGCACTGCGTTTTGCACGTACTTATGGTAGCAATACCGAATTACTGCTCGAAGGCATTACTGATTTAGCGGGTATGGGCGAAAACTTCGGTCATAACCTGTATGAAGCAGAATTACGTTATTTAGTGAAACATGAGTGGGTTATCGAAGTTGATGATGCAATTTGGCGTCGTACTAAACTCGGCATGTGGCTCAATGACGAACAAAAACAACGTATTACCCAATGGTTAGCAGCAAATACTCAAAATTCATAAGAGTAGTCATACTATTCTCTGACTCTGTTCGATGTTTTTATTAGCAATTTTTGTGGCGCCTAATACCGCGCCACTTTTTTTTTGCTTTTTTCATATCAAAATCATCGAAATACCCTAAATTAACCACTATTTAAGCTGTTTTTCTAGAAAGGCTTTTAACACGGTAGCATTGTTTTGTTGCTCATCTTTTCCTGAATAAAGTAATACCAAAGGCTTCTCTTTTGCTATCGCAACAAGCGATTGCCAATGTTCTGGTGCCGCCATTAATTCTTGGAGATAACGTTGTGTGAATTCAGCAAAATCACCGCTGCCTCCATGAAACCATTTTCGCAATTCGGTCGAAGGCGCAACGCCTTTATTCCACTCGTCATAATGAAAATCGGTCTTTTTCACACCTCTCGGCCACAGCCTATCGACTAATACGCGATAACCTTCATGCATTCCGTCTTTATCACCATAAACACGTTTACAAGTGATCATTTCGCCTCCCATCAATCAGTTAGTTCGTTTTATTGTAGAAGAAAAATCACCCAACTTATCAGGTGATACACTCACTTTTCTCACAAATACGTCTTACAACATGAATTTTTCTCTTATTGTGACTGAATTATCCTCATCAAAAATAGGGTGAATAGTTGTTGACTAAATAACCTAATTAAGAGAATCTACATCTAGACGTCTAAATGGTTAGATGGGCAAATAAGTAGTGATACTTAATAGAAATAACAACACAGTGACACGATTGATGAGGTACAGGTATGAGCTTTTATCACGCAAGCCAACATGAAGCGCTAAACCAAAATCTTGCTGAACTTGATGGCCAGATCCAAGTTTCCTTTGAATTTTTTCCACCTCAAACTGAGGAGATGGAAAACACCCTTTGGCAATCTCTTGCGCACTTAAATACCTTAAAACCGAGCTTTGTCTCTGTCACTTATGGCGCAAATTCAGGTGAACGTGATAGAACACACTCCATTATTAAAAGCATCAAAGAACGTACAGGACTAGAAGCGGCTCCTCATTTGACCTGTATTGATGCCAGCCGTGAAGAGTTACAGCATATCGCACAAGATTATTGGCAAAGTGGTATTCGCCACATTGTGGCATTACGGGGCGATTTACCTGATAACACTCAAAAACCTGATATGTACGCCACCGATTTAGTGCATTTACTTAAAGGGGTGGGCGATTTTGATATTTCTGTGGCGGCTTATCCTGAAGTGCATCCTGAAGCCAAAAGTGCGCAAGCAGATTTAATCAATTTAAAAAGAAAAGTCGATGCCGGAGCCAACCGTGCGATCACCCAATTTTTCTTTGATGTCGAAAGCTATTTACGTTTTCGTGACCGCTGCGTTTCAACAGGTATTGATGTTGAAATTGTGCCAGGAATTTTACCTGTCACTAATTTTAAACAGCTAAAACGCTTTGCTGGTTTAACCAATGTAAAAATTCCGGGTTGGATGCATAAAATGTTTGATGGGTTAGATAACGATCCTGAAACCCGTAGTCTAGTAGGCGCTTCTATTGCCATTGATATGGTGAAGATTTTAAGCCGTGAAGGAGTCAAAGATTTTCACTTTTATACACTTAATCGTTCAGAATTAACGTATGCTATTTGCCATACGCTGGGTGTTCGCCCTGAACTTATCAAAGCATGATCCTATAACACAATTACCCCGCCAATTAAGCGGGGTGACATTTTGATGAATTATTCACCAAAGTGATAAGGCTTTTCTACGGGTAATAGGCTGTATGCGGTGTCTAAATCACCATTAGCAATACAAGTATCTATTTTACGTACCTTATCGGTAATATCTGTAATATTCACAATCCACTCTTTGCAATATTTTTCAACGGCTTGATTACGCAAGCCAATTTGAATGGTGCGATAGCTGAGTCGATTAAGATAAATATCACGTTCAGGATCCCACTGAATGCGAATATTACTGGTTTCTGATGCCTCTTTCCACGCGTCTGCACTGGCGTAACGGTCTGGATCAAAATGACTCACAACACCTTGTGTCAGCATCTCTTGAAAACCTTCATGCGTAATATCAACCGCAAGAATAGATGCCTGATTAGCATCTTTGCGTCCCCAGCCAGAACGGTACATCATCCAAAGAAAGGAAGGTTTTACCCACGTCATGCGGGTCATACTAAAAGGGGGCGAAACAAAAGTTCCGTTTGCGACTGCGCTCTGAGCAATAGTATTAGAATAGGCTTGGTAAACACGAACAAAATCATCCGTATAATATGCCCTTACTTCGCACTCAGGACATCGGTCAACATCATCGTTCATCTTTCTTTAATATCCTTTTATATTAATAAAATGGAACTATACGCTTAAATTATGAGCCTCTGATCACAGATAATCAAGAGCCCCTATTTTTGTTAAGACTCTATAAATAGAGTAACGCGCGTTCACAAAAATAAAAAAAAGAATAACAGTAAAACAAACAGACTCATGTCGCGATTGTGGTTTAATAATAACAAACCTAGTCTTGCAAAATATATCTCACACTCCGTCCACCAGCACCGCTATCCGCTAAAAATCCGTGTTCAACCAGAAATGCTAAATGCCTTGTCGCACTGGCTCGGCTAACTTTTGCTACACTTTTATATTGGCTATTATTAATTCCATCAACAAAATCCCCACCAAGCATTCTATTAATCACTTTTGATTGCTCTGATGATAACAACGCTTGATCGTGAGTTTGCCAATATTTTGTTGCCCTTACTGTATTATCAATTTCATGGGTCGCATCCAAAATCGATAATTGAAGCATTTGTAAAAACCATTGAAGCCATAATGTAATATCGCCATCACCTTTTTGCATATTTTCGATGACGTCATAATATTCTTGGTGATGCTCATTAATCGTTTTTGACATTGCATATAGCCTTACTGTTTTATTCTCAGCTTGAGCCAATGCTAAATCCATAATTAATCTGCCTATCCGACCATTTCCATCTTCAAATGGATGAATAGTTAAAAACCAAAAATGTGCAATAGCCGCTCGAATAATTAAATCAGGTTCATAATGAGTTCTCGTTTCATTAAACCAGTCTAAAAATAAAGCCATTTCTGTTTCTATTGATTTTGGTGGTGGTGCTTCAAAATGAACAATGGGCTTATCAATTCTTTTACCCGAAACAACCTGCACAATACCTGTTCGATATTGCCCTGAAGTAATCGGATTTAAAATAGAGTGTCCCTGAGGAAATAAGAGGTTATGCCACTGAAATAACCGCTCATGCGTTAATGGCTCATCTAAATTATTAATCGCATCTAATGCCGCTTGAACAAAACCTTCTGATTTTTCATCAGTAGGATATGTTTTTTCCTCTACAATGCCTAATCGAGTTGCTAATGAAGAGCGAACAGAAAAAGCATTTAACTTTTCACCTTCAATATCACTCGAATAAATAATATTCGCCAAAATAGAATCTAATGCTGAAGTGCTATTTTCAGGCAACATTTGGCTTTGCCCATAAAGCATCCCTTGAATAAAACGGGTATCAATAAGCAACGGTATGATTGTATTGCTTTTAAATCTGAAATGAGTCCAGTTTGAATGTTGCCAAATCCACATAAATCACCCCATGAGTCAAATACAAACTCTATTCTACTCACAAAGTGAGGCGAATAGAAAGCTTAATCTACTCACAAAGTGAGGCGAATAAGTTTGCTAATTGACTCATTAGGCTGGAATGAGACGTTCAATAAGCTGTGTTTTGATAAGTGCAGGCGCTTTCACAACAGTGCCTGAAATTTTTGCCGTCATGATTTCAAAGGCTTTTTCTACCAATAACGCTTCGTCCTGCTTCATGGACCACACATTATTCGGTAAAAAGCTGAGCATCACATGATCATCGAATGTACCAATATGAAGATGAGCAGGGATACTCCCTTCACGTTGACGGATAACACTCAATAAACCTTCAAGAATAGGCAACGATGAAGCAATAAAATGAGAAGGTATTTGCTGATGTTGTTCCAAATACTGTTTCATCATCCGCTCACCATCTTTGGTCGTATTATGTTCAGCATAAGAGACAGTGACGCGGTTATCATCACCATAATGCCCTTTTATGGCTTGCACATAACCGCGCAAACGAGCGGCAATAGTTGGTAATAATGCATCACCCGCAAAAAAGTGGATTGGCGCATCTTGCTTTATCATCGCTCTTGTCAGCTGAGCACCACTGTCACAGTTATCTGAAGCGACACAAATAGCTTCACTAACAGAGAAATCTCTATCTAAAAAAACCAATGGTTTTTGACGATGCTTAACATGATGTAGCTGATTTTTGCGGCTAGACGAAACAATAAAAATGCCATCAACATTGCGCTCGTCCATTGATTTAACGAGCTTATTTTCATTTTTGATATCACCATAAGTACAGCTAATCGTTAGCTGACAACCAATTTGGTGACAATGCATCTCTAATTTTTCAGCTAAAGCGGCAAAGAATGGGTTAGAAAGGCGAGGAATAACCAATCCGTAGGTATCTGTTTTATTAAGCTTTAAGCTTCTAGCCGCATGATTGACGGTATAACCAAACACCTCAACATAGTCTGCTATCTTCTTTTGCGTTTTTGCACTGATCCGGTATTGATCACCTTTGCCATTTAATACCAATCTGACTGTGGTAATAGACAAATTCAGGTCATTTGCAATCTGTTCAACTGTTTTTGCCATTAATATTCCATCATTGATATAGCCCTCATCTTAATGATGAGGGCTGATTAACCTTTATTGAGCAGGCTTAGCTCGGTATTTCTTCCACATCGCTTTTAACGAAGGTCCAATAATGGGTAGGATCAACGTCAGTATCGCAATACCTAAGAATGTCGCTGTAATTGGGCGTGTATACAGGATAGATAAATCACCCTGAGACATCATTAAAGCACGGCGTAAGTTTGATTCTGCCATCGGCCCTAAGATAATCCCGATAACCACAGGAGACATGGAGAAATCAAGCTTAATCATAATGTAAGCGAGTAACCCTGCCCCCATCATCACAAACACATCGATGATGCTATGGTTCACAGAATAAGCACCTACACTACATAATACAAAGATAATTGGTACTAATACGCGACGCGGAACATCCATCACTCGAACGAAGAGTTTCATACATAAGAAACCTAAGATACCGAGGAAAATATTCGCCATCATCAAACCAATAAAGATACTGTTAACTTCAACTGGATTGTCAGTAAAGAGCTGAGGCCCTAATGCCAATCCTTGAACCATAAATGCACCCATGATAATAGCAGTTGCACCATCACCTGGAATACCTAAGGTCATTAAAGGCACCATGGTTCCGCCTGTCACTGAGTTTGCACCGGCTTCTGGTGCAGACACACCTTCTGGTGAACCATGACCAAACTCTTCAGGGTGTTTAGACCAACGTTTTGCTTCGTTATAAGAGATAAATGATGAGATATCTCCACCTGTACCCGGAATAGCTCCAATCGTTGTACCAATAGCAGAAGAGCGTAAATATGTTGGTAATACGCGTTTAAAATCTGCCCACGTTGGTAATACACGGTGAATACGTGCATTAATTTTTTCGTTTTTCTTCTGCTTACGCTCACGGTACTCTTCTTCGAAGCTAATAAGTCCTTGAGAGAAAGCAAACAGGCCAACTAGGATAGGAATAAATGAAACACCACCCATTAAATACACAGTATCAAAGGTAAAACGAGGTCCTGATGTCATCGGATCAAGTCCAATGGTTGCGATTGCTAAACCAATTGCCCCGCCCATTAATCCTTTCACAATCGATTGCGATGATACACTGGTAATAATACTTATGCCAAATACAGCGAGTGCAAAATACTCAGCAGCAGAGAAACCCGTCGCTACTTTTGCCAATTGAGGCGCAATAACAATCAGGGCAATCGTACTAAAGATCCCCCCAAACATAGAGCCCATCGTAGATAAACCCAGTGCTCTTCCTGCTTCACCTTTTTTCGCCATTGGATAACCATCCAATACCGTAGCAGCAGAAGCGGGTGTTCCTGGTGTACTTATTAGTATTGCGGTAATTGAGCCACCATATACGGCACCACAATACATCCCCAATAATAATAAGATCCCTGTCATTCCTTGGAAGGAGTAAGTTAATGGGAGAAGCAATGCAATCCCCATATTCACTGTTAGGCCTGGTAATGCGCCGATAATAATACCCGCGAATACCCCCAACAGGATCATCGTTATCGTTTCCAGACTGAAAACGACCATTAAAGCGTCTAGTATTTCCATCTCAAAGCTCCTTTACCGCTTACTCAAAAAAGACGGAGGTTGGCAGAGGTGAATTAAAGATAATGTCAAAGAAGACATAAACGGCGGCAACCATTACGACTGGAATAATAACCAGCGCAATAGGCTTTCTTTCATTCATCAACCACATAATGATTGGGATAAGAAGCAATGACGGAATAATAAAACCAAAAAAATACAAGCCAGTTGCATATAGCAGCATAAAAATGCCTAAGCCATAAGCACGCTTAACCGCAGTCGAACTTAAGTCAACAGATTGGTGAACGTGTTTTACTTTTTGCACAATCACACCTATCCATTGAAAAATCCCCAGTAAAACAAATAAGATGGCTAAACCATAAGGCCAGAAGCGCTCTCCTGGTACACCATATTCATCAAACATACTCATATCACGGGAGAGATAGATAATAAGTAGCCCAAAAGCTACTGAAATCGCACCGATGATTGTATTGATTTTAGTCATGTCGGGATCTCCCCGACCCTATCCAGCTTGCGGATAGGGTGGTTTATCATAGAAAGGTTATTTTTTCAGAGTTGCTGAAATTAACTCAGCATACATTTCGTGGTCTTCTTTCATCATTTGGTAAGCATCGTCACCTGTGATGTAAACAGGCATAATACCTTGTTTTTTCAGTGCTTCTTGATATTCAGGTTTTTGAACCACTTCAGAGAATGCACCGACTAACTCTTTCTTCACGTTATCAGGGACATTAGCTGTTGTTGCTAATACAGCCCAAGCACGCATTTTCACGTTAGTGTCTAATTTCAATGCTTCTTTGAAAGTAGGTACGGCTGGGAATAATGGGAAGCGACGCTCATCCATTACACCAAGAACACGTAGAATACCAGCATCAACTTGAGATTTAACTGCACCCGGCGTTGTTAATACGCCATCAAGGTGGTTACCCACTAAAGCAGCGATTGAAGGGCCTGTACCTTCGTTATAAGGGATATGGTTAAATTTAGCCCCCGTGGTACGTTCGATATTAACACCCGCTAAGTGATAAATAGCACCCATCCCTGAGTTACCCACTTTCAGTTTACCTGGGTTCGCTTTCGCGCCATCGATAAACTCTTGTAACGTGGTGTAAGGTGATTCTGCATTAACAACTAGCACCACTGGATCAGCGATAGTTGTTGCGATTGGGGTGAAGTCTTTATAAGTAACTGGTGATTTTCCTTGGTGTGGGAACATCGCAAGTTCAACGGTTGTCATTACTAATTTCGTGCCATCTGGACGCGCATTAGCAACTTCAATCAGCCCCGTTAAACCATTACCCGCAGGCTTATTCACAGGAACGAAAATACGTCCAGCCGGCATCACATCTTTTGCAAATTCAATGATAGTACGTGCAGAAGTATCAGTACCACCGCCTGGATTTTTCGGGATGACAACATCAATATTTTTTGTAGGATACGTTAACTGTTGGGCAACTGCGTTCCCCATGCCCAGTGTCATCGTAATCGCCAACGCTGCGAGTAGACTCTTTTTCATAAAACCCTTTCTCCACATTTTTATTGAGTAGCCATTAACTGCTGATAAACAATGTTTTTTCGGTTCCAAGTAAAGGTCACGTGTAGGGTATTGTTTTCAGCAATAATAGCCGGATATGAAAATTCGCCTTCCCCATCGAGTAAATCGAATGGTTCAGACCAAGTACTGCCATTATCGGATGAAAGACTGACAGAGATGGGATAACGACGACTCCAGTTACCTGAATTCGGGTTATACACCAATGCCAGTTGACCATCTGCGAAGGAGACGACATCAATGCCGCTATTATTATTTGGTAATATTGTTGCATAAGCTGGACACCAACTGCGCCCATAATCCGTTGAATCGCTACGATAAATCGTACCGCGCGTACTCCGCATCATGGCATGCACATGCCCAAGCTGGGATTCCCATAGTGTTGGCTGTATCACGCCATCCCATTGAAAAACGCGTTGTAGATCAGTCTCCCATAAGGCATCGTCCTTTAAACCCTGCCAGATTTCATGTTCCGTCTGTTCACCTTTATGATGTTCAATTGGAATATCTACTCGCAACCAGTGTTGACCGTTGTCACTCGAAATATCGACAAACGCATCCCAGAATTGGTCATCCTCAACCGATCCTGGTGCCAACCACTCGCCATTCGACATCACTAACACTTTATTTTTCACAGGACCTCTAGGTGCTACATCACCAGAAACCAATTCACTCGGTAAACTCCAGCTATTTCCGCCATCCTTCGAGATAACGTATTGGGTCGTCCAACTATGTACATCGGGACCCGTTTTATAAAACAGCCAGATATTACCTGTTGATGGGTCAACATGTAAAACTGGATTCCAGTGCGCAACACCCGGATTTTTAACAACAGGCTGAGCATGTTGCCAATGATCACCCTCTTTCATCACTAGCCAGATAGCGGTATTACCGCTACCTTCTTTATCACCAGCGAAAAAAGCGGTTAACAAACGCTCAGAGTTAGGCACACGCACAATCGTTGAAGCATGGCAGTGATTAAAAAGTGAATGTGCATTATCAAGCACAAACTGGGTTTCCTTCATCACGAAAGGCATATTCCTACTCCTGTGTCCTAAATTAATCTAACGAAAGCCACTTCTTCATATTTTCACCCAATGCAGTCATGCTATTGACGGCAGAAGGGAAAAATGAGTTTTCAAACTGACTGCTGTTACGGGAACGACAGACCAGTGTGCTGAAGTTACCAATCAGGCGCTGATGATATTTAGCGCATGCTGGATAATCCAGTGTTTCGGTCATCGCTGCTGTTGATAAATAATCAGCTAACACCGCAGCCTGCTCTGGTTTATCTTTCCAATTCTCATAAAGCCAAACATAAAGCTCTGGATGGAAGTTTGCCATAACACCGCTATATGCCTGACATCCAGCTTGGAATGAAGCTAATAGCGTTTGACTGTTAGCGTTTGCAAGATGCAAACGAGTTCCTTTTGATAATGCCAAACGACGTTCTATCATCGAAAGAGAACAGCACGTATCTTTGATAAAGGTAAAGCGATTACTTTGTGCACACCACTCTACAATCTCTTCAGATAACAAGCGCTTGTAAGGATAAGGGCATTCATAGATACCCAAATCAATCTCTTTTGGTACCACATTGGTTAAGACTTGCAGTGTTTCCATCGCTTTATCATCTGACTCCCCGACAAGAGCCAAGCGATTACTGATCATAATGACGCCATCGACGCCAGTACCCGCCATTGCCTGCAATTGTTCTTTTTGCTGACTTAATGCGGTTGCAGTATGACCAGAAGCAACTACAGGTACTCTTCCATCTGCTTTTTCAACGATAAAACGGGTAAGTGCTTGAGTTTCCTCATCACTTAAATAAAACATTTCGCTTGATTGGCAGGCGGCAAATAGTCCATGTACACCAGAATCGATATACCAGTCTACAAGGCGCTCTAATGACGCCCAATCAATCTCCCCTTTGGCATCAAAAGGGGTTAGCATAACAGGCCAAACACCGACGTATTTTTGCTGACTCATCATCAATTCCTTACAGTAAGTTAATGGCATCGCCTGCCACTTTCACTTGGATACCTTGAGTCAGTGCTTGAGCAACGAATGCTTTTAGCACAAACGCCAATTTATCTTCATCAACATAAGCCACAGTAATGTGGTTACTTTGATGTCCCGCCATAAGGTCATCACGAGTTACGCCATCTAACGTACAGTTCAGTAATGGCCATTCGTAGTTAGTTGCTCTACGGCGACGTTCAAATTCTGCTTCAGGTAATTCTACCGCCACACCTGTACCGATATGCATAATCACATCAGTACCTTCATAGTGTGCACGACTCCATAACAAGCGTCCTGCCTTGCCTTGACCCGCGATAGTTGAACCCCCTTTAGGGAAGAACATCGGAGGCTGGCGATAACCTGTTGCACCTTTTAGGCCACCTTTGAGGTGTTCAAAAGGAACAGAGCCTGAAATTTCCATATCCCAGTAGAATGTTCCTTCATACTCACTACCCCAACGAATATCATGTAGTGTAGTTTCAGCCGGTAATCCTAATGATGTTAATAAACGCCATAACATCGTTTGAGGAATAGCCGTACCCATATCCACTTCGTTGATACAAGGAATTGGCGTGTTAGGGCAGATAATCTCGCCGTTTTCATCTGGTAATGGGAAACGCGCGGTCGAACCAATCGCACCTTCAGCAAAGTCAGATGCAGGGCAACAATCTTTTAAGCCCTGCTGATATTGCACACCCACCGCCGTTAAACCAAAACGTTTTACGAAACGCGCCATTGCAATCATCATGGCGCACTGCTCCATCACTTGTTCACGAGTGAGTTCAGTTTTGTCATCTTGACCAAACATAAACGTCATCCCGTTATCTTCGTACCACTGTAAACATGCCTCTCTTAATTCTGTCGGTACTTTCGCCATTTCGACCAGTAACGCAGACTGAGAAAGGGATTCAATTGGCATACCAATATTGATCATTGCCTGTTGTGGGAAGACCCCGTTAATCATTCCCATACAGAATGTATCGAACAAACCGATTATTTCTTTATTTTTAATTATATATTCGCCGACTTTGCGACCTACTTCGCCGGCTTCTGTCGCCATTACCCTGTGTGTTGGCGCAATATCTGTAAGATAGTTAAGCTTATGATTTACATAGCCATATTTTAACCAAGTAGCTAAACCATCTACAAAGAATTCATCATCAAACTCTTCTGACCATAAACGTGAATAATTTTTACCTAAACTGGTCATCGTACCCGCTAAACACAACATGCCCACCAGACCCGGCCATGTACCATCAAAGTTAGCCAGCAGTAAAATAGGGCCACGATGGTGTGCTAAAGAAGAGGCAATATGGTGTGAATATTGCCATGCGGTTAATAACACAATCACTGGTGCATCAGGATCGATTGCAGCAAACATATCGCAACCTTCACGCTGACTGCTGATAAAACCATGACCGCGAGCTTCATTAATCTCATGAGCACGCTTCATTTTGTAACCTTGAGCTTCTAATGCTGTAGCCAGTTTATCTTCAAATTTTTTCTGTACAGGCCAGCAAGTTACGTTTGCAGGCTCACGTAAGTCTGCGTTGGTGACCATCAGGATCTCTTTAGAACCTGCTGTAATGGTCGTTGGTAATTTTGGTAGATTTAAGTTCAACATAAGGTATCCCTGGTAAGGTAAACTCGGTTCATAATCGGAAAAATTAGTGGTCAACAATCTGACATCATTTCGTTATAACGCTGCTGATCTTGATACATCTGCAAATAAACTTGATATTTGGCCTGATGGAAGGCAAACGTGTCGCTATCTGGTGCGATAATGCCACCTTCTCGTACCATTGCGCTGGCAGCTTTAGAGAAATCATCAAAGGCTTTACACGCTACGGCACCTAATAATGCAGCCCCTAAATTCACTGCATCTTCTTCTTGCGCTAAATGAATTTCACGGCCTGTCGCATTAGCATATTCGCGTAGCCACAATGGATTTTTCGTTGCACCACCACACATCACGATGCGATTAATTTGATGTCCAGCATCTTCAAGTGTGTCGATAATATGACGTGTGCCATAAGCAATAGATTGCAGTGTTGCAAGATAATAACGAGCCAATGCAACACGACCACTTTCCAACGTTAATCCGCTTACCATACCTTTTGCGGCAGGATTAGCGCGTGGAGAGCGATTACCATGGTGATCAGCTAAAACATGAAACTGTGCGGTTGGATATTGTTCTGTTTCTTCCAATTCAGCGACAGCTTCATTTAATAAGGCGTAGTAATTCACCCCTTTTTCATTCGCTTCTTGTTCTAATTCAGCCCATGACTCATGACGACGAATAGACCACTCGACTAACGCACCAGCAGCACTTTGACCGCCTTCATTTAGCCATAAGTCTGGTAACATCGCGCCAAAGTAAGGTCCCCAAACACCAGGTACCATAATGGGATATTGACTTACGATCATATGGCAGTTAGACGTACCACTGATAATTGCCAAACTACCTTCAGGTTGTGATGCCGTTAATGCCAACCCACCCGCATGTGCGTCAATAATGCCTGAAGCAACAATGACACCCGTGTGCAAGCCAAACGCATTAGCAACTGACTCATCTAAACAACCCGCTTGTTCACCTAACGCAAGGATGGTTTGTGGTACTTTTTCTAATAATTCATCCAAACCTACATCGGCTAACAAGCTCTCACTAAATTGTCCTTGATGTGCTAAATAGTTCCATTTACAGGTTAATGTACAGGTACTTGCTACATCCCCTGATGTTGCTTTCCAAACTAAAAAGTCAGCTAAATCAAAGAATCGCCATACGTTTTGATAACGCTCTGGATAATGATTTTTTAACCAGAGAATTTTTGGCAACTCCATTTCAATACTCACTTCACCACCGACATATCGCAGTGAAGGATCATTGGTCAGATTGATGGTAACCGTTTCTTGTACAGCACGGTGATCCATCCACATGATGATATCTTGTTCCGCTTTGCCACTCGGTGAAACAGAAAGCCCTTTGCCATCCTTATCCACAGCAACTAAAGAACAAGTGGCATCAAAGCCAATAGATTTCACATGGATAGGATCAATAGCTGATAACGCCACCGACTCTTTTACAGTCGTGCAAACCTGCTGCCAAATATCGGTAGACGATTGCTCAACGAAATCCGTTTTTGGGCGGAATTGAGCAATAGGGCGGACAGAAAAGCCCAAACGCTTTCCATTGCTATCAAATACCGCTGCACGGACACTGGCTGAGCCAACATCAACGCCAATAAAATATTGTTGTTCCATGCGAACCCTCATCATTTGCTAACGCTATGCTAATTTTTGCTACTTCGAGTTAGCAAGTTAATTCGAGCATGCTGAAAAAACA
Organism: Proteus sp. TSJ240517; assembly: GCF_047921575.1. Taxonomy (NCBI): domain Bacteria; kingdom Pseudomonadati; phylum Pseudomonadota; class Gammaproteobacteria; order Enterobacterales; family Morganellaceae; genus Proteus; species Proteus sp. TSJ240517. The sequence continues at coordinate 140,176 of NZ_JBLRMH010000007.1, forward strand.
ATCACAATAAGATTAGTTTGTGATGCAGATCTACATGGATAATTTAATATCATGATTTTATTGATAATTTATTTATTTGGCTTTATGCGTTATTTAGATGACATACTGAATCGATTATGTTCGTTATGAAGCTAACGAACATTTAATTAATAAGATAAGTAAAAACACTTATAAAAATAGCAATATTTCGACAATAAATACCCTTTTATAAAAAGATATCTCTCTAATAATAAGAGATATTATTCAAAAAATAATAAAACAAACAAAAACAATAATATTCCTATTGCTATAACGCTCTATTACTTTACTTTTAATAAGTTAATTTAAATTTATATATTCTTTTTTGGAGCATTTAATTATGTTGAAAAATATTGCTATTAGTCTTTCTCTACTGCTTATTTCCTCTTCTACCTTTGCAGCGACATTAGCTGAAAAAGAATTACAACAAAAATTCGAGGAGAATATTCAATCTCGTATTGTTGATTTAAATAAAAGCTGTGATGCCAATATAAAAGTCATGTTTGATTGGTCTGCATTTACTGCTGATGATTTAAAAACAACAGGTATTGATAGTTATTGTAGCGAAGGATTAAAAGGCGTAATTAATACTTGTGAGAGCTCAAAAATAGCACAAGAAACGGTAAAAGAAAAAATACAGAATATTACCTGCTCTAAAGCAACACCACGTAGTATTGATCTCAAAGAAGGCACGCTGAATTTTGGTATTGATTTCAATGCTGCAAACGATGCAAAAGCGGTTCAAGAACATTTAATGAATAATCTTTAATTTTTGCCAATAAAAGACAGCAGTATTTTACTGCTGTCTTTTATTACTATTTATTGATTAAATAACGGATTGAATTAATTTTTTTGAATAATCCTGCGTGACTTTACCTAGGTTATTTATCTCACACAATTCAATATTTTTACCTTGTAAAAAGAACATCACTTTATCGCAGAAATAAGCCACTGTTTGAATATCATGACTAATAAAAAGATAAGAGAGTGTAAATTCTTCTTTTAACTGTTTTAATAAATCTAATATTTGAACTTGAGTGGGAATATCTAAAGAGCTAAGCGCTTCATCTAATACAATAAGTTTTGGATAAGATGCTAATGCACGACATAAACATACCCGTTGAGCCTGCCCTCCAGAAAGTTCAAATATATAACGTGTATAGCAGCTTTTAGATAATTCTACTTTATCTAAAAAAGCAAAAATAAGTGTTTTCAGTGCTTGATTGCTAATACTTGGATTAATGATTTTAATCGGCTCAGCAATAATTTCGCCTACCGTTAATGTTGGATTAACAGACGTCATATAATCTTGAAAAACGATACTAATTATACCTTGGCGATGAAGTCGTTTTGTAACGGGCTTATTATTTAAAAAGATGGCACCACTATCAGGTAACTCTAATCCACAAATTAAACGCGCTAACGTACTTTTACCACTGCCACTTTCACCCACTAAACCAAAAGCTTCACTCGAATTAATATTAAAAGAGAGTGAGTCGATAACCTTCACTTTTTCACCAAATAGTGTGTTATTTTTTTGAGTATAGTACTTACTAATATTCTCAACGCTTAATAACATAAACCCTCTTTTATTTGGATAATATTAATCTATTTTTTATTAATCAATTGTTCGAAACGTAATGAAAGCTGTCGGCGTGCATTAATTAAATAACGCGTATATTCTTGTGTTGGATGCGATAAAACGGTTATTTTCTCACCACATTCAACCATTTTTCCTTTTTGCATCACTAATATATCGTCAGCAATTTCATTGACTATCCCTAAGTCATGAGAAATAAAAATCAGTGTTGAATGATAAGTTGTGACGACATGCTGGAGTAGTTTTAAAATATCTTGGCGAAGAGGTGCATCAAGCGCCGTTGTCGGTTCATCTGCAATTAATAACTTTGGTGATAAGGCAAGTGCAATCGCAATCATCACACGTTGTAATTGTCCACCACTTAATTGATGAGGAAATGCTTGCATAATAGATTGAAATTGATGAGGAAATACATGAGATAATGCCAACTCAGTTTCTTCTACGGCTTGCTTTTTAGAATAGGAAAAATGGTAGATTAAAGTTTGGCAAAATTGCTTTCCTATTCTCATTAGAGGATCAAAGGCACTCATGCCATTTTGCACAATCACACCTAAAGATGTCCCCAATAAAGCTCGACGTTGAGAAAGCGCCTCATGACTGATTTTCTTTCCATTCAAGAAAATCTCCCCTGACATGACTAATTGTTCAGGTAGTAATCCCATAATGGCTTTACTAATCAAACTCTTGCCACTACCACTTTCGCCTACAATCGCTAATGTACGCCCTTGCTTTATCGAGAAAGAGATATCATCAATCAGTTTTTTTCCGCTTTCTTGATGAGTAATAGAAACGTGCTCAAGCGTCAGTAAGTTGTTCATGCTGTTCTCCTACTGACTGACGATTATCCGGATCAAACACATCACGTAAGAAATCACCCCAAAAATTAAATGCAGTAACAACAAGGGTAATTGCAATGCCTGCGGGTAACATTTGCTCTGGGTGTAATACCATGACATTTTTTGCTTCACTCAACATATTTCCCCATTCTGGCGTTGGTGGTTGTACACCTAACCCTAAAAAGGAGAGCGCCGAGATCATTAAAACAACACTACCAATATCCGTTGATGCTAAGACAATAGTTTCAGCAAATGTTACTGGCAATAAATGACGTCGTAAAATATGACTAGAAGGTGCACCAATCACCTGTGCATATGCAATGTAATTACGATGGGAATATTGGCGAACAACCCCTCTGATCATTCTGGCATACCATGCCCATTTCACTAAAATAACGGCAATTAAGATATTACCAATACCCGGCCCCATTATTCCCACTAACGCTAAGATCATAATTTCTGCAGGGAATGACAAAACCACATCACATAATCGCATAATTAATGTGTCTGTCTTACCATGAAAAAATCCGGCTAACATTCCCATTAACCAACCAATCATTAATGTCACACTCATGGCTAATAAGGCATAAAATACCGTCGTTCTTACACCAAACAATAACCTTGAAAAGATACAGCGCCCTAAATTATCCGTACCCAGCGGGTAATCAAAGCTTATAGGCTTAAATTTCAAACGTATTGAGGTTAATGTGGGATCATGCGGAGCTAACCAAGGGGCGAATATTCCTGCAATAACCACAATCATAATCACCAATAAACACAGTTGCGCACTTTTATCTTTTCCGAGTCGTTGCCAAAAAATCCGCCACATCATTATCTCCTTAGCCGTGGATCTGCCATCATTTGAATGACGTCCATCAGAAAATTAAAAAAGAGAAATAACAGTGACATCAATAAAATATAAGCTTGTATCATCGGATAATCACGACCAAATATAGCGCTGATACATAGTCGCCCTATTCCCGGCCAAGCAAAAATATTCTCAATCACCACCGTACCAGCAATAAGCTTTGGAATACTCATCCCTAAAGCCGTTAAACTGGAATACAGCGAATTACGTAAAATATGGCGACGCAAAATAAGATTATCAGGTAATCCACGCGCTTTGGCATAAAAGACATAAGTCTGATGCCATTGATTTAACATCGCACCGCGTAATAACCGTAAATAAGTGCCGATATACCCTAAAGAGAGCGCCAGAGCAGGCAAAATAACAGACTGAGGCGATAGCATCCCGCTGACAGGCAACCAATCCAAATAAACAGCGACTCCCCAAATTAATAGCAATCCTAACCAATAATTAGGAATAGCCGTTAAAATAAACACAATGAAACGGATGCATTTATCCGTAAAACTTTGAGGTTTAGCCACACACCATAATGCTAAAGGGAGTGTCAGAATAATCGTAAAGAATAGCGCGGTTGAAGCTAGCCAAAGTGTTGGAGGTAACGCCCTTAACATCTCTTGAATAACAGGGGTTCTTGTAAGAAAAGAGGTACCAAAATCGAGTTGCAAACCCGCCATTAACCACAAAAAGTAACGCGTAAAAAAAGGCTTATCTAACCCTAATTCATGGCGCATGCCTTCAATGGCTTCGGGTGTGGGGACTATTTCATTGACGCGTAGCGCGACTTCCGCAGGATCAGACGGAGCTAATTCCAACAGAATAAAGGCAATAAATGAAATGATCAGTGCCAGTGGGAAGATAGCCAGCACTCTCCAGAATATATAACGTAGCATAAGATTTGATCAGTGAAGCACATTGATATTACGTGCCTCACTTATTTTGGTTAATCTCATTGATGCATTAATTAAGGCTTAAAGCGCATCTTTTCAAACGGTATTTCATATTGAGATGGATTAAAGCCCACATTTTCTAATTCACTACGATGGATAGCCTTAGTACGTGAATAGGTTAACGGAATATAGACCGCTTGCTCGGCTAATGACGTAAACAAGTTTTTATAGAGTTCCTGACGGCGCGCTTCATTAGGTGTAATTAATAACTCGCCAATCATTGCATCCAATTGGACTTTATTTGCCAACCCTTTTTGCCCTTGATAATCTGCGTGAGCTGGTATTCTAAATGATGAAACAAAAGAAGCGGGATCGTAAGGCGTTCCCCATGACAGTGAATATTGTAAATCAAAATCACCATTTTTTTGTCTATCTAAATAGGCTTGTTTCTCTTCACCTAAAATCGTTAAACCGACACCAATCTTTTTAAAATCATCTTGAATAAGTTCAGCTATCTCTTTCTCAACGGCATTATTCACATTATAAGAGAGCAATAGCTGTAATTTCTCACCTTGTTTCTCACGAATAGCTTTACCTTTTGGTAATACCCAGCCTTCGGCTTCTAATAGTTCAATCGCTTTTGTTGGTTGATAAGCATAAGTTGGAGAATCAAAATCACAGTAAGGCACACTGCGCGCCATTAAAGTATCAGCGATTTTTTCGCTACCCGCTAAAATACCTTGTGCAATCCCTTCTTTATCAACCGCATATTGTAATGCTTGGCGGACTTTTTGGCTGGATGTCATTGCACGACTACTATTGAGCACAATTGCGCGAGAAGCGATCGGTGCGCTCATTTCAGTTTTGAATTTATCTGACGCCATAAGAGCTTCAAATGAATCCATATCTAACATGTCGCCATCTGCACCAAAAATAAGCTGAATATCCCCTTTTTGTAGAGAAAGTAACATGGTTTGTCTATCGGGGATCACTCGCCACATCACGCCATTTAATACCGGCTTCTCTCCCCAATAATTTGGGTTAACTTTAAACTCAGCATATTGGTCTTTTTTATGCTCAGTTAATACCCAAGGCCCTGTACCAATATAATTCGCAACACCCGTTTTTGTTTTGCCATTAATAAAAGAATTTGGCGAAATAAAGCGGAATGGGCGAGTTAAACCTAATTCGGTTAATGTTGGGTAGTAAGGGTTTTTTAGATTTAATTTAACCGTGAATTCATCAACAATTTCAACACTATCAATCTGACGAACTAACTCTAACCACGCATGTCGTTCATAGTTGTCTAGCACAGCTTCAATATTTAATTTTACTGCTTTAGCATTAAAAGGTTCACCATCGCTAAAAGTCACATCATGACGTAAAAAGAAGGTGTAGCTCTTTCCATCAGGAGAAATGTCCCAACGCTCCGCTAAATAAGGTGCAACACCTTTTTCGGTATTTAATACAAGGGATTCAAATACCATGTTTTGAGCCGCCATCTCACCAGAGTAGAGATGCGGGTTAATATCACGAATGTCTTTTGTGCTGGCATAATCCAACATATTATTACTTTTATCTGCTAACGCAGGAAAAGCACATGCAAGTGTTAATAATAGTGTTGGGAACACTGAAAATAAGGGCTTCACGTTGTTCTCCTTTAATTATCTATTCTTTGTTTTTGTGCGTGGATCATAAACATCGGTGTGGAGCCATAATTAATCTTTTCTTCTTCGTTCCACACAAAATCACCAATGCGAGTATCTATCATATATCGACTAAAACCGACTTCTAACAGGGTATTAATATCCCATTGAGGGCGTTTAATTTGACTTAACGGTAATTGGCGAGCAATTCGTTCCATCTCTTTGGTATCTGTATTGACGTAGTGATCTTCAACTTGCTTTTCAATTGAACGCTCTCTATCTGCCACAAAACCTTGCCAGTAATTTTCATCAAAAAGATGTAAATACCAATTAGCATCAAAATTAATCAAACTACCACCTGGTTTTAATACACGAAACCACTCTGAATACGCTTTTTGAGGCGCTTTTAAATTCCATGTCACGTTGCGACTCACCACTAAATCGAATTGTTCACTGGCAAAAGGCAGTTGGTGTACATCACCGCGAATAAATTGAATATTTGCCTGATGCGTTTGCGCATTTTGTTTGGCTTCCAGCAACATGCCCTCAGTTGCATCAATTGCCGTGACATCATGGCCTGATAACGCTAATAAAATGGCAAAAAAACCAGGCCCCGTACCAATATCAAGCACTTTTAAGGTTTCACCTTCTTTGATATGCCCCAATAACAGATGACGCCATTTCTGTTGTTTCTCGCTCAGCAATTCCTGTTGATTAGACTCACTATAACTTTCAGCTCTGATATTCCAGTAGCGAGTTACATCATTAAGTAATTGGTTATTATTTATTTTATTTGTCATCAGAAACCTGCTGTTATATCAACGTAAAAAGAGGAATGAATTCCCCTAAAAGCGAATGATTTGGCTATTTTTTAGTGTGGGTAACATACCTTGTAACGCCTTGATGCTCTATGTGCTATATCAATATTCACCAGTACTCAATAAGAGAGATCGGCCAATTTGCGATCTTTATCTTTAACATAAATGCGCATCCTAATGGGAGTGAAGATAAATAAGCAAATGAATTATTTCCCCTGTTAAAATAGAGAAATAAATTGAGCGGATTTAGAAATAAAATTTAATTTTGTCTTATATTAAAAAAGTGAACGCTTTAATTTCACCTTTTTTATAAAACCGTTATAGTCAATAATATTGCTATCTTAATTTGCTTTCTTTAACCGAATATAGCCGTCACATAAGGCTCTCTAAAATATGAATCGAATCTCACGATTAACGGCTGATATTACCCGCGCCGATTTTGCCTTAACGCACCAACAGCAATTACTTCAATTGCTAACTCAACACTTTCCGACTAAGTATCGTTCTCTATTTGCGACGCCAGAGAAAAAGTCGGATGACGTGATTGAGTGGTATTCTCCTGTTTCTGGTAATCCTATCGCCTTAACGTCGTTACAAGGACAAGAGCAGCAAGAAATAAGACGTATTTTAGATGAACGCCTTAACGATATTAAAACGCAAACGGCGCTATTAGCATCGCAAAATAGAATTACGGATGAAGAGCGCCATCTTTTAGATACAGCATCGACGCTACCTGATAGCGAAAGTGTCTATATTATTAATGGGCAACCCGTTATTACATGGTGGCCACGCACAACACCATTACCGCCACCTATTGCACAAGTCACCGCAGGCGCAAGTGCCGCAGCTGCGGGTGCCGCGCTTGCCGATGTACCCGCCAAAACACGTAATCGCTGGTTACGTTGGCTATTACTCTTCTTATTCTTGCTGTTTTTAATTTTATTGGCGTCTTGGTTAAAAGGCTGTTTTGATCCGAAAGCGGTTCCTCCTGTGGTTGAAGAGAAACCTGCCGTTGTCATACCGCCAAAACCAGAGCCTGTTCCTAAGCCAGAGCCAATCCCTGAACCCGTTCCAGAACCTGTACCGGAGCCTATTCCTGAGCCTGTACCAGAACCTGCACCAGTGCCCAAGCCTGTGCCAGTGAAAAAACTCACTCCATTAGAAGCTTGTGTACAAGATGAATTGAAAAAAGCGGGTGTGACAGAGAAAGCCGCAAATACAACCTGTGAAAATCGCTTAGCCAGTAAAATTAAACAAATGTGCCCCGCAGATCGCCCAGCGGAACTTGCACCTCAAGTGATCCTTATCTTTGATGCCTCTGGTTCTATGGCGCTGAGCATGAATTTAACGGAGAGTGATTTAGACTATATCGCTTCAACTGGACAACTTTTCCCAGGTTATGATGCCGAACCTCGACGGATCACAACCGCAAGAAACGCAGCAATAAAAATCATTAATAACATTCCGTCAGATATGAAAATTACCACCGTTGTGGCATCTGACTGTGGTGTTGTTAAATCAAGCCCTGCTTATGGTGGTAATGAGAGATCAAAATTACTCAGTTACATTAAACGTATTGAGCCCGATAGTGGCACACCATTAGCCGAGTCTATCAAGCGTGCAGGTAATTTAATTAAAGGCAATAATCGTGACACCATTATTGTATTGTTATCAGACGGTTTAGAGTCTTGCGATCAAGACCCTTGTGCCGCAGCCAGAACCTTAAAGCGCGCTCACCCTCGCGCCGTCATTAATGTGGTGGATATTTTAGGTACTGGTGCAGGTAACTGTGTGGCAAATGCCACTGGCGGTAAAGTCTTCACGGCGCGTAATGCGAATGAAGTCAGTTTAATGACTCGAAAAGCGATTGAAGATTATATTCCAAAGAACTGTAAATAATGATTGATTACTGTTTCTAATATTTAACTCACCCTCTTTGGTTTCACATTGAGGGTGAATTTTTTTCACGTATTACGTGTATTTTATTATTATATTGAAGTTCACAAGCTCTATATCTTATCTATTTAAGAGCATTCCTTAATTAGGTATTTTTTTCCTTTTTTATTTCCTCATTATTCAGAATAAACCTATTTTGTGATTATTATCACAACAGTTAGATGATCATTAATAGTTTATTCTTTTATATTTTGTCTTTTTTTTCTTCTATTTCATTATTTTTTAATGTAAAACTCAATATCTCGGTGATTTAATCCATATATTTAAGAAAATATAGCGCAACCTGTAACATCATTATTTAATTATCATAATCGTTACCTTAATATTCCCTCTTTCACTCAAGAAAAATAAAAAAACCTTTAATAATAATCAGTTAATCAACCCTAAATAATCCGCTAGATAGACACCCAATTTCTGATAATATAAAATGTATATCAATTTTATATCTTTATTTTTAGCCTTAAAGCCTATTTACGGATAAGCCAACTTACCCATAGATAATCTTGCCTAGCGGAATGATCGTCGTGAATAAAGCATTCTTACGAAGTGGTAAATTAGAAAATTACCTCCCTATGGGAGAAAATGGACAGGCTGTTTATATCTCGGCACTGCAACTACGTGAAACTCTACGTTTAAGAGGAAAGGCACATATTTCTCAATGCCTTGCTATTCCTCAGCCCAATGAAACAGGCGAGCGTATTGACTGGTATTCACCGATTGACGGCTCTGTTATTCCTTGGTCTGCGGCTTCAGAAGAAGAGCGCACTGCCGCTTATGCTCTACTGAAAAAGAATCAAGATGATTTAATCGCCTTTAGTGAACAAGAACAGCAAAGAGCTGGAAATAAAGAAAGCCAGCTTTTTGGCGCCCTGCTCAGTAAAACTATCCAATTTCCTGACGAAAACCATATTTTTATTGTTGATGGACAACCGATTATTACCTTTTGGGGGTTTGTCAGCGCCAATCAGCAACTTAGAGTTGATCCTGTTGCTTGCTTAAAGCCAGCGGTTGCGCCAATCGCACCAACATCACCAGCGGTTCCACCAGCCCAAGAAAATATCATCATTACTGACACTAAGCGTCCTTGGTGGCGTTTTTTATGGTGGCTGTTACCTTTATTATTACTTCTACTCGCTATTTTCTTCTTAAGAGGCTGTTTTTCAACGCCAGCGTTACCTACGGTCGATATTAAAACGCCAGATATTGAAGCGCCTAAATTGCCAGAACCTACGCTTGAAAAACCGAAAATCCCCACAGTGGTAACTAACGGTCACACCGTCGGTGTGCCAACAGGCACTGTTCACACTGGAACATTAGGCACTGTAGATACGAATGGAAATGTGATTAATGGCACTGACGGTAACGGTGCAGTGGTTGATCCTAATACGGGTTTACCTGTGGTTGATCCTCAAACAGACAATAACCAAGGTGCCTTACCTGAAGGAACATTGCCCGAAGATGCACAACAACCGAATGTACCACCCGTTGATCCTGCGGCACAAAATGAGCAACCGAAAACAGATAACAACCCAAATACAGGAAATGAGAGCAACACGCCTAACCCTCCTGTTGATCCCAATGCTCCACCCGATGTTACACCGCCTACGACAGTTGATAACACAACACCACTGACCATTCCTGCGAATGCATTAGCGAATGGCTCAACCCAATTCCTAAATGGCCAATGGAAAGCAGGGGCGGGGATCCAAGATCAAAAAACAGGTAAGCCACTGAGCCTAAATTACCAACTCGATAATGGCAAAGGACAAGTCGTAATGACTCGCAGTGATGGCGTGACCTGCAAAGCACCTGTCAACGCAGCCGTTAATCAAGGCGGATTAAATATTAATAACCAAGGTCAGGCTCTGTGTAGTGATGGCTCAAACTATTTGATGCCAAACATTATTTGCCAGCCAGGAAGCCAAAATATTGCTGATTGCCAAGGAAAATATGAGAACAGTCAGCCATTCCCATTATCAATGAAGCGGGAGAATAACTAATTCATGTTAGCGCCACTGACCGATTATAAAGATAAAATTACCCTTATCCGAGACAGTAATATTCAGTTTCTGGATTTCGGTTTTAAGCTACCACAGCGCAAAGAGTACGGTGAGTTTGTTAAAAAAGGCGAAAACGGCCCGTTAATGCGACTCATCTATAATGAACGAGATGATAACTATCTTTATCCTGCACCTAAAAATCAGCCTCAAACACCGAGAGAAGCTGAATTTAGTTTCTCCCTTGAAGAGTCATTAACACTATTAAATGACACATGGCTACCAGTGCCATTTTTCCGTTTTAATCCACCACGCGCATTCTCTCAAGGCCCTGATAACTGGGTAAGAATGATGTTCCATCAACTGCCAGAGCCCGATGAAGATGGACATACACACCGTGTTGTTGTGGCATTTGATACCCGTATTGAGCCTAATCGCGCCAATACTGCTTATCTTGCACCAAACGAAGAAGATGTTCGCTCTGGTGTTGCTTTTGCGCTGGCCTATTTAGGTTATGAAGTTGAGAACTTCCTTGAAACACCGTGGATTGATGGTTGGTTAAAGGAAGTCTTTAGCGAAAGAGCGCTGGCTGTCACCAAAATGTACCATGATGAACTTGAAGAGGCGCTCAAAGAGTTTCAACATCAAGCACATTACCTCAATTTACTCAATATATTAGGTGAGAAACTACACTTACCTGAAATCAAAATTAACGAAACTAAACCACAAGAGCCTGCGATTGAAGTTGATCTTATTCTTGATGTGGGTAACTCACGCACTTGTGGGATCTTAATTGAAGATCATATCAATGATAACAAAGGGTTAACGCAACTCTATGAAATGACACTGCGTGATCTAAGCCATCCTTATCAAATCTATAATGAGCCATTTGAAAGCCGTGTTGAATTTGCGCAAGCTGAATTTGGTAAACAAGATTTTTCAGTTAATAGCGGTCGCAACAATGCCTTTATGTGGCCCACCATTGGTCGCGTTGGCCCAGAAGCCAATCGCATGGCAGCGCAACGCTTAGGAACTGAAGGTTCAACAGGTATTTCAAGCCCTAAACGCTATTTATGGGACGACTCGCCTTATTCGCCGGGTTGGCGCTTTAGTCGTTCTTTTGGTCAAACAGACAGAGAGCCACTGGCGACTGCTGTGCCGATGACTTATCTTCTAAACGATCACGGTGAACCGTTATTCCGTTTAGAGCCTGATGATCGCATGCCAGTATTTACGCCAAACTATACTCGCAGTTCATTAATGACCATGATGTTAACCGAAGTGTTAGCGCAGGCATTAACACAAATGAACAGCCCAGCTCAACGCCTTAAAATGAGTCACGCAAGTGCGCCTCGTCAATTGCGCAATATCATTTTGACTATTCCACCTGCAATGCCAAAACCAGAGCGCGCTATTTTTGAGACGTGCATGGAAAACGCATTAGGGCTAATTTGGAAAGCCATGAATTGGGACCCGACTGACGAAAAATTGCGTTTTGACGGTAAAGATGAACAATGTCGTATACCGATGCCAAACATCCATGTGAAATGGGATGAAGCCACTTGTGGCCAGTTAGTTTATCTCTACAACGAAACTCAAATTAAATTTGGTGAGCGTACTGAAGCCTTTTTTGCCAGCCAAGTGCGTGAAGATAACCGCACATTAACGGGTGATAGTACATTAAAGATTGCCTCAATTGATATTGGCGGCGGAACAACCGATCTCGTTATCACACGCTATAAATTGGATACGGGTACAGGTAGCAACGTCAAAATTATTCCAACACAGTTATTCCGTGAAGGATTCAAAATTGCAGGTGATGATATTTTATTAGATATCATCCAAATTTGTGTGTTGCCTGCATTACGCACAGCATTAACGGATGCGGGTATTTCTGATGCTGATGCTCTGATGTCTTCTCTTTTTGGCAGTGAAGGTTTAGATGCAGGGCAACAAGTGTTGCGCCAACAGCTTACCCTACAAATCTTTAATCCGATTGGGTTAAAGATTTTAAGCCAATACGAAAACTACGATCCCTTAGTTCCTCATGAAGGCATTAACAGTACTTTTGGTGAATTACTTAACGTTCTACCGACAGAACATGTACGTCGTTATATTGATGACGCAACCAATAAAGAGCTTGGTGGTGGCGACAGTTTCTCCATTTTAAATGTGCCTGTACAAATTAACTTTGCGCAATTGCACGCTGAATTTATTTCAGGTGAACGTATTAATATCACACGTAGTTTAAAAGCACTGTGTGAAGTACTTTATTACTACTCCTGTGATGTTTTACTGCTGACAGGCCGCCCTTCTCGTTTACCGGGAATTCAAGCGCTATTAAAAGTATTACAGCCTGTACCGCCTTCTCGTATTCTGCCATTACACGGCTACAAAACAGGGGGTTGGTATCCATTCAACAAAAAAGGCCGTATTGACGATCCAAAATCAACAGCGGCAGTCGGTGCAATGTTGTGTTTAATGGCTGAAAATGCACGTTTACTCAACTTCTACTTCTCGACAGGTAACTTTAAGACTTACTCAACAGTACGTTATTTAGGGATGTTGGATAACAACAACACTATTTCCGATAATGACGTTTACTACCGTGATATTCAGGATAAATTTGAGCCTGATCCTGATACCTATTTTGAAGTCAGAGGCGGAATACGCTTAGGTTTCCGTCAATTGGATAATGCCCGTTGGCCTGCGTCTCCACTTTATACCTTACGCATTAAAAATCCGAAATTGGCACAGCAACTTAGCCAAGAAGACAGCGTATTGCATATCAAGTTGGGAGAAGAAAGAGGTGCCTCCGGCCATAATGATGACAATAAATCTGAAAAATTACGTATTGAAGAGATGGAGCTTATTAATGGCAAAGGTGGCGTTAATAAGAACGGTTTAAGCTTCAAACTCAATACGTTAGCAGATAGTGGTATTGGTGAAACATCCTATTGGCTGGATAGCGGGAGTGTATTAGGTAAATGAATATGATGGATGAAAAACAGTTAACAGCCAAATGGGATGCCATTTATCAAGGCGCAGGTAAAGCCATTGATTGGGTAACGGCCGTAAGAGGTAATGCACCTCGTTTAAATACCGAAGCCGATAGCCTTATCTATCGTCTGCGCCGTAGCCGTAATATGGCGAAAAATCTCAGTTTAGCGACACAACGACCAATGTCTGTGGGCTTTTTTGGTCTGTCTCAGGCAGGAAAATCGTACCTGATTTCAGCACTTGCCGCAGGACAAGAAGGCCGATTAAGAACGAGCATGTCAGGTAAAACCCTTGATTTTATCGACCACATCAACCCACCGGGTGGCGGTAAAGAAGCCACTGGCTTAGTGACTCGCTTTAGTCGCAATGCCACAAAAGGTACGCAAGAGTTTCCTGTCGAGCTACATCTTTTCAGCGAAATTGAGATTGTTAAAATTCTCGCCAATGCTTATCTGTATGACTTTAATCAGGAAAAAATTGAATTTGAATTAGATGATGAGAAAATTTCTCGTTTAATCAATTCATTAAGCACACAACGCAGTGCGACACCTGTTGCGGGTATTACTCATGATGATGTTGTTTCATTATGGGATTATCTGCAACGCCATGCGGAAAAAAGCCAGAAAAAACTGGCGACAACCTATTGGCCTAAAGCGATTGAATTAGCGCCTTATCTCAGCATTGCGCAACGCGCTAAACTCTTTTCTGTGTTATGGGGCGATATTGCAGAGCTGACATCCGCTTATCAACGTTTTAGCACCACACTGGCTTCTTTAGGTAATGCATCTCTTGTTTTGGCTCCGCTCTCTTCTTTAGTCAAAGAACAAGACGGCGTGTTAGTACAAGCAGACAGTATTATGAATGTGGATATGTTAGAGCGTCTCAATACTGCCAATGATAGCCAGATCAGCATTTGTCCTGTTCATGGCGATCGTATTGATGCCCCTGTCACATTGTCATTAGCCGAATTAACTGCACTGACGGTTGAATTAGTCGTCCCATTATTAGATGCACCGAGTAAGGCTCTATTTGAACACGTTGAACTGCTTGATTTTCCGGGCTATCGCGGTCGTTTAGGCGTTGAAACTATGGCGGATGTACGTCGTCAGGTCAACGATGACAGCGCTAATCCTCTGGCACAGCTTATTCTTCGGGGTAAAGTTGCCTATCTGTTTGAACGTTATACCGATAACCAAGAGATGAATGTACTTGTGGTATGTACCGCATCAAACAAGCAATCAGACGTAAAAGAAGTCGGTGCAGTTCTCACAGAGTGGATCAATAACACGCAAGGTAAAGATGCATTAACACGCGCTAAACGCCCTTCTGGTTTAATTTGGGCAATGACCATGTTTGATATGCGTATTACCAACTCATTAACCCTGAATGAAGCGTTATTGCGTCAATCATGGGGTAAAGGTGGCATGATCAAAATGGCCATGTTAGAGCGCTTTGGTCAATATGAATGGATGTCATCAGATTGGATCAATGGTGAAGCCTTCAATAACACCTTCTTAGTGCGTAAACCAGGTGTACCTACCCCATTTATTCAAATCAGTAATGGCAAAGAGACTGTCTTAAACGAGGACAGTGTTTCACAATTACATCTGATGAAAAAAACCTTTGCTGAAGACGAAACTGTCCAACGCTATATTCGTGAGCCAGACCAAGCATGGGATGCTATGTTGTCGCTTAACGATGGCGGTATGCAACGCCTTGCCGACTACCTTGAAACCGTTGCGTTAAAATCACTGAAACTTGAACGTATTAGTGAGCAATTGCAAGAAATTCAACGTGATTTAATCGGTCATCATCTTGAAAAATGGTATCAATCAGGCGGTGAAGAAGAGCTCCAAGTCAAACGCCGTAACGCAGCCACTATTTTACGCTTTATGCAAAGTCGCCCTTATTTGCAAGGTGCTTTACTGGATTACCTGTTGCCTTCTCGCAAATCACTCTACGATCTATATATGCAAGAAAAAGAGGTTATCGATACGCTTTCAGATAACAAAAAAGCGACTCAAGCGCCAGTTTCTGCCTTTGCAGCTATAGAGCAACCGACTTTTGATCTCTTTAGCGATGCCCCGATTTCTCTAGAGCCTGAAGAAGATGAAGCCCCTAAAGGTCACGGCAATGAGGTTACCTATCCTAAAAAAGTGATGGCATTATGGATAAATCATCTGCGTAGCCTGCCTGATAACAGTACCTTGTTAACCTATTTAGGCATTGACCAAGAAATTATGGTGCTGTTAGTTGATGAGCTTATCACGGCTATTAATCGCCTAGGTGTTGAACAACGCATGTTGAAAACCCTTGCAGGGACAGAAGCCATTGCCCGTCGTGATGACTTAGCCGAACAGCAGTCATCTCGTGTTTATAATGTGCTGGGTGATTTTATTACTTGGTTTAATTTCAAAGATAACGGTGTTGAGAAGCCAGATAGTAAAATCAATGTCGGTCATAAAATCTTTGAAAAACCCGATAACACTAGCGTGCAATGGGGTGAGGATGAGCGCTTAGTTCGCTTACCTACCAACCCTGTTAACTACACCCTTTTATTTGTAATTGATTGGCTTATCGCTTTATCAGCGATTATTACTGAGAATGCGGGGCATTCTGCGGGAAGAGAGATCAGTGCTGAACAAAACGCACTATTAGGCCAAATAATTCAAACCATGAAATCATCCGTCGTGGAGTCATAATTCGTGTTTAATCCAGAATTAAAACCCGTACAACCTGCTCGTCCTGGCTTTGCGGTATTAAGTATTCGTAATTGGGAAGGTGACGCTTCCCCTGTTTATTTAAGCATTCAGCGTAACCAAGATCGCTATTTCTTAAATGATAAAGGGGAATGGGTAGGTAATGCCTTTTTCCACCAGCTTTCACTTGAAGATGCTGATGACGGTTATCAAATCGTTCTTGATAAAACGTTGGTTGATCCCCTCGTTAGCAACTTACAAATGGCGTATCAATTTACGTTGAAAGACGATAATGAAACACAAGATATCGGGCGATTACGTATTCGTGATGGCGTATTAGCCTCACAAGCGCAAGGTCAAAGTGAAGCATTAAAATCAACGGCAACATTAGATAATCAGCTTGTTCCACCGGCTCCTATTGTTGAAGAAGCGCCACAGGAGCCAGAGCCAGAACCTATCAAAATTGGATCTGAAGAACCAGAGCCAATTATCTCTGAAATCAAAGTAGATGAACCGCCACAGCGCCCAATACCACCCGCGCCGAAAAAATCAAAAATTGGCTTAATTTTAGCCATTATCTTGATTTTAATTTTAGCAGGTGTCTTAACATGGTTCTTCTTACTAAGAGGTAATCCTGCTGGCGAGCCTGCGCCACAGCCGACACCAGAACCTACAACCCCAAGTGTGTGTAGTGTTGAAAACATGAAATCTGGTACTGCATTAGCCTTTGTACAAAGCTGCATACAGAGCCAACCAGATAGCAAAACTATCCTTGCAACGATTGAACAAGCAAAACAGAACAATCAATGTGATGTTGCTCAACGTTTATATGCTTATAAAGCACAATCAGGTGATGTTGATATCGCACTGAATTACGCTCGTGAATACGATCCAGAAACCGCATCAGCACAAGGTTGCTTTAGTGCAGACAAAGAAACAGCTATTTATTGGTACGAAGCGGTTCTAAATCATGACTCACAAAACAGTGACGCAAAAGCGCGTCTTGAAGCTTTGAAAAAATAGGAAAGTCGCATGAAAAAGGCGCATTGGCTTACTCTTATTCTCAGCGGTTTAATTCTAACAGCACCAACAAGTGCTGAAGAGAAAAAGCCGCTATTACAAGAGGGTAAAAAAACCCTCTATCAACGTGTATTAACTTATCCAGGTTGCCAAGTTGCTGACAAGATTGGCGCAACAGGGAAAGAGCAACCTGCATTTAGCCGTTTTTATGTTTATCAGCGTCAAAAACAAGGCGCCAATGAGTGGCTACAAGTTGGCCCTGATAGCTTAGGTCATATTAGCGGTTGGATGAATGCAAGTTGTACATCAGAGTGGAAAATGCAGTTAACTCTCGCATTTACTAACCCTGCGGGTCGTAACCCAATGCTGTTTTTCAAAGATAAGCAAACGGTTGAAAGCTTACTTGAAAGTCCAACCCCTGAAAAACAGTACAAGCCCTTTTTAGCAGATATCAAAAACCAAAAAGTGAATCCGGCTGTTTTAGCAAAAGAGCCTGATTATATGATTGATCAGAAAAGTAATTTCTATCTACTGCCTGTATTAGGCTCAGATGAAGTCTTTACTGATGCTGGCTATAAAGTGCGAGTGCTCAATGTGGCTTCTGTCTCTTCACAAACCAAAGACAGCAAAGACGCACAGAATGCGAATGCTACTGCAAACAGTGCAAAACCAGCAACACCTAACAGCAAAGATGCTGACAATATGATGCAAGGTTTTTCTGCCGCAGTAGTGTTTGTTATCGACTCAACAATATCAATGGATCCTTACATTGATAGAACCAAAGAAGCGATTCAAAAGGTTTACGCACAAGTCGAAAAAGACAACATGTTGGATAAGGTCAAATTTGGTTTAGTGGCATTTCGCTCTAATATCAAAGCCGTTCCTGCATTGGAATACGACAGCAAAATGTTTGTTAATCCCAATGATGTCAAAGATGGCCCTGACTTCCTCAATAAAGTAAAAGAATTACGCCAAGCGAAAGTCTCAAGTAGCCGTTTTGATGAAGATGCTTATGCGGGTGTAATGCAAGCCCTTGATGATGTTGATTGGACACGCTTTGGTGCGCGTTACGTTATTTTAATCACCGATGCAGGCGCATTAACGGGAGATGATCCTCTTTCATCAACTAAGCTCGATGCTGAACAAATTCGCCAAGAAGCCGCTTATCGCGGTGTTGCACTTTATACACTGCATTTAAAAACGCCATCAGGTGCAAAAAATCACGCTTCTGCACAAGCACAATATGAGGCGCTAACGCTCAATCCTTTCTTACACAAATCGCTTTACTACCCGATTAATTCAGGGGATATCAATAGCTTTGGTCGGATGGTCGATAGCCTAGCAACCGCTGTAACCACTCAAATTCAAACGGCTTATCGTGGTGAAGCGGCTGTGGGTAGCGCACTAAATGCTGATCCTGCTTATAGCAAAGACAAAGAAACAAACACCTTACTTAACGATGCGCACGATTTAGGGTATGCCATGCGTTTAGCCTATTTAGGTGAAAAACAAGGCACTAAAGCACCACCTGTGTTTAAAGCATGGATAAGCGACCGTGATTTATTGCAGCAAAATATCCCAACTACAGAAGTACAGGTCTTATTGACTAAAAGTGAGTTGAGTGATTTAAGCGATGTCATGAAAAAAATCGTTAATGCTGCTAATGAAGGTTTGATCTCTCCAGACAATATGTTTGCCGATTTGCGTTCGATTGCCGCCACAATGGGTAACGATCCAAATCAAATCAAACAAGGTTCAGCAACCAAATTAGGCGAAATGGGCTTACTCGGTGAATACATCGAAAACCTCCCTTACTTAAGTGAGGTGCTTGGTTTAGATGAAGAAACGTGGAAAAGCTGGGATG
The DNA here is from genome assembly GCF_047921575.1 of Proteus sp. TSJ240517. Classification (NCBI taxonomy): domain Bacteria; kingdom Pseudomonadati; phylum Pseudomonadota; class Gammaproteobacteria; order Enterobacterales; family Morganellaceae; genus Proteus; species Proteus sp. TSJ240517. The sequence goes on from NZ_JBLRMH010000007.1 coordinate 159,385, forward strand.
GCCTTGAGCAAGAGAAATTTATCCGCCGACTCAATACGAAGTTGCAATATTATCAACGCTATAACGAAGATGTTGATCGTTGGATATCCCTTGCACCACAAAGCGATCCTCGCGATCACGTTTATCCTGTTCCACTGGAAAACCTGCCTTAATGATCCAGATTGAAGGCATGGCAATTACGCGTGGTGATGCGCAACACGGCTTTCGTGTTGCGCTTCCTTCATTGACCCTTGAGAAAGGGGAAATCGGCGCACTAACTGGCTTAAGCGGTTGCGGTAAAAGCACCTTATTGGAAATGTTCGGGCTGATTTTACGTCCCGATGAATTAACCCATTTTCAACTCAGTGATGATTTAATTATCACGCAAGCGGTGTTGAATAATGAACAAGCGCAACTCTCATCATTACGTGCTGAGAAATTGGGTTTTATGCTCCAAAGTGGCGGGTTACTTCCCTTTTTAACCGTCATGCAAAATATCCAATTACCTCGTAAAATGTTGGGATTAACACTGCACTCTTCTTGGCTTGATCACGCTATTGATCATCTGCAATTACGCCCCTTGCTTAATCGCCTTCCTCGCCAGCTCTCCATTGGTGAACGTCAACGCGCTGCGTTTATTCGCGCAATCGCCCATGAGCCAGCTTTATTACTTGCCGATGAGCCAACGGCCGCTCTCGATCCCCATAATGCACAAGCGCTATATGCATTGATTGTGGAGATGGTAAAACAACTCGATATCTCTGCGCTGGTTGTTAGTCACGATTGGTCTTTAGTCGAGCGTTTTGGCTTCAGCCACTATCACGCACAACTAGAAGGAGGCGGTAGTGTCTTTATCAAACAATAGCGCCAATCCTAATCGCCTTGGCTTACTCAGTTCACTCGCTTGGCGAGACTTAATTTATGATCGCAAAGTCGCTCTCTGTATTGTGTTCTCTTTAGTCTCAGTTATTGCACCACTGTTACTGCTATTTGGACTAAAAAACGGCATTGTGACGCAGCTTCACAACCAACTGCTAAATGATCCTCGTAACCTTGAAATACGTATGTTAGGCAATGGTAATTATCCACAAAGTTGGTTTAATGAGATTGCACACAAAGAAGAGGTTCGTTTTGTTATCCCATTAACTCGTAGCTTAAACACACAAGCCGATATTGTGATTGATGGGCAACATTTTATTGATAATGCGGAAATTATTCCGACAGCAGAAAACGATCCGTTATTAGAAGGTGTGGCTATTCCCAAAAATGCAGACACCTTAGTACTTTCGTCCAATGCCGCTCAAAAACTACAAGCAAATGTCGGCGATAGTGTGCGCTTATTTATCAGCCGTAAACTTAATGGCGTTAATGAGCGCGCCAAACGCACCTTTACTGTTGGCGCCATTATCAGCGATAGCAAATTTCCAAGAGCGGCCGCTTTTGTTTCTCTTGATGTTTTAGTGGCAATGGAAGATTACCGAGATGGTTATCAAACGCCGCTTTTTGGCATAACACAAGGCACTGAAGCGAAACCAAGAACTCAATTTGCTAAAGCTCGCCTTTATGCAAAAAATTTAGATGCCATTGCACCACTAGATGATTGGTTTAGACAACAACACATTGATGTGATGACACAAAAAAGCCAAATAGAGTCTGTAAAAGCCATCAGCTACGTTCTTAACGTTATTTTTTCCGTGATTGCTTGGGTATCACTATTAGGCTGTATTGCCTCATTAATTGGCGCCTTCCTTGCCAATATTGATCGCAAACGTAAAGACATGGCAGTACTACGCCTATTGGGTTTTCGTCAATTTGCAGTTTCTTTATATATTGTGTTGCAAGCGCTGTTATTAACGAGTGTTGCCTTTATTTTAGCCCTTGGGCTTTATGGTATCGGTAGCACCTTATTTACCACATTATTAGGCACACATTTACCTGAACAATCCTTTGTCTGTCAGTTAACATTATGGGATTTATTGATTGCCATGTGCAGTGCCTTACTTGTGGCTTTAGTGGTGGCAAGCATTGGTGCATTACGTGCCGTTTCGATTGAACCTGCGGAGAGCTTACGTGAAATTTAATTTATCACTTCTAACTTTATCATTCGCGCTGTTATCTAGCAGTTTTACCGCATCTGCCAAATGGGATGATAAATTCGTTAACCCAAAAGCTTTGCCTGATGATGTGATCTTGCCTTTTCCTTGTGAAGGTTCAATGGTCTTTCGCCAAGTCACTATTCCATTAAGCCAACCGCTACAAGACTACAGTGTGACATTAGGGCAAGAAGGCGATGAATGGGGTTATTTGGAACAATCACGAGCAGAACATATTGCGGGTAGCTTTCCATTAAAAGGTAAAGAGAAAGGCCGTTACTACCTTATGGCAAAATACCCCGTTACCGATCTGCAATATAACGCCATGCAGAGCGTGATTAACGGTAAAGAGTGCCCTGTTGCGTCAAATAAATTACGTTTACCAAAAGTGAATATCAGTTGGTATGAAGCAATGCAATTTGCAGACCAATATAACCAATGGTTAAGAAGCAAACATCCCGAAGCACTACCTGTTGAAGATGGCGCAAAAGGTTTTGCAAGATTACCGACAGAAACGGAGTGGGAATTTGCGGCGCGTGGTGGCTTAAAAGTGTCTGCCTCAGAATTTCGTGATATGCGCTTCCCGATGCCAGAAGGCACCAAAAACTATATTTGGTCTGCGGGCAGTCAATCTGCGAATGGCTCTTTACAGTTAACCGGTTTGTTATCGCCTAATCCACTAGGCTTACATGACATGCTCGGTAATGTCGCTGAAATGATGTTTGAACCCTTTAGATTAAACAAACTCGACCGCTTACATGGGCAAGCTGGTGGCTTTATTGTGCGTGGTGGTAGTTATCTCACCCCAGAAAGCGATATGCGCAGTTCATGGCGTCAAGAAGAGCCTTATTACACCAATACCGGTGCAAATAAAAACAAATACACAGGCTTTCGTTTAGCGATTGTCGCGCCAGCATTGACATCGAGAGACAAAATCAAAGAGATCGAAAAAGAGTGGCAACAACTGGGCAATGAGAAGCCCGCTAACGATAAATCAAAAACCAATAGCGATAACTCGATTAATAGCCTAAATACGCTCTCAACCCAGGTGCAAGATGAAGCACTGAAAAAGCAGTTAGCTGAATTGAAAAATACATTACGCGCAAATGCCCAACTGCGTGATGAGCAACGAGATCAAGCTATCCGCACATCACTGCAATTGGGTGCATTTTTATGTACCAAATTAAAAGATGATGGCGAGTTCTACGACAGATTAATTGCATTACATGAAAAAAATTGTCCTGCGGGCACAAAAGATGCCACTTGCGAACGACGCCAAGAGCAAGTTAACGAACATAAGAAAACCCTCGACTTTGTCGTGAGTTATTACGCAGACACATTAGTGGATATGGCAACAACTTATGATGCCTCTTTGGTGAAACCACAAATTGACGTTGTACGCCAATTGATGGAAGCCAGAGGAAAATCAAATTTAAATACGTACCTTTCAACGTATATGCAGGGACTCCAAGGATATTGGGCTAACGGTAAAGTTTCACGGAACGAATGGCTTGAAGCGTGCAAAAAACAATAACAGAGACTTGGGATAATAGGTGTGGTATGAACAAACAACTTATGGCAGTACTTGGCATTAGTGCTGTGCTTGCCCTATCAGGATGTCAAAGTAATAGCGGTACTGACCCTCGTTTGAAAAATAACAGTGATATGGAGTTTTTCAGCAAATCAGGCATTACGGCTTGTGCGGGTGGTGCGGCGATTGGTGCATTAGGCTGTTTAGTCTCAAACTCCAGCAATAAAGGCGCATGTATGCTTATTGCTGCAGTTGCGGGTTGTGGTGTCGGTATTGGTGCAAATGCCTATTTAGACAATAAACGCCAAAACTATGCGACGAAAGAAGAGATGCTCAATTCAATGATTGCTGATATTCGAAATGAAAATCAGCGTTTACAGAGTGCCTCTAACACAGCGAAAGCGGTTATTGCTGATGATAAAAAAGCCATTGCAAAAATTCAGCAAGAAATGAAACAACAACGTTTAAATAAAGAAGCTGCAGAGAAACAACTGAAAGGTATTGATGCCAATATTGCAGCACTGCGTTCTCGTTTAGCAGATATGAAAAAACGTGAAGGTGAGTGGCGAGATATTGCAGCGCAGAGTCGTCAAGATGGCTTAAAAACAGCGCAACTTGATAAACAAATCGATGGGATGAAGAAGCAAGTGACCTCTTTACAAGAAGAACTTGATAGTCTTTATACTCAACGGACAGCAATAAAGCTTAGTTAACGTTAAAAAGGATGATAATGAAATTTTTACCTCTTTCCCTTGTTGGCATGACCTTACTATTAAGCGGTTGTGTCACCAATCCCGCTGATTGTGATCCAACAACGGGTGATGTCAGTATAATTACTAAGTTTAACTGTAATTATTCAGGGACTTACGACAATCGTGTCGAGCAAAAAAAAGCTATTCTCGCTAATGAGAAAGCATTAAATACAGAGTTTAAAGCCGTTCTTGCTGCCATTGAGAAAGAAAAGCAACAAACCAATGCCTCTCTCAAAAGTCAGCAAGCTAGCCAACAAGCATTAAACCAATCAATGAATAATCTGTTAAATCAAATTCGCCAAAAAACGAAAGGGCAAAATGATATTCAAAAACAGATCAATGAAATTGACAAACAAATGAAAGCGGCACAAAACAATCCATCAAAATCAGTGATGGAAAAACAACTTGAATTAGAGAACTTACAAAATCAAGTCATTAACCTACAAAGTGATTTAGGTCTTAAATAAGCCTAAAAAGGCTCTCTATTATTATTTAGAGAGCCTTTTTATTTAATTCCATTCTTATTTTTTATTTATTTTCATAGTGATTTATATTATCAAAATATTATTTATATAATCTTAATAACAACTAATAGACCTCTTTAATAAAACAACCGCATTTAAGCTAACGTGTTATTTTTTATTCCATTTGAAATGGACTCATCATTATAATTCCATCGCTTAATAATACATTCTTATTATTTAAATTATGGGATATAACTAATGAAAACAAAATTACTATCAACTTTATTTATTACTGGTTTATTGGCTACATCTTCGGCTTATGCTCAAAATGAGATTAAATTAGATAAAACAACACTTTCAGCGGGTTACGCACAACTTAAAATGGAAGGCCAAAACCCTATGCATGGTGGTTCTCTCTCTTTACGCCAAGAGCTGAATCAGCAGGTTGGTATTTTAGCCACCGCAACTTATGCACAAAATGAATATGACTTAGATAAGCCAGTTAAAAAAGTACTGCGTGATATTAATGCCCGCTATTATTCTGTTATGGCTGGCCCTACATTACGTTTAAATGATTTTTTCAGTGTCTATGGTGTTGCAGGTATTAGCCAAATACAATTTAAGAATATCGCTGACAAAGATATCGCACAAAACAAAATCAAGAAGAATGCCTTTAGTTGGGGTGCGGGTATCATTATTAATCCTACTGAAATGCTATCTATGTCTGTGGGTTATGAGAATAGCCGCTATAAAATGAATGAATTAAGCAGTAACCGTTTAGTCATGGATGGTTTTATTGCCAATATTGGTTATCGCTTTTAATTAAATTATTATGACTTAATAAAAACACTTAAAAACAAAAAGCCTCTGCTTTATAAAAACAGAGGCAAATTAACGCAAAAAAGATCCACACTAGGGAATAACACAGACACCGATTGTCTAAACAACTTTCTAAATCATTTTATTAAATCTTGATAAGTGCCTAGCTGATAACCTCGTTCCACAATCGCTTGTTTTAACGTGATATCTGTTAATACTTCAAGCTCCGTTAAGCGCTGAAAGCAATAACCACTTGCACGTAACGAATTATCAATAAAAGCAGGATGTGTCATCACTTCAAGAGAGTGCTCACGACGTGCTTTTGATTCATCAAGCACCTTTAAAAATAAAGCCTGTGTGATTTCATCACCATAAAACTGGCTATCGAAACCCTCACTACTGATCACACCTTGAGTATCAATGCCCTCTTTTTGCGCTAAAGGTCTATCAACGCGCATTGGTAACGATTTTTCTTTGGCAAATTCCGCCACAATAGGAAAAATTTGCTTGAACATATGCACATGATGATGGCTATCAATATGGTCTGGTTCACAACCAAAGATCTCAATAAAACGCTGATATTGAGCGCTAAGCTCAACACGTATTTCATCAAGTGGCAAATTGCCCTCTTCTGCCATTTGCCAGACCCATTTCCCTAGCACACCTTCACGCGTTAAAGAAGATAAAGGAGACAGCGGTTTACCCATCGTCAACGTAAAATGAAGCCCAACACCTAATCCAGGCAACTCATGACGCAATTGTGCTGCATGTTTAATTCCTTCAGCATTGACAAGTGCCGTTGTTGAGCTAACCACGCCATGACGAAAACACTCTGCAATACCGTAGTTTTGACCTTTACTTAGCCCGAAATCATCCGCATTCACAATTAATAAACCAGCCATTCTGTCTCCTTATTACTTATTTTTATCTACTGACAATTAATGAGAGGCTTTTTCTAACTCAGCAATTGCTTTGGCAAAATTAGGTAGATGTGCTTTATGTGCTAATAACATTTCACGCGTAAGTACTTCTGCATCTTTATCTGAAAGTACTAACGGTGTTAAGTTCATCGCTAATAAAGCATCATTTAATTCGCCACTAATAGCCGCTTTGCTGGCCGCGATTTCAAAGGCTTTGATGGTATGAATTAATCCCATCACTTTTTCATCAAAATGTGTTAAACGAGGATGAGGTTTAGCGCCATCACGCCCTAAAATAGCAGTCACTTCAATTGACCAATCTGCTGGAATATTATCGATATGACCATGATGTGGAATATTCACATAATGCTCAGCTTGTTTATCATTATAAATAGCATTAATCACTTCACAGGCTGCATCAGAATAATAAGCACCACCACGTAATTCCAACTCTTTCGGTTTGATATTTAAATCAGGATCTTTATACAATTCAAACAATTGCTTTTCGACTTTTTGTACTACTTTAGCGCGAGCACCGCCTTTATAGTATTCACCCATTTCAATAGCTAACATCTCTTTTTGCTTGAAGTAATACAGCAAATAAGAGCACGGCAGCATATTAAGAGAGCGGATCAAGCCTTCACTAAATGGTAGATCAAAAATATTTTTCACAGAGCCCGCGGTTAATGTTCCTGAAGCCACACCATCTAATAATTCAGGGAAGCGAGACTGACCATTTACAATAACGTCTTTAATAAACACCATATGATTTAAGCCAAATAAATCAATGGAGAGTTCATCTTTATCCGTCAGGTTAAGAACATCTGTAATAAACATCTTCATACCGATTGGAATATTACAAACCCCAATAAACTTCTTAAAATTGGTATGGCGATAAACGGCTTCTGTCACCATGCCAGCTGGATTCGTAAAGTTGATGATCCACGCATTAGGGCAAATCTCTTCAACATCCTTAATAATATCGAAAATAACAGGGATAGTGCGTAAACCTTTAAATAGCCCACCAGCACCATTGGTTTCTTGCCCTAAATAACCATGACTTAAAGGAATTGATTCATCAAGCTCTCTTGCTTTCAATTGACCAACACGCAATTGTGTCGTGACAAAATCAGCGTCTTTTAATGCTTCACGACGATTAAGTGTTTTATAAATGGTTAAAGGAATATCCGCCTTTTTTACCATGCGTTGGCAAAGCTCAAAAATAATATCAAGCTTCTCTTGCCCTTCTTCAACATCCACTAACCATAATTCAGTGATGGGTAGTTCATGATAACGCTTAATAAAACCTTCTAGTAATTCAGGCGTATAACTGCTTCCACCACCAATGGTAACTACTTTTAATTTATGACTCATAAAATACTCCCATACAGCGTAATAGTGCTGTTATTTGTGTATTAATGGCGAAATTAAGGCGTAAAGAGCCATGAAGAAAATAAGCTTATTTTCTTCTTTCTCTCTATTTTCGATAAAATTAATCTTTATTGTTGATTAATTTCTTACGCTTAATAATGAATTAGTTTGTTTCTTTAATACTGTATAAATTTTTTCGATAACTATTTGGAGTCAGCGAAGTTATTTTCTTAAATGTCTTAATAAATAAACTTGGGCTGCTGTAACCTGCATCAAAAGCAATATCTGTTATCGAATAGTTTGTAATTTCCAATTGTTTTTTCGCAAAATTAATTCGAATATCATGAATAATTTGCATGGGTGTTTTATCGTAATAACGCCGAGTTGCTCGGGTTAAATATTCTTGTGATTTCCCTGATAACATCACCATATTCGCCAATGCATTTTCACCAAATTTTTGTTTGTCATGCATCTCGCTTACCGTGTCTTTCAGCCATAAGGGAATATCGTCTTGTGTTCTATTTTCTCGATGGTGTCGTAATCTATTCACCACATTAAAGGTGATAATTTCAATAAACTCATTAAATTCGGTATGGCGGAAATTCAGTGATCCAACAACCGATTCAATATAGGAAAGAAACTCATTTTTTAATTCATAAACTTGTGAGGCAACAAAATAAGAAGGCAGTAATGAGAGATAATGTTTATCAAAAAAGGCTTTGCTAATACCCACATTGAGAATACGAGTTGCACCAAATTCATAAAAACTTTGATGATGAGAACCAATGGGAATAAAAACAAAATCACCACGTTCGAGTAAAATCTTTTTACCATTTATCTCTTGATAATAGCGCCCTGTTAATACAATGGTGAATTCATAATAGTCATGCTGATGCAATCCACTAACACTTTCTGTTTTATTATAAATAAAGACATGAAAGTTTTTGCCATTAAATAGCTGATCTTCATAGACCATGCGTATTTCGCTTTGCGCTCTCAATGACTCCACCACGGTATTCATCTTATTTTATCTTCTCATGTAACTCGATTAATTCTGTCACCAACTCTCTGGCTAACATTGATGTCATTAAATGATCTTGCGCGTGAACTAATACCAAACTGACTTTCGTTTTTCCTACACCTTGGTCATCACCAATTAAACGAGTCTGTATTTTATGTGCTTCATTTAATGCTTCGCGAGATTGTTCCATTAATTTTCTCGCGCCATCAAAATCACCTTCTTTGGCTTTTTTTAACGCGCCATAAGCCACACTACGAGCTTGGCCTGAGTTAATGATAAGCCCCATAATGATCTCTTCAAATTCATCATCGGTTGCACTGCTATCAACAGCATTTTCAATATCTAACATCATATTTCCTCTTTGACACTGCAAGTGCAGAGAAGCCTCTGCACTTGTGTTTTCTATCACTTAAAATTTCAACGCATTGGCAATATCTTCTTCACTTTCTTCTTTTTCAATTTCAGTTTGCGCTTTATTTGAAATAATCACGAAAGGCAGATAAATCAGTGTGGCAACACCCAAGTTAAACAGTGCTAATAACAGTGCCGCAATACTACCGTTGGTATTAAAGAAAGCACCTAGTCCGGTTGGCATTGTCCACGGCGCAATATTTGTCACTGGTGGGATTATCCCTAAGTAATAAGCCGTCACCGTAATCGCAGCAAGAATAGGCTGAATAAGAATAAATGGAATAAACATCACTGGGTTCATAATCACAGGCAGACCAAAAATAATCGGTTCGTTAATTTGGAATAAACCTGCTGGTAATGCCAGTTTTGCCACTTGGCGATGATCGGCACGACGAGATGCGATAAAGATAGCCAGAATAAGTCCCAGTGTTGCCCCTGTACCGCCTAAGAAGATAAAGGAGTCTAACATTGGTTTTGCCCAGAGGTGGAACGTCTTACCCGCTGCCAGTGCCGCTTCCACTGAACCGTATTCGGTGTAAATTGACACGTTCTCTAACGCCCAAGGCGTCATAATGCCACTATCAAGTGCAGCAAGAGCGAGTGATCCATGAATACCAAAGAACCACAGTAGAGAAGTGAAGATAACATAAGCCCAACCAACCACAGATCCCATTGATGCTAATGGTGTTGAGATAGAATCTAAAATAATTTGATGGAAGTTCGTTTCATACGTTGCTAATCCCCACGAAACAATCCCCATGACTGATAAAATAATAAAGCCTGGAATTAATGCAGAGAATGAACGTGAAACAGATGCGGGTACGCTATCTGGTAAACGGATTACCCAGTTACGACGCACAATAAAGGTAAACATTTCAACCACAACAAGACCAATAATGATACCTGAAATGATATTTGCCCCGCCTAACCAATTAGCGCCGACTGCATAAGCACCACCTGCGTTATAAGGTGTTACTGTCATAAAGGCTGCAATGGAAAGTAAACCTGCTGCAATCGGGTCAACTTTACGCTCTTCTGCTAATGCCATTCCGATAAAGAACGGTGCCATCAACGACATTATACCCAATGTACCATTATAGACATTTCCCCCGATGGCTTTAAAACCATTGAGCGTTTCTATTGTTGATGCATCAAGGCGGATACCTAAAGAATAAAAGAAGGAGCCATCACCAAAACTAAGAAAAACGTTATTGATAAGTACAAACATTGCCCCTGCAAGGGTTAATGGCATTAAACGAATAAAGCCATTTTTAATCGCATTAACGTGAGGTTGCTTTCCAATTTTAACCGCAAAAGGAAGGAGTACCTTTTCAAGTGAACCAATAAACTTACTCATAGAAAAATACCCTTAAAATGCCGCTAATTGCTCGGCTTGCTGAAAAATTCGCTCTTTGACTGGAATAGAAATAATAAAAAAATAAAAAATAGAATTAATTTGTTGTTGCAGATGCTTTTTTAATAGAGGCGACAGCGGCTTTTAACACACCTAAGCCATCTACTTTTCCGTATAACAAAGAATCGATCACTTCGACCGGTTTATTAGGGAGTAATTTTTGGATATCAGGCAACATCCAGCTAATTTGTGGACCCAGTAAAATCAGATCCGCATCCTGTCCTTTTTGTGCTGCTAAGGTTTCAGGAAATGCTTCAATGACCACAGGCACCTCATATTTTTCTGCTTGTGCTCGCATTTTGGTCACGAGAAGAGATGTTGACATGCCAGCAGAACAAAATAAGTAAATATATTTCTTTTGCATAAAACCCTCTTGAGTTGGCAACGATTTACCCTAGAGATAACAAGGCTTTCTCTTGTGCATTCATTACTGTGTCAGTACAGAAACCGAAGTAAGATTAAAATAAGGATTGTTTCTGCTTGAATGAAGTATACGCAATGATACTGGTTAACGATATTTCTTATAGGTTCAGAATTGTCTCTCCTTGACCTACTCTTTTGACACTCTTCACAAATTGAGCAAATAATCTTAAGAGTTCTTTCACGTCACGAAATTTGTCTTTCTGATTAACACTTATGACTACTCGCAAAATTTCGCCATTTTAGTCAAGTTAATTCTTTATTATTATGAGAATGTGAATTAGTATCATTACTCTTTATGTTTTTGATGGTATTATCGTCTTCTTTGTGGATCGATATTTAGGCCACTGCTGTAAAGATCCGTGTTATTTCGTGTTGCAACAATATGGGAAAGAGAATGTTTAAAAAGTCATTAAGCCCACTGTTCTTACTGCTTTCTTCACTTGTTATCGCAGGTTGTGATAACGCTCAAGACACATCAACAACACAATCAGCAGAGAAACAAACTCTCACGATTGAACATTTCCAAGGGACAACTGAAATTCCTGCACACCCACAAAAAGTGGTTGTGATGAATATGGAAACCCTCGATATTATTGATGCATTAGGTGTTTCTATTGTTGGTCTTCCACAAACGAATGTTCATTTACCAAAATTCTTAGAGAAGTACACCAATCCGAACGATTACATCAATGAAGGTGCCTTATTTGAGCCAAACTATGAAAAGCTCAGCACAACAGCGCCTGATTTAATTTTAAGTGGTAGCCGTGCGCGTGATGCTTATCCTAAATTAAGTGAAATTGCACCTGCGATTTCAATGGATATCGATCCTAAGCGTTTTATTGAAAGCCTTGCTGAACGCACAACCACATTAGGTCAAATTTTTGGTAAAGAAGAGCAAGCTAAAAAATTATTGGCTGATTTCAATAGCAAAATTGCTACCGTAAAATCAAAAACCCCAGATGCGGGTAAAGCAATGGTGGTTTTAGTCAGTGGCGGTAAAATTTCAGCTTATGGGCCAGGCTCTCGCTTTGGCTTTATCTATGATGTATTAGGTTTTGAACCCGCTTATGTTTTTGATAGCCCAGGTTCACACGGCAACATCGTTAACTCTGAATTACTGTTAAAACTTAACCCAGATTGGCTGTTTGTCATTGATCGTGATGCAGCAATTGGTCGTGAAGATTCACAACCTGCCCAACAAGTTCTCGATAACGCACTGGTAAGAAAAGTAAACGCTTGGAACAAAGACCAAGTTATCTATCTTGATTCAAGCTCTATTTACATTTCAGGCGGGATCCAAACTTACTCTCGCTTAATGGATACCATTAATCAGGCGTTGGATCAGAAAAAATAAAATAATCGAATGAAAACGTTCCATTTATCATTGGGGATAGGGATTGTTGCTATCCTCTCAATGATCAGTCTATTTGTCGGCGCAGGAGATATTACTCCTGCTTCGCTTTTTTCTGATCCCGATATGCGCGATATCTTCTTTATCAGCCGTGTGCCAAGAACCCTATCATTATTACTCGCTGGTGGTGCCATTAGTGTTGCAGGTTTAATCATGCAACTACTCACTCAAAACCGCTTCGTTGAACCTTCTCTTGCAGGAACAACACAATCTGCAAGTCTTGGCTTATTAGTTGTCATGTTGCTCTTTCCAGCCGCTGGCATCTTTACCAAAATGATGGTTGCAACTATTTTTGCCCTTCTTGGTACTTTGTTATTTATGTTGCTTTTGCAAAGGATCACCTTAAAAACAACACTAATAGTACCTTTAGTGGGCATTATGCTCAGTGCAGTTATTGGCGCACTCACCATCTTCTTAGCGGTATATTTCGATTTACTGCAATCATTAGATGCATGGACAAGTGGCGATTTCTCAAGTGTGTTACAAGGCCGTTATGAGCTGTTATGGCTTGTCGGTGCGCTAGCAATCATGGCGTGTTGGGTAGCTGATAGCTTTACTGTTGCCGGAATGGGGCGTGAATTTTCCATTAACGTGGGACTCAATTACCGCAAAGTGATGATCATTGGGTTATCCATTATTGCACTGATTAGTGGTGTTGTGGTTTCCGTTGTCGGCGCATTACCTTTCCTCGGCTTAATTGTGCCCAATCTGGTGAGCTTAGTAATGGGCGATAACATCCGCAAAACCATTCCTTGGGTTTGCTTGAGTGGTGGTGCAATTGTTTTACTGTGTGATGTGATTGGTCGCCTTATTCGCTACCCATTTGAAATTCCTGCCAGCGTTATTTTAGGCGCAGTGGGTGCCGTTATTTTCCTTTTCTTAATATTAAAGCAGCAACGTTATGCAAAAAGTTAATTCATCCATAATTAGCAAATGTACTGGCGCTGTCGAACATAAGAAAACGCGCCTCTCACCTATGTCTCGTATTTGGTTATTATTAGGGGCATCGTTATTATCCATTGTGTTATTTATGACGATAAACCTAAACGGCAATATCTCTTATATTCTGACTCACCGTGCTTATATTGTACTTACAATGATTGTGGTAGCGTTTGCCGCAGGTGTTTCCACGATATTGTTTCAAACCATCGCGAATAACCGTATTTTGACACCCTCACTTATGGGGTTAGAAGCCCTGTTTGTATTACTACAAACTGTGTTTATTTTCTTTGAAGGGGATATGCCTGCCTCGTGGATGTTGAACCTATCAAAGTTCTTCTTAGAATCGACATTGCTGGTGCTATTTTCTGTTGTGCTCTATCGTTGGTTGTTTAGTTCGGTACGCTTTAACATTAACTTAGTCCTGATGATCGGGATTATTTTAGGCACTTTATTTCGTAGTTCAGCTACGCTATTACAACGTTTGATGGATCCCAATGAGTTTTCCGTCTTACAAAGTCGTATGTTTGCCACTTTCACCCGTGCAACGCCTGATCTTATCTTTTGTGCCTTAGCCATGATTGTGGTTGTCGGCGTTTTACTTTGGCGTATGCGTTATAGCTTTGATGTCATGGCATTAGGACAAGCCAATGCCATTAACCTCGGTATTAATTACCGCAAACAAACCACTTATATTCTGTTACTGATTTCTATTCTAGTGGCTGTATCAACAGCGTTAGTGGGTCCGTTAACCTTCTTAGGGTTAATTGTCGCTAACCTCGCTTATCATATCAGTGGCAGTAGCCAGCACCGTTTCTTGATGCCCGTAGCCTTCCTACTGGGCACTATTGCCTTAATCGGTGGGCAACTGGTTTTAGAATATGGCTTAAAAATGACAGGAACACTTTCTGTTGTGATTGAGTTTGTCGGTGGGATGTTCTTTATCTATTTGGTGTTAAGAAGACTTTAATATGATTGAAATCAGCAAAATATCAAAACGTTATCAAGACACGACCGTTCTCGATAATATTACAACAACAATTCAACGTGGCGGTATTACTTCGATCATAGGCCCTAATGGCGCAGGTAAATCCACACTACTTTCTGTTATTGGACGTCTATTACTTCCTGAAAGTGGCATGGTGAGCGTTAATGGTATGGATGTTGCTGCAACTGATAGCGATGTTCTTGCTAGAAATCTTTCAATACTGCGCCAAGAAAACCAGTTTGTTAGCCGTTTAACCGTAGAAGAATTAGTTGGCTTTGGTCGCTATCCTTACAGCAAAGGTCGTTTAACGCTCGATGATAAAAAAGTCATTGATGAGTCATTAGACTTTTTAAATTTGACTGAATTTCGTCACCGTTATCTAGATGAATTATCGGGTGGGCAACGTCAACGTACCTATGTTGCGATGGTGCTATGCCAAGACACAGAATATGTCATGCTTGATGAACCACTGAATAATCTTGATATGAAGCATGCGGTAATCATGATGAAACTTCTGCGAAAAGCAGCAGATGAATTAGGAAAAACCATTATTATCGTTATTCATGATATCAATTTTGCCTCTGTTTATTCTGACTATATTTTAGCCATGCGTAACGGACAACTGTATTATCACGGTTCACCAAAAGAGATCATGAAAGCAGAGATTATCGAAGATATTTTCGATACACCCGTTGACGTTAAAGAGCTAGATAATAAGCTAATTGCTATGTATTACTAATTCCATTTAGCCCTATTATCTTCAATAAAAAGCATGTTGTTCTTCTCATTAACAACATGCTTTTTTATTGCCTTTTCCCTTGCTGAAGTAACTCTGAATCAATATCTTCAAAGATAGATTGCCATTCGTTATCATCAATATCCATTAATCCAAAATAGCGCAGTAAAAAAGTGCCTTCTGTCGCTAAAAATGCCAATCTTGCCCGTTTTCCAGCTTCTGTTGTCATATCTACACCTGCTAATCGTTGCTGATACCACTCTTTTGTACTTTGTAGATATTCAGGCGTTTGCAGCAATGCTGCCATCAAACTCGCTCCTTTAGCAAAAGAGACTTTGTCATGATTATGAGTGGCATGAATATGTGCAGTGACTCGATTTTCAGGTGAGTTATCGTTTTCAACGATTTTTTTAAATTGCGTTTCATAACTGCCTTCCCAGTGCTCAAACATCGCATCAATCATTGCTTCTTTGCTACTAAAACAGTATTGAACGCCCCCTTTTGAGATCCCCATTTTTTTTGCAACAGTATCAATCGTTAATGCTGCCGCTCCTTGCTCCATGACAATGTCGAAGATAGCTTCTAACAGTTTTTCTCTATCAATGGTTCTTTGACGTCCCATAAAAAAAACCTCTTTTCAATACGTTCGTATGGATTTATATTATAGCCGCTAGTAAAAATAATACACATAAAAATAACTGAGATTTCTATGATAAAAGATTATAAACGTTGGATAGTATTACTTTTGGTATCTAGCATGCTGTTTCTCATTGTTGTTGATGTAACCGTGCTTTATACCGCATTGCCACGTTTAACTTATGATTTAAACGCAAGTGCTTCAGAAAAACTTTGGATAATGAATGCTTATCCATTAATTGTTGCTGGATTATTACCCGCAGCAGGTATGCTAACCGATAGAATTGGTCATAAAACGCTGTTTATCTGTGGTCTTCCTCTTTTTGCGATTGCCTCTCTATGTGCTGCTTTCTCACCGACAGCAACCACTTTAATTGCTTCTCGAGCTTTTTTAGCCGTGGGTGCCGCAATGAGTATGCCTGCAACACTATCAATCGTGCGCCAAGTTTTTAGCGATCCACAAGAACGAGCTATTGCGATTGGTATTTGGTCTGCGGTTGCTTCTGGCGGAGCTGCTTTAGGGCCTTTAATTGGTGGCATGTTACTTGAACATTTTTGGTGGGGTTCTGTCTTTTTAATTAACGTCCCTATTGTGCTTATTGTCTTGCCGTTCTCTATTTGGCTTATTCCTAAGTTTTCGGGATATGGTGATCATAAAATTGATTACTTAAGCTCAGTACTCATTTTAGTGGGTTTGGTCAGTGCTATTTATGCCTTAAAAGAGATAGGAAAACCTTATACACAGTGGAATGAAGCGACGATTGCCGCCATTATTGCCGTAGTTTTCCTCACTCTATTTACTCTACGCCAACGTAAACAGACTCACCCGATGATTGACTTTAGGTTATTTAAAAACCGCTTTTTTAGTATCGGTATTTTAATGGCCGTACTTTCTATGGTGATCATTGTAGGCATTGAATTATTGCTTAGCCAGCGTTTACAGCTTGTTGCGGGTTTTACTCCACTGAATGCAGCGCTGGTCATTTTACCTATTCCTATTGGCTCTGTACTTGCTTCTCCCTTGGCAGGTTATTTCTTGGTGCGTTTAGGTGAAGTTCGCTTAATTATTGCTGGATTTATGCTTACTTTGGTGGGAAATCTGTGGTTAATTGCTGTTTATCAAACAACATCTCCAATGGTGTTAATCGGTAGCTTATTCTTAATCGGCTTTGGTTTAGGTATTATCTTTACCTCGGCATCTACGTCAATTATGTTGAGTGTCGCAGATAGGCAAGCGGGAATGGCGGCATCAATTGAAGATGTAGCTTATGAGCTCGGTAGTGTGATTGGTGTGACATTTATGGGCAGTTTGATGAGTACCGTGTACACCTTAAAACTGATATTACCTGACTCATTAACAATTGATGATGCGGTATATGACAGTTTAGATGAGGCTCTTATTGTGGCAGAAAAATTGCCAAATGACATGGCTTCTCTTGTGATATCTCAAGCAAATATCGCCTTTGAAAATGCCTTTTTTGTCGTGCTAACCGCGGCCGCAATTATTACGGCACTTAGCTTAGTGGTTCTACCTTATTGTTTACGGAATGAGGTGCGAAAGTAAAATTGTTTTGATAATAGCTATTTGCACATTTTTGTAGAAATTAAAGGACAGTTATCTCCTAGGTGACGTTGTTTTCTGTCACGACTTTGTTTATCTGAAAGAAACTGTCGTTTAAAAATTGCATAAATTTTTAAACCATTCGAATATTCAATAGTTGGATTTTCTTCAGACTGAGTTGTTAACCAATCAGAGCAATCATGTTCCACAATAACACATTGTTCTTTAAGAATTAATCCCACAAACATATCTCTATACTAAAAGAGAGCAAAGTATAAAAGAGATAAAATAATAGAACTATCTTCTAAAGAAAATATTTATTAAGAATACTATTCCTACTTATTTAAATAAAATTAACATCTAACTTAAAATAAGAGTATATCTATTTTTAAACTCAAAAATTATCTATATTTAATTTAATTAGAGAATTATTTTATTATTCATATTAAAACCGATCAATATCCAATGCATCCATACTAAAATGAGAAGGCGATTGTCCCATCTGTTTTTTAAACATTGTTGAGAATGAGCCAGCGCTGTTATAACCCAAATCAAAGGCAATCTCGGTAATACCGCGTCCTGATAAGATTTGTGTTAATGAATTTAATAAACAGACTTGCTGTCGCCATTGTGAAAATGACATTCCTGTTTGCTGACGAAAAAATCGGCTAAAAGAGCGCTCACTTTTATGTAATTTATCTGCCCACTGTTGCGGTAAAGAATCTATTTTAGGATTACGGATAAAATCACGGCATAATTTAGCTAATTTACTGTCTTGTGGAATAGGCGCAAAAAACGGTAATGGTTTTGCTTTCGATAATTCACATAGGATTAACTGCATTAAAAGACCATCTCGCCCTTTTTTGTCATATTCCGCAGGTACATCAACAGCTTCAAGTAACAACTGACGAAAGAGAGGAGAAACACTTAACACTTCACACTGTTTACTATGACGAGGAGCAGCAGAAGGCTCGATATACAAGCTTCGCGTACTCACATCTAACATACGAGTTTCATGCCCTGTTTCTGGCGGTATCCATACGCCACAAGACGGTGGAATAACCCACTCACCATCATTGGTACTCACTTCAATTAAGCCTGTGGCAGGATATAAAAATTGAGCTCGACGATGTTGATGCGTTTCTAACAACGTATTAGGCAGATAGTCTGTACCTAGCGCAATAACATCTCGGTCAAGTGAATCAACGCTTTTTAAAGGTACATTTCTCACAATTTAAACCACTCTCTTTTTATTTTCTTCCTTTTAATATAGCAGTTATCCCACGCTCTACACACTGGCAAATAATAACCTATATAATTAAAATCGTTATATATTTAAATATATAGCTAAAATACCTTATGCGAAATTTCAACCTTCTTGATATCTATTTAACAAACCCTATTAACAATCAAAAAACGAGCTTTTAACACCTCTCGTAAATAGGCTGAAATTCAAATGTCATTGTCTGGTTTTAGAATGTTGGCAAAAGATTAATCAACTACTATCCCTCTCGCAGAGGTTATTTCGAGCATTCTGCAATTATCTATGCATTCAATAATAATGCAGCGGATACCAGACATTCCCTTTATTCATAGCCTAGAAAAAACACGCACATTCTTTATATCAAGTATCGGGTATATCGGGATCCGCCTATTATGTTTAAGGTAGAGTTCATTATGAGCAATCAGTCCGATCACGATAGTGATACAAAGAGCATTCTCAACGATGTTAGCCGCCGTCACTTTATTCAAGCGAGCTCAGCATTAGTTACCCTTCCTTTTCTCGCATCAAACTCTTTTGCTGCGACAACAGATAACGCTATCCCAGTAAAATCAATAACAACCGAAGATGGAGAGCGCGTTGTTTCAACCTGTAGTAGCTTTGACTGTGGAGGTAAATGTGACATTCGTGCCCATGTAAAAGATGGCAAAGTCACCCGTATTAGCACACGCCCAGATGCTGATTTAGATGAAGAGATGCCCATTATGCGTGCCTGTGTACGAGGCCGTGGTTATCGTAAATTTGTCTATCACCCAGACCGTTTAAAATACCCAATGAAACGCGTTGGAAAACGTGGCGAAGGCAAATTTGAGCGCATCAGTTGGGAAGAAGCCACCACGCTTATCGCACAAAATATGCAACGCATTAACCAGCAATATGGTCCAGCGTCTCGCTTTGTGAGTTTAAGTACGGGCGTTACTGGCGGTATTTTCTCAGGTGCGAATATGTTACGTCGCCTATTTAATATCACTGGCGGTTTTCTGGAAAACTATCACTCTGTCAGTAACGGCAATACCCTTGCGGTCACGCCTTATACATACGGCACCGCAGCCAGTGGCAGTACATTAGATACGTTAGAAAATACCCCTCTCGTGATTTTATGGGGTCATAATCCTAACGAAACTATTTTTGGTCATTCAAACCATTTTTTCCAAAAAATGAAGAAAAACGGCACTAAATTTATTGTTGTTGACCCTCGTTATTCTGATACCGCCTCTTCTTTAGCTGATCAGTGGATCCCTTTATTACCCACGACAGATAACGCGATGATGGATGCGATGATGTATGTCATCGTCAGCGAAAACCTGCATGACCAAGCCTTTATTGATAAATACACAATCGGCTTTGATGAGCACCAAATGCCAGAAGGTGTGGGTGAAAATGAGTCTTTAGTTGCCTATTTAATGGGTAAAAAAGATGGCATTAAGAAAACCCCTGAATGGGCTGAAACCATCACTAAAGTACCTGCCGATACTATTAAAAAATTAGCGCGTGAATACGCATCGACAAAACCTGCTGCATTAATGCAAGGCTGGGGGCCTCAACGTCATATTTGTGGTGAACGGACGGCGCGTGGCGCTACTTTACTCGCCACTATCACGGGGAATGTGGGAGTGCGTGGTGGTTGGGCTGCGGGTTATGGAATGGCATTAAATTCTGAACTGCGTAAAACCATCGCAGGGCCAAGCCTATTAATCAACCCAGTAAAAGCGAAAATCAATATCACCAACTGGGTACAAGCGTGTGAAGATAAAAGTTTAGTCACACCACAAAATGGGTTACTGAATGCAGAGAAACTTGATACTGAAATCAAGATGATTTTCTCAATGGCCGGTAACTACATGACAAATCAAAATACCGATATTCTTCATGCTGCGAAAGTACTTGAAGATGAATCGAAAGTCGAGTTTATCGTCTGTAGTGATCTCTATCTTACGCCAAGTGCAAAATACGCCGATATTTTACTACCAGAAACCAGCTTCCTAGAACGTTGGAACATCGGTGGTACATGGAGTTATGGCGACTACATTATTCTTTCTGAAAAAGTAATTGAACCTGAGTTTGAGCGTCGCACTGACTACGATTGGTTACGTGAAGTTGCCGATAAATTAGGGGTAGGCGAACAATTTAGCGAAGGCAAAGAGACTGACCGTGATTGGATTGAATATTTAGTTAATGACGCGAGTGTTAAACGTCCTGAAGACGGTATTCCAACCTTTCAAGAGCTATTGGTTAAACGCCGTCATCTCTTAAAACATCGTCCTCATACGCAAAATGTGGCATTTGAGAAAAATATCCAAGATATCGAGAATAACCCATTCCCAACACCATCAGGAAAAATTGAGATCTTCTCTAAGCGTTTATATGACATGAATAATGTCGATATTCCTGCGCTTTCTCATTATGTACCCGCAATTGAGGGCCCCGAAGATACGTTAACGGATAAATTCCCTCTGCAACTTATCACATGGAAAGGGCGTAACCGCGCAAACTCAACACAATTTGCTAACCCTTGGTTGCAAGAAGTCCAACGCCAAGAACTGTGGATTAATCCGTTAGATGCCCAAGATAGAAACATCAAAGAGGGCGAGAAAGTCAAAGTGTATAACGATCGCGGGGTAACCATGGTTCCCGTCAAATTAACACAACGAATTATGCCTGGTGTTGTCGCCTTGCAAGCAGGTGCTTGGTGGCAACCTGATGCAAAAGGCATAGATCAAGGTGGATGTGCCAACGTATTAACATCATCTCGTAGCACCGCAATGGCACACGGCAATGCTCACCAAACATTATTGGTCGAGGTAGCAAAAGCATGAGTAAATTTATCGTTTATCCCGCAGTGAGTAGTAAACAGTTAGGATTTTATATCGATAGCGCTCGCTGTTCAGGTTGTAAAGCGTGTCAGGTTGCGTGCAAAGATAAAAATAACCTCGATGTCGGGCGCAAATTTCGTCGTGTCTATGAAATTACGGGTGGCGGGTATACCCGAAATCCTAAAGGCGCACTGATTAATAATGTCTTTGCTTACACCTTATCTATCTCTTGTAACCATTGTGACGATCCTATTTGCGTTAAAAATTGCCCAACAACCGCAATGCATAAGCGTGAAGGTGATGGCATTGTGATGGTAGATACAGACAAATGTGTCGGTTGTGGTGCTTGTGCGTGGTCTTGCCCTTATGGCGCACCACAAATGAACCCAGAAACCAAACAGATGTCAAAATGCGATTTTTGCATCGATTTACAGCAAAAAGGTGAACAACCCGTTTGTGTCGCTACTTGTCCGTTAGGTGCAATCCAATTTGGCCCTATTGATGAACTACGTGAACGCTATGGCGATTTAGATTATGTCACGGGTTTACCTTCCCCTGAAATAACGCATCCAAACCTTGTTATTAACCCACATCAGGGTGCCAATAATGACGGAATTAATAATAAGGGAGAAAGAAAATGAATGAATGGTCATTATTAATCTTCACATTTATGATGAATGCGGCCATTGGTCTTGCGCTAACAACAGGGCTTTTGGCTCGCCGCCTTTCTCATTATCTCAATGCAGAAAGCTACTATCGCTTTATGCTATTGGCCTTATTTGTTATTTGCGGACTAGCAGGTTTAGGCTCTATTGCCTCAATCACTCACTTAGGTGTGCCATTAAATGCCCCAAATGCGATTAGAAATGTTTTTTCCGCTTGGCTAAGTCGTGAAGTTGCTATCACAGCTATTTTTGTCGGTTGTCTAGGCTTAACCTTTTTATGGCTCTGGCGCACTCGCAAACTCTCAATGCTGTTATTAAGTACCAGTATTCTGATTGGGTTATTTGATATTTATTGCATGGCATCAATTTATCGCCACACCTCCATTTTGACATGGATGGATAACAACACGTATGTGATGTTCTTCGGGGCAATGTTAACGCTAGGTGCTGCAATTTTCTTTTTATTGTTCAAAATAGTGCAACGTGTCGGAAATAAGTTAGGTATTGAAATACCACAAACCTCTTTCCCAATGCGTTGGAAATGGCAACTATGGGGAATAATAGCAGTTAGCTTAATGGGTCGATTATTGTATCAACCTTTTTATGAGCAATATTTAACTAGCACTCTATATAGCCAAAATTCGGTGACATTCCCGTTATCGCCTATTCAAGTCTATTACTCCATTGGTTCGTTACGGACTACATGCTGGATCTTAGCAACCTTTGCAGTATTGGCTTGTGGTTATAGTTTAGTGAAATTCCTAGCCCCTAAAAATCAAGAGAAATCCACTGAGTCTATTTTTGCACTTGGCTGTGTTATCGCAATTATCGCTGACTTTATGTTGCGCTATGTTTTCTACTCAATTCACTAATTGCCATTGAGTATGTCGTTTAAATAATAAAAAAACAAACCTCATTAATCGGGGTTTGTTTAAGGAAATATCAAAATTATGAGCAGACTCTCTTATTATGCGGCTGCATTTAATTTATTGGGAATTTGTTATTTGTTCCCACCTGATGATGACACCAATAAAACTGCACTCAACTTTTTTAAAACTGGGGATTTTGTAGCACAGTGGCCTTGTAAAATTGAAAACCGTCTGTGTGAACGTTTAATTGATTCTGTGTCTATCGATACAGAGCAATTAAAAACCCAATGGCAAAATCTTTTTGTTGGCCCTAATGCATTGCCTGCCCCACCTTGGGGTTCGGTCTATTTAGACCCTGAAGGTTTATTACAAGGGGATTCTACCCTTGCGCTGAGTGAATTTTTAAAACGGGAACGTTTAAAAGTAAACACGCCTTTTCCAGAGCCTGTTGATCATATCGGTTTGATGCTATTTCAAGCGGCGGTATTGGCATCGGAAAAAAAAGAAGAAGCAGTTAATGAATTATTTTCCCTTCATTTAACCACATGGCTACCTCACTATTTAAATAAATTAAAAATGAGTGGGTATAGCCAATTTTATAGCACATTAACAGAACTGGTAACCATCACGGTGAACGCATTCAGAAAATAGAAATTTATTAACAACTTATCATCCTAACATAATTATTTAAGGTAATTTGGACCACGCACCCAAATTACCTTTTTTCATTAAGAACATCCCTTTTAAAATTATGATGATTTTAATCCCAAGCGTTTTGTTAAACGACGTAAATTAGCCGGATCAAGTGATAATTCTCGCGCGGTTGCTGCCCAATTTTGGTTATTACGCAGTAATGCTTGTTTGATTAAGTCTCGCTGAAATTCGTCCGTTGCTTCTTTTAGATTTTTTTCTTCTGAAGGTAACATTTGAGAACCAGAGTGAACTGGATTTTCAGCCCCTAAAGCAAAATGGCTCACTTGTAAAATAAGGCTATCAGTTTTATTTCCCGCTCTGGCTAAAACAATCGCTCGATGAATGGTGTGTTCTAATTCTCGCACATTACCTGGCCAAGAATAGTGTAATAAATAAAGGCGTAATTCTGGGCTAATAATCACTTGAGTAAGATTAAAACGTTGACGATATTGCTCACAAAAATAACCTACTAATAGCAGAATATTTTCGTCTCTTTCTCGTAATGGAGGCACATGCAGAGGGAAAATACTTAAACGATGAAATAAATCAGCACGGAAATTCCCCGCTAATACTTCTTCCCATAAATCACGATTTGTTGCTGCTAATACACGCACATTGACGCGTAAATTACGATCATCACCAATACGTTGAATATCACCATATTGTAAGACACGCAGTAATTTGGCTTGCAGTGATAATGATAACTCCCCTATTTCATCAAGAAATAACGTTCCGTTATCTGCCATTTCAAATTTACCACTACGATGACTAATTGCTCCTGTAAAAGCCCCTTTCACATGACCAAATAATTCACTTTCCGCCACGCTCTCAGGCAGTGCGGCGCAATTTAAATAGACTAACGGATTATCTGCACGATTAGACATTTCATGAATGGCTTTTACCACCAGCTCTTTACCCGTTCCCGTTTCGCCACTCACTAAAATATTCATATCTGCGGGTGCAACAATTTCTATCTCTTTTTTCAGTTGCATCATTGAAGGCGATAAACCAATAATTTCTGTTTTTACTGTGGGCTTAAACGTATTGGTTGGCGTAAATAACATATTTTGATTTTCAAGTTGCTCAATCAATAATGCATTATTTAATGCTCCTGCGGTTAATGCAGCAATTAAACGTAATTCTTCATCACTAAAGGTATCAAACTGATTAGGGTCCATTCCATCAAGCGTTAACGTACCAATTAAGTCTTGTCCCGCAAATAACGGCAATCCCACACAAGCATGCACTTTTAAATGCTCTCTATCCGGAATAAGCCCATCATAAGGATCGGGTAAATCACTATCCGCAGGAAAACGAACAACATCCCCAGCACGCGCAATAGTTTCAAGGCGTGGATGCCCTTCAAGTAAAAAGCGTCGCCCTAATACATCAGGCACAAGACCATCTATCGCCAATGGAATAAACTGATGAGGCTCATAACGAAGCAGAGCGGCTGCATCGCAATTTAGCACTTGCCGAAGCGTGGTCACAAGGCGTTGAAACCTATCTTGATGACCCACATCTTTTTGTAATTCAATGGCAATTTTAGCCAGCACATCAACAGAAAAGCCCATAAAAACACCTCATAGTCATTATGACTGTTATTATGGTCATTTTGACATGATAAAGATAGTCATATTGACAATATATAAATAGCCAACAAAATAAAAAACGTTATAAAACAACAAATTAAAAAATGGCACGCTTCTTGATTATATCAATACATATCCCTATGAAAAGATTAATGAGAAGGAACAATATAAAATGGCTATTCATGTTAAAAATAATGTTAATTGGGTTGGACAACGTGACTGGGAAGTTCGTGATTTTCATGGCACTGAATACAAAACATTATTAGGCAGTAGCTACAACAGTTACCTAATACGTGAAGAAAAGAATGTGCTTATTGATACGGTTGATCATAAATTCAGCCGTGAATTTGTGCAAAATTTACGCACGCAAATTGCTCTAGAAGAGATTGATTACATTATTATTAATCATGCAGAAGAAGATCACGCTGGCGCACTCACTGAGCTGATGTCTTTTATACCTAATACCCCGATTTATTGCACAGCAAATGCCATTGATTCAATCAATGGTCATCACCATCATCCTGAATGGAATTTTAATATCGTTAAAACAGGCGATAGCCTAGATATTGGTAATGGTAAGCAACTCATTTTTGTTGAAACGCCAATGTTACATTGGCCTGACAGCATGATGACCTATTTAACGGGAGATGCGATTTTATTTAGTAATGATGCCTTTGGTCAGCACTATTGTGATGAACGATTATTTAACGATGAAGTTGACCAAACTGAATTATTTGAACAATGCCAACGCTATTATGCCAATATTTTGACGCCATTTAGTCGCCTTGTAACACCCAAAATTAATGAAATTTTAGGCTTTAACTTACCTGTTGATATGATTGCTACTTCTCACGGTGTGGTATGGCGTGACACCCCAACGCAAATCGTTGAATTATATCTAAAATGGGCAGCAGACTATCAAGAAGATCGCATCACTATTTTCTATGACACCATGTCAAACAATACACGAATGATGGCAGATGCGATTGCACAAGGTATTAACGAAATTGACCCTAACGTATTTGTAAAAAGCTATAACGTCGCCAAAAGTGATAAAAATGACATCATCACTAGTGCTTTTCGTTCTAAGGGTGTGCTAGTCGGTTCATCGACAATGAATAATGTCATGATGCCAAAAATTGCCGCCATGCTGGAAGAGATGACTGGCTTACGTTTTCGTAATAAAAAAGCCGCTGCTTTTGGCAGTTATGGTTGGAATGGCGGTGCCGTAGATCGCATTCAAACTCGCTTAATGGATGCCGGATTTGAAACCACATTAGCGCTAAAAACCAAATGGCGCCCAGATATGCAAGCACAAGAAATTTGTCGTGAATATGGTCGTGAAATTGCACGCCAATGGGCTTTAGCACCACTTCCTGCAACCCAATCTTGTTGTACAGTCTCATCACAACCTGAAGTTGCCACAAATGTTGAAGCTGTCGATTTAGGTCCTTGTATGCAATGCAGTGTGTGTCAATGGATTTACGATCCTGCAATTGGTGAACCGATACAAAATGTTCAACCTAATACGCCGTGGAGTGAAGTACCTGATAACTTCTTATGCCCTGAATGTTCATTAGGAAAAGATGTCTTTGATGCACTTGCCAAGGAGGCAAAATGAGTAAAGACCTTCTCAGTAATGGGATTGTCATTATTGGCGCGGGCTTTGCTTCGCGCCAATTAGTGAAAAATATTCGCAAATTTAATGCAGATATTCCTATTATCCTAATTGCATCAGACAGTATTGATGAATATAACAAACCCGATTTAAGCCATGTAATCAGTCAGGCACAAAGTGCCGATGATTTAACGAAACAAACGGCTCAAGACTTTGCACAACAATATCAATTAGCAATTCATCCTTATACGCAAATTACGGATATTAATACGGATGAAAAACGTATTCAGAGCATGCAAGGCGAACAATGGTATTACGATAAATTAATATTAGCCACTGGTGCCAAAACCTATTGTCCGCCAATTTCAGGGCATGAGTTAATGTTAACGCTCAATAGCCAACAAGAGTACCGAGCTTATGAAACGCAAATTCATCACGCTAAACGTATATTAATTTTAGGTGCTGGGTTAATTGGTACTGAATTAGCGATGGATTTTAGTCGAGCAGGTAAAGAAGTGATCCTTGCTGATATTTCTGGGCAATTATTATCGTCGCTGATCCCATCTGATCTCAGTGGTCGTTTACAATCAAGCCTAACAGAAATTGGTGTGCGTTTAATGCTCAAATCACCGTTACAGTCATTAACACAAACCGATAACGGAATTTTAGCGACATTTAATCAACATCATCAATTAACCGTTGATTGTGTTATTGCCGCGACTGGGCTTACACCAAATATAGAGCTTGCTTATCTTGCAGGTTTACATACTGACCGTGGGATTATTGTGAATGAATATCTGCAAAGCAGTGATAAAGATATTTATGCCTTAGGTGACTGTGCACAAATCAACGGTAGCTTATTGCCATTTTTACAGCCAATACAATTGAGTGCGATGCATTTAGCAAAATCACTTGTAGGTGAAAATAATGCGCCACTTAATCTACCGCCAATGATTATTCGGGTAAAAACGCCTTTAATGCCACTGCACCTTGCCGGTGAAACCGCACGTAAAGATTTAACGTGGAATATTAGTACAACACAATCGGGCATTATCGCTAAAGGCTTTGATAAAAATGATGTATTACGTGCCTTTGTGGTAACAGAAGAGCAGGTAAAAGAAGCGTTTGCTTTATTAAGAGCACTGTCCGCTTAATTTAAATCTCTTCTCTAATTTTGACCTCTTAAACGACAAAAAGCACCTCAAGAGGTGCTTTTTGCTGAAACAATACAAATTCGAATTTGCAATATTTTACAACCTTGCTTGTTGCCTTATCCGCTCTCTAAGGAATATACATTTTGATCCTTACGATCTGACCGTATATCAGAGTGCAGCGCGGGCGACGTTCGATAATTTATAGAGCAGAGCCACTCATACCAGCTCTAGCGCAAGTAATATACGGATAATAAATACAATGCAAGTCGCCTAATAAAAACTGATTTACCGCTCACCTTGAGTATCTATCAACAAACGCTGATTTATATAATCGATAGTCTCGTCTATCGTCATAATATTATTAACGACATTCGTAATACCTTGTCCGATAATAATTTCGGCTTGGCGTAAATTAAATAACTTACCATTAGGTACCGAAGATTCTCGTATTCCCTTATTAATTTCTTGATAAGCCAATGTCATCCATGGGTAACGATGGCTAATTTCTTGGTTATGGCTGAAATTTTGATGATTACTGTTTCCACCTAATAAAATTAGGTGATCCATCACCATTGGGGAATAAAGCCAACGATAAAATTGCTCTGCATATTGTGATTTTTGGCTATAACGTGAAACGCCTAATACGCCACCGCCTAATTGTGGAATACTTCCGGGCACAGGTGCAAAACCTGTTTTAGGTAAAATATTGCTATGAGCGACATCGTTAAATAAATTCATATAAGCGATAAGCATAGCAAGATGACCTTGCTCAAATTGTCTAACTGATTCACTCCACCATTTATTATCAATATTTTCGGTGATCGACAATTGCTGTAGATATTCTTCTAATATTTCACCCGCTAACGGCATTGCTAATCTAGGAATATTATTACTTCCTATTAAACGCCCACCTTTTGCGTAGTAACGTAATAAATATTCTGTTGCAATGAGCCCTGCACTCCCTAATGTTGTTGAAGCGCCCATTGGACGATTTAATTGCCCTTCTTCATGCTGTTCAGTAAAAAACTGCGTTACATTATCGTATTCTTCGAACGTCGCAGGCACCGTTAATTCATTACCGGTTTTTTCGTAATACATTCTTTTTAGAATAGGATCTTCAAACAAGTCTTTTCGATAAAACAGAAGTTGCGCACTGGCATCAAAAGGCATGGCATAAGCAACATTATTGACTAAACTAAATTTCTGTTGAGTGGGCAATGAGAAATTATTTAATAAATCCGTTAGTCCATTAGCGATCTTATCTAATGGCTGCAATATTCTTTCCGCAAACCAAGGAAAACACGCCATATCAATACGCAGCAAATCATAATATGGATGTAAATGTAGCTGACTCAATATTTGATAAACTTCATCATAAGGGTGTATCGCCAAATTAACTTTAATTCCTGTCTGGCGATAAAAATGGGGCAATAGTTTTTTTAATGCACTGGTTGAAGGACTAGGCAGAATAAGCAAATTAAGATTTATATCTGCTTTATCCTCACATATAACCGCAGCGGTTTGCGTATAAAGATGATCACTTTGATTACGCACATAAATGGCATTATTTGCTGTTATCTCTCCCTCATCGGCATCTTGCATTAGCGCATCAATTACTTCTAACCCAAGTTGGGCATAGTTCATTGGAAAGTAATACAACCCTTTTAATACAGGTGGAATATTATCGCTCAATGCAAAAATAGGCGGGCAATCATTATGGCTACCGAAATAACTGGCTTGTGTTAAATAACGTGCTTTTTCTATATCTTGAGCAATAAATATGTCTGGAATTTGCTCCATAGAAAAGAAATCAAACGCAATTTTATAGCTCTCTTCATCTGACGCGCAAAGCACCACATTTTTTTTATTTGGTGCGTACTTCAAAAGTTGATTTTGTAATTCATTAACAAAAATCTGATTATTTAAATAATCACTATTGCCAATAAAAATGCCGACCAATTTACCGACAGTTTTTGCTACCTGTTGGCAAATAGCCTCTGCCGCTTGAGCAAAATCGAGTGTAAAAAAACGTTGTGTATTGAGTGGTTGGCGATAAATAAATGCAATTTGAGAAGGGGACAATTTTAACGTGTCAAAATAGATATTCGCATCATTAAGGCAACTCACGGTGATCACTTGCTTATAACCACCTGCTGCAATTTTCTGTAATAGCTCTAACTCTGTGGTTTCAAGGTCATCCGTTAAAAAAAGATCGTAAGTAACCTCAGGAAAATGAGCGATAGATTGTCTTAAAGAATTAAAGAAAACAGCATATTTTTCAGAAACTAATTGAGGTAAAAGTATCGCAATTTTATGGCTTTTATTGGTTCTTAACAGTTGAGCCTGTGTATTTAATTGATAACCCATTTGTTTGGCGGCTTGATACACAGCTTCAATTTTCTCAACGCTTACATTTCCACGCTTGTTCAATACGTTAGAAACAGTACCATGAGAAACACCTGCTAATTTTGCAATATCTTTTATCGTTGCCATAGACCTTTTTCCATCTCAATTTCCGCTTTCACTAGCATACCTGAATTATTTATCTCGACTACCGATAATTAATTTGAACGTTCCATTTAATAATTGTTTATAAAACAATCTTTTATTACTTGTCTCAAATAAATAATTATCAATATCAATTAAAAACTCATATTCATATTAATCAATAAGATAATAAAATTAATTTGAATAAGATCACTGATCTGATCTTCATTTATTGGCAAAGACTCTTCATCACTTTATTATTGGAACGTTCAAATTTATCTATATCTTATAGATAGCCAACACCAGATAATTAATAAAATCATAATAAAACAATAGGATAAGGGGATTTCTTATGAAACTTCATTTTTTAGGGACGGCTGCCTCAGAAGGCATACCCAATCCCTTCTGCCGTTGTGAACACTGTCTAAAAGCAAGAGAACTTGGTGGGAAAGATATCCGAACTCACTCGTCTGCCATTGTCGATGACATTATGTTAATCGACGTATCACCTACATTTAGCTACCAGTTAATGCGTGATGGAATGGATGCTACCCATTTTGAA
This sequence comes from Proteus sp. TSJ240517, assembly GCF_047921575.1. NCBI lineage: Bacteria > Pseudomonadati > Pseudomonadota > Gammaproteobacteria > Enterobacterales > Morganellaceae > Proteus > Proteus sp. TSJ240517. The sequence continues at coordinate 190,589 of NZ_JBLRMH010000007.1, forward strand.
AGTCTTCTATTCACTCACACGCATCCTGATCATTTCAATGTTGGCGATCTGTTTAGCCGAATGGAAGGTTATGGTTTTGAAATTAACCATCCCCTTCATATTTTTGGCAATGATCGCGCCATTAATGGTTGTATCGAAGTTTTACCTGGTTACAGCAAAGAGCGTTTCGCTTTTCACTGCTTAATTCCTTTTGTTACTGTCGAAAGAAACGGTTATAAAATTACGCCATTACTTGCTAATCATGCGAAATGGGAACTTTGCTATGTTTATCATATTGAGAAGGATGGCAAGGTGATTTTCTATGGTCATGATTCTGGTTGGTTCCCTGAATTAACGTGGAAATGGTTAGAAAACAAACCACTTGATATCGTTGTTTTTGAATGTACTTATGGACTCAATGGTAAAGATCGTACTGATAATCATATGAGCTTAGAAACCGTATTTGCAGCAAAAGAAAAACTGCAACAACAAGGTTGTTTACATCAAGATACACAAATTGCCGTTTCGCATATTTCACATAGCGGTAAATTGCTTCACCACGAATTAGAAGCTGTTTGTGCTCCTCATAATATCCGCGTTGCCTACGACGGATTAACGTTAGAAACAAATTAAGAGGAGAACGATGATGGATATGAAAATAACCTCTCGCTTACTAATTATGATGTTTGTGCAATATTTCATGCAAGGTGCGTGGAATATGACTATGGGGCTAGTATTAAGTACCTATGGTATGGCAAGCATTATTGGTAATGCCTATGCTTTATTAGGTGTAGCAACAATTATCTCCCCATTATTTATTGGTATGGTGGCTGACCGTTTCTTTGCTTCACAAAAAGTGATGGGCATCCTTCATTTAATTAATGCCGCAGTCATTATTTGTGTTCCTCAATTTATTGAAGCACAAAACAGTGGTATGACTTTATTCTTAATTTTCATTATTGGATTATTGTTTTATCCAACCACTGCGCTTTCAAATAGTATTAGTTTCTCCCACATTAATGGTGTGAAATATTTCCCTATTATTCGTGTATTCGGTACGTTCGGTTTTATGGCTATCGGATTTATATTAGGAGAAATGGGCTTCTCTGGTAGCACAATGACTTGGTATATTGCTTCTGCTGTGGGCGTATTACTGGGTTTCTATTGCTTTACTTTACCTAATACACCACCGAAAGCGAAAGGCAAACCGTTCTCTGCTCGTGATATTTTATGTTTGGATGCACTGTCATTATTTAAAGATCGCTATTTTGCTATCTTAATGTTTAGTATCTTTATTTTAATGATCCCTAAAACAGCTTATTCTGCTTATATTCCTGTCTTTATTAAAGCATTAGGTTTTAATAATGCAGCGTCTATTATGCAAATAGGGATCGCCTGTGAAGTGCTGTTTATGTTTGTCTTGTCATTCTTCTTAATGAAATTTGGCTTCAAAATTACACTTCTTTTAGGTGCTGTTAGCTGGATCATTCGCTCAATATTCTTTTCTTATGCTGCGGTAAATACAGAATTCTATTTTATCGTTATCGGATTAATGCTACAGGGATTATGTTGGGACTTCTTCTTTACCGCTGGTGATATCTATGTTGACCGCAAAGCAAAACCTGAAATCCGCGCTCAAGCACAAGGTTTACGTTTTATTGTCTCTAATGGTTTCGGCTTATTATTTGCTTCCACTATTTGTGGTCAAATCTTTAATTCAACCGTAACAGAAACAGGTGATGCAGCCTTACCACAATGGTCAACATTCTGGATATACCCAGCGATTGTTGCCGCCGTTGTGACGATATTCTTTATCTTCTTCTTTAAAGATGATGTGAGTAAAAAGAAAAGTAACGAAGATAAAAAAGCACAAGAAAGTATTGCAACACCGTAGTTTTAAAATAAAGGAATAAGCCAACGTTAGGAGCAAACCATGGACGCATTAATACAGTTTGTTGACAGCATTGGCCCTTTATCACTTTCAAGTATCGCTAAATTACTGGCCGCCTTTATTTTAGGCGGCCTTATTGGCTTAGAGCGTGAATCAAAGGGAAAGCCTGTCGGTTTTAAAACCTGTGTCATTATTGCTGTTGCCAGTTGTTTATTAACCATTGTCTCTATTCAATCCGCAGAATATTACGCCAATATCTCCGACAATATTCGTAGCGATCCCATGAGGTTAGCAGCACAAATTATCAGTGGTGTCGGCTTTCTTGGCGCAGGTGTTATATTGCATCGACGTGATGACGCAATTTCAGGTCTAACAACAGCAGCGATAGTATGGGCTTCAGCGGGTGTGGGGATTGCTTGTGGTTCAGGGTTTTATTGGCATGCCATGATTGTGACTTTTCTCTTTTTTATGGCTATTCAACTCAGCCCACAAGTGGTGCTATTCCAAATGAAAAACCAACGTTTAGGTAAGATAAAAGTACGTATGTTATTTACTCATGAAAGCGGTGTTCCTCTTTTAATTGAGTATTTAAAAAGTCATAAAGACGTAATTGAAAATCTGACTATTCGTGATATTAAAAAAGAGCGCGTTGAAGTAAATTTGAAGCTGTTAGTTAGGCAAAAAATTACCTTACCTGAATTTTATTGCTCATTAAAACAGCTTGAACATGTTCATTCTGTTTCTTTGGATCATTAATATATTCAAAAATAAAAAGGGCGGTTATCTAAGATAAAGCGCCCTTTTTATTATTTTGATGACCGATTGATGGTCATATTAAGGATTTTTGATGACTAGCGGATTACCAAAACGTTCTAGATACATCATGCCGAAGATTGTTGAAGCATAATCTGTAATATGCCCTACATCACGATAAACCGGCACACCTTCTATATAGGTTAAGCAGATATTTTTATCACACTGCACATCTTTAGGATCGATGATAATTAAAGTTGGATAATCCTGTTTTAATTTAACGAATAATTGATCCATTCATGTATTCCCCTCACCTTTATAGTTTTTGGGATTACAGTTATTATCTGCAAAGTCTTTTCTTAATTTTGCATTTTCATAAAAACAGGTCATAAAACCACTTGGCATAAAATTGACTGTTTTAATAAAAACGGGTTTAGCGCCTGTGGTAATAATAAGATCAAGCGCTTCACGCATCGCTTTCTCAACGCGTTTACGAGGCTCTTCGACGGTTCTAACATCACCTATTTTATTAATGACATGGTTTGACGCGTAGTTATTCCAAACCTGCCCAAATATCACATAATCAAAGTGATTGTTCTTGATGAGTTGATAATATTTCGCCGTTTGATCGAACAACGCTGATAAACCGCATTTTTATGATTAGACCAATCATAAAGGTAAATATTAGGAAGAGTAATGCATGATAACGTGGCTTGTGCATATACATCTATTTTGGCGTCTTTACCTAAAATATCCATAAAGCCCCAATAATGATTTGCATAAGAATCACCAAATAAAAACGCTTTTCTCTGGCTTCCCACTTCACCAATATGGCACATTTTATCTGGATCAGAGGCTTCAAAATTCATACATTTGGTTCGATTAGGATAATCAAACTGATTCAACTTAGCTTCTAAATTAACGTAATTTTGCCCAAGCCTTGCGCCAACACCGCGATATTTTACATTCATAATTCAAGTACATTATCCAGATGAAAAGAATTGCCGGATTATATACCAATTAGCCATATCGCTTTAGTCACAAAAAGAAAAAGGCTATTTAATATTTATTATTAATAACACCTAAATGGCCATAACTGATTAAACTCCATCGTTAAACCTAATTGCACTTCAGATGAAAGAGAACCTTTACTCACCACAAATTTTGGATGTCGAATAACGATAGAGGTATTAATATCATAAAACATTAATGATGATCGGCTCTGTTCTAACTCATCATAAAGCGTCCTCATTTCTGCTGATGACCTATTTTCACATAATCGCCCAAGCGTGATATGAATAATATTTTTATGAAGGGTGTTATCAATGGGGATCTGCTGATAAACCTTTTGTCTGAATTGTTCTAATTCCTTTGAAACGCCCGTTAATATCACACTACCATTAGACGTTAACACAACGTTATTAAATGAAATTTCAATTCGTTTTGTTTGATTAAAGATTTGGGCAATCTCTTGGCACCACGCCAATAATCCGGGTCGTTGCAGTTTAAACTGTTCATTTTGTTGATTAAAAATCGTTAATAATGTGGAATGAAATTCTTGTGGCTGAGCAAATTCAATAAATGGAAACTTAAGTGCAAGCGGTTCACAATAAGCCATTAGCTTCTGGCTAAAGGGAATAAAGCTTTCCTCAATTTCAGGCTGACAAATCATTAATTGCCCCGCATTTAAGCTGACATCAAAAATACTTTCATCATTGATTTGTCGTTGCCAAATTTCACCTGTTGACAATTTTTTGAGTGTTGCTTGTGTCAGGAATTCGCATGCCATAAATGCACCTAAGTAAAGAATATAATTATTGCTATTACTTTGGTTGGAGTGAAATTTAAAATCAAGTTGCAGAGTGAATAATAAAAAGTGGCTTTCATCTAAAAGCCACTGTCACATCAATGGGGGAGATGTTAAAAATGGGCTATCTATAAATACTCAATCAAAATCAAATCAATTACAGAAAATTAGCAGCTTTAAACTTCGCGAGAGCATCTGCTGTTTGCTCTGCGGTCATTGGGCGTAATGGGCGACGAGGAGAGCCCACATCAATACCATGCAGTTGCATTGCCACTTTTCCTGCCGCAACGCCGCCGTATTCGACTAACACACGAATAATCGCAATCACTTTATCCATGCAAGCGGTCACTCCTTCATGATCACCCGCTTTAAATTTTTCAATAATTTCAAGGTATAATGGCGCAGCATAGTTATAAGTACTGCCGACTGCACTTAATGCACCACAGGCTAATCCAGCAGGAATAAATTCATCAACACCAAATGGGATGTCATATTTTCCACCATCTACACGTAAGCAACGCTGGAATTCATACATATCAGGAGAGTTAAATTTCATACCTGATAGATTTGGGATAGCTTTACCCGCAGCTTGTAAGAATTTTTCCATATCAATGCTTAAGCCTGACATCGTGGAATGATAATAATAAAAACCTTTTGATGGCGCACTGGCGGCGGCTAAACGGCAATATTCAACCAAGTCATCAACATTGCCTGGCTTAAAGAAACAAGGACCAATCACTGATGTTGCTTTGATATCTAATGTCTCAGCATGGCGAGCAAGTTCTAGTGTATCCGCAATGCTTAATGCACCCGTGTGAATAATAAGGTCTAGTTTACCCTGACTGGCATCAACCCAGCGTTCGGCTACCTTCTTACGTTCTTCAACAGAGCAATGAATACCTTCACCCGTTGTTCCTAATACATAAGCACCCGTCACACCGCTTGCTATAAGGTGTTTTGCTATCTCATCAATGACAGGATAATTAACGCTACCGTCAGTCGCAAATGGGGTATGAGGCGCGGCAATCAGTCCAGAGAGTTTGTTCATGATCACTTCCTTTGGAGGTTAATTTCTTTATTGTTTAACTTATGGAGTTTGACTCTATATTAGAGAGCTATACTTCAGAACGCAATAACGAAATGAGCGTTAAAGGAAGAGAAAAATGAAAGTGTGATCTTTCGCCAATTTTCGCAAAAAATCACACAATGCAGAAATGAGCTTACGCGGAATGAGTCTGTTTTAACGCATTCAGTGTTCGTAGTTTTTGCTCCTTGACCATTTCTGGTTGAGCTTGAACTAACAAGGTATAGAGGAGATCCAACACAAAGAGTTGTGCTGTTTTTGTACCAATAGAGTCGCCTTGCAATTTCCCTTGTCGATTACCATTAATCAAATGATAGTCCGCATGTTCCATAATTTGTGAACCCAAATTATGAGTCAGTGCAATGGTATAGGCTCCCGCTTCTTTTGCCAATTTAAGGGAATGAACCGTTTCTGGTGAATTACCTGAGTGGCTAATACCAATAGCAACATCACCCGGTTTTAATAACGAGGCTTGCATATACATAAAATGGTTATTTGTCACCGCATCAACACGATAACCAATTCGCATTAATTTATTTTTTAGATCTTCCGCCGTTATACCTGAAGAACCAACACCACAGATAAAAATATAATTTGCTGACAATAAAGCATCTACAGCGCCTTGAACTTGCTTCATATCGAGCAGATTCAATGTCTCTGATAGTACGTTATTAATCGTTGCTTGAAGTTTTAAACCAATGGTATGGATATCGTCTTGATGAGTGACTTCTGCATCAAGAATAGGTGACTCTTCATTATCAGAGGTCGCCATTTCAATCGCCAAATCCATTTTAAAATCTTGAAACCCTTTATAACCCAATGTGCGACAAAAACGCACAACCGTCGCTTCACCCGCTTTTGTCGCTTGTGACAGTTGAGCAATAGAGAGCTGAGTAACTTCTGTAGGATGGAACAGGATATAGTCTGCAATACGCTGTGATACTCGCGTTAGACTATTTTTCATTGCGCCTAGCGTATCAAGTATTTTACCCGGCTTTAATCGGGTCGTTGCCTGTTCTGTCATGGAGATTATCCTTGGTTGCAGCGGATACACGGAAAAAATTCTGCTAACAAGAGTACCAATTCCAACAGGTTAAAAAAAGCCTTGCTCATACAATAATGTGATAATAAAAAACGCTTTATTCCTTATATCATCAGAATACAACTTACTGATACATCAGAAATAAAGCGCTTAATAAAAACAGTAATTGTTAGTCAGTCAATGCGGCGACATCCAACTTAACGACTACTTTCTTCAGTGTATTTGCACCCTTTTCAGCCGAAATTCCCGGTTTATGAGGTTCATAAGGCATAAAAACAGCAAACATGCTTGGTGTAAGCATTAAGGTCTGTTGACCTATTATTGTATCGGTTAGTTGATAATCATCAGCCTCATTATAAGGCGTCACATCTTGAGCTGAGCCCTGTATACCAAAATCAATAATTTCCTCACCAGATAGCAATATCTGAATATCAATATAACGCTGATGTAACTCTGCACGTTTTTGCTCACGAGGCTGCGTGTCAAACGTCATCACATTCATAAACAACGTTTCACCGTCAATTTTATAACTACCCGGTGCGAGAGATGCAGGATCAAGTGCGAGTGCTTTTTCCATCGCGTTACGCAGTGCTGAATTCATTTCTGGCATCAAAGCCAAATCTGACATGTGTCCAAATAACATAGGTTATCCCCTATTAATTCCCTGATGTTTCATTGTCATCTAATGAAATTTGTTTTGCTGAGGCGAAAAGAGGCGCTGTGATTGTTCCTGCTATTACCACAGACATTGCACCGATCACACCGTAGAAGAAGAAGTTAAGATCACTGCCATAACGAGCCGCTAATACCGCAATAATACTGACGATAATACCCACCACGGCACTGCCTGCATTGGCACGTTTAACAAAAATACCCAACATAAACAGACCTGTCATTGGGCCACCCATTAAGCCAATCAGGCTGTTAAAGGCATCCCAAATTTCAGACTCATCAGATAAAACTAACCAAATTGCGGCAAGGCTACTGAACACACCCGCTACGATAATCACTAATCTTGCGACTTTCATTTTTTGTTCAGCACGGCGTTCTACTTTACTTAAACGAGTATAAATATCTGAGTTAAAGCAACTTGAAATACTGTTTAAGCTACTCGAAATACTCGATTGAGCCGCAGCAAAAATAGCAGCGATAATTAATCCAGCAATACCGACAGGCATTTCGGTCACAATAAATAGAGGTAGAATACCACCTGTATTAAAGCCTTCAGGTAAGAAACTAGGATTCTGTTTGTAATACACAAACAAGGCCGAGCCAATAGCGAAGAAGAAAATAGGAATAATGGCAACTAATTTAGCGTTTGTTATCAGTGTACGCTTAGTTTCTTCAATGGAATCCGTCACAATATAACGCTGTACGACATCCTGACTTGCGGTAAATTGCTGAATATTCGCGAATAAAAATCCGATCATCAAAACAGGAATGGTGCTATCAGTCCAACTCCAACGTAATTGTGTCGCAGGGAAGAATTTATCTGCCTGTGATGTTGCAGTGAAAATTTCACTAATTCCGCCATCAACTTTAAAGCAGATCATAATAAAGATAAGCACTGCGCCACCTGATAGTAATAACCCTTGAATAACGTCAGTCCAAATAACGCCTTCAATGCCGCCCATCCAAGTATAAACAATACATAGCAAGCTAATCAGCACAATTAATACAACGGGATCGATACCCATAAAAGGACGCAAAGCAAGTACAGTTAAATAAGTAATAATTGCCACTCGACCAATATGGAATAACATAAATGAAAGGCTGGCAAATAAACGGCTGCGTATATCAAAACGCGCTTCTAAATATTCATAAGCCGAGGTGATTTTTAATTTTCTAAAAAACGGAATATAGAAATAAAAGACTAATGGCAAAATAGCGATCGCTAAATATTGCCCAATAATGAAAGTCCAGTCTGAGGTATAAGCCTTTGCAGGAATAGACATAAACGTAATCGAGCTTAATGTGGTTGCAAAGACGGAAACACCCGCAGCCCAACCTGGAACACGACCTCCGCCACGGAAATAATCATCCGCGGTTTTTTGACGTTTAGAGAAATAAACACCAACGAGTAGCATTGCTGCTAAATAACCAAACAGCACTGCATAATTAATGAAACCAAAATCATGTAATTGCATTTTTTAGTCCTGCCATATGTAGGGTAAAAGGTAAGTTTTACGACAGTTTTTTATTGCTCTCTAGCCCACAGGACAGCGCCCCAGAGCCCGGCATCATGATGGTAGTGAGCCGATAATATCGGCACTTGTAATGCTAATGGCTGTTGTGTCATGGCTGCTTGAACGAGTTCTATATACCCTTTCGCTAGCCCAACACTACCGCCAAGAACGACACAATCGGCATCGGTTGTGGCTTTAATATCTGTCACCAAATTTGCAATTGTGTTTGCTGAGTGCTCAATAATTGATTTTGCTTGTGAATTTCCCTGATGAAAGGCAGCAAAAATCGCTTTAGCATCTTTTCCTGCAAGCTCTCCAGTTGCCTGTGCGGCAATCGCACGACCTGAAGCGATGGCTTCAACGCAACCATAGCGACCACAGCCACAACGTGGGCCATGAGGATCTGCTAAGGTGTGACCTAAATGGCCTGCAATACCTCGTTTTCCTGTAAAAAGTTGTCCTTGTTGAATAACGCCACCGCCAACACCTGTCGATACAGTGATAAACGCCATATCAGAAATAGTTTCACGACGATAATCATATTCAGCCCATGTTGCGGCTTGAGCATCATTCAGTAACCAACATGGCAACCCCGTGATCGCAGATAACGTTTCTTTTAAAGGAAAATCCTTTAATCCGCCTAAGTTATCCGGATTCAGAGCCGTTAAAATGCCATTACAAATAATGCCTGTTGATGCCACGGCAACACTATCAGCATGGTTTTTTAGTGGTGTCGTAATAGCAACGAGTGCTTCATAAAGTTGTGTTGGTGATGCACTTGCGGGTGTGGTGATCTGCGTATGTTGTGTCAATTGGTTATCTCGGCTAATTAATGCTGCCGAAATTTTTGTTCCTCCAATATCAATGGCTAATGTATTCATTTATCTAACTCCTGCTGCCACTTTAATGCTTGAGTGAACCAATCACAGACATGCTCAAGACGTGTTAATGCAGAGCCTACAGTGACAGCCCAAGCACCCGCATGCATACCTCTTGCTGCCATCATCGGTGTGTTATAACGCCCTTCAGCAATCACTCGGCATCCTTTTTCAGCCAATGCAGTGACCAGCTGTAAATCAGGCAGCTTTGGTATTTCGCCACCGGTATAGCCCGACATCGTTGAACCAATAAATTCGGTGCCCAACTCTTGGCAATACATGCCTTCGTCAAAGGTGGCGCAATCCGCCATCGCCAATTTTCCTAAACGATGAATATGAGCTAATAACGTTTTCACGGGTACAGGACGCACACGATCAGTACCATCAAAAGCAATAATATCTGCACCTGCGGTGGCTAATTCTTCAATATCACTGAGCCACGGTGTGATCCTTACAGGGCTATCAGGCAAATCACGCTTCACAATGCCAATAATCGGCACATCAATAAGAGGACGCGTTGCTTTTAAATTATCAATTCCCTCAATACGTACTGCGATTGCACCTGCATTTACTGCGGCTTGAGCCATAGCAGCGACAATTTCGGGCTTATCCATTGGACTATTATCAACTGGCTGGCAAGACACGATTAATCCGCCTTTTTGCTGAATATCCTTAGTCATTTTTTCAATTAGCGCCATTTTGAACTCACTGTTCTCTTTTTTTGAAATACAACTCCAAATTATAATATTTTACGGAGTTTAATTTCTCAATCAAAAAAATAACAATTTGTGAAGAAGATCAAACAATAACCACAGCCATATAACCAACTGATAAATAAACAAAATAAAAAGGAAGAATGATGTCTCCACCATTCTTCCTGTTTTTTTACTTTGTTTTCATTAAGTAAAATCAGAAATGGAACTGTAACCCAACACGATAACGCGTCTGACGAGCATCACTAAGTGGGCTTACTGCCATGTTGCCAATTTCAATATAAGGCGTGAATGTGCTGTTGATTTGATAAGAGAAAGCGACGTTATGCTCATAATTACGTTTTTTATTATCGTATTTTATGGCATCGCTATACATTTGCGTGTAGTCATATTCCACTTTAAATTTGTTATATTTATAACCAATAAAACCATCAAAACGATTTGTCTTTTCGTCATCAACACCCTGTTTTGTTTTACGGGCATAATCAAAACGATAACGCCCTGCAATATATAAACCACTATCAAAATTATATTGTGCTTTTAAATAAGGTTTATATATAGAAGTATCGGTAACTGTTTCGAAAATAAGACCAGGTTGTAATGTGACATTATTATTTAATTTATGATTGTAGCTTAACCCCATTTCAATGGCATTATTAACAACATCACTAAATAATTTATCTTTTTCACCATCAACACCACCTGATTTGACACTCGCATCAATATAAAAACCAATACCATTTGAAAAAGAATGAATAAATGCAATTCTATCTTTATTAATTCGTGTCGAATCTGCATATTCATGACGGAAGTCTAATGTAGTCGCATATAATTGAGATGACATTAATAAAGTACAGCATGCCAATAAAAGTTTTTTCTTTTTATTTGCCATAATATTTACCTAAATAGGTAAGACTCCCTGAATAAATCAGGGGTCTTAATGGGTTATTTTAATTTATATGTAGGGAGAGATTATTCAATAATTAATTGTTTATCTTTCATCGTTAAAGTAATAACTGAATTAACAGCTTCACCTTTATTTGTTTCACCTCCGATTAAATAAAGTGAATTATCATGTGAGATAGTGACACCATAGCCAAGAGGAAGCGGTAATTCGCCAATGACTTTCCATTGATTATTAATAAAGCCATAAATTTCTTTATGCCATGTTTTTTCTAGTCCTTGGTGTGCAAAATAATGTTGCTGTGCATAGTTTGCCTGAGAACCCGGAAAATTAGCCCCTCCAGCAACCAGCAAGGTGTGCATGCTGTAACCCGCAAATGCACCTGCTAAGCCGTCTTGTTGCTGATCAGGTGTAGGATTTGGTAGCTTTTGTGCTACCGTGTCCCATTGTAATTGGTTGTTTTTAAATGTCGCTGTTTGTACTTCACTGGTTCGTAATCCCGGTTTTATTTCACCATTTATTAAGGTGATTTTATTACCATCATAAGCTAATGCCGAACCCGCCGTTCCATTAAATGGCATAACACCTAATAATCGCCATTGATTACTTTCAGCGTTATATTCCATTATATTTCGATTAAAGAAGTAACCTTCCGCAGGTTTATTAAAATAATCACTGATGACTTTTTCATTTTCAGATCCATTCTCTTTGGTGCGGTTTAAATCAACAAAGTAACCATCAAAAATTTGTTGATTAACACCACCAAGAATAATAGCTTCATGGTTGTTAATATTGATAGCAGCATGCCCAACTAATCCGTAAGGCGCTCGCGTATTCACTTTTTCCCATTTATTTTCTTTAGGTAAATAACGATAAACTTCTGTGAGTGCACTAATAGTTTCACTCTCTTTATTTTCTTTTCCCGCACCACCAAATACATAAATATCGTTATTTAATGCTAGTGCAATGGCCTGGTCTCTTTGTGTACCAGGAAAGTCTGCTATTTTTTCCCATTGTTTTGTTTGATTATTAAGATCAAGCTTATACCAAGATTTTCCTGCTGTGCCTAAACCAATATAAATAACATTTTTGTTGATTGTTCCTGCCCCACTTTTAAATGTGACAGGTAAGTTAGGAAGTTTTTCTGCAAAGCTAGTAGAGGTGAATATTGCTGACACTAGCATTACAGAGAGACAGGCGTAAGATATTTTCTTTATTCTGTTCATACTTATTAGCTCTTATTATTGTCATCAAGTAGGGTGTTTTTTGTATATTGAAGATCACTCCAATATATAATTATTTTCGGAGTTAAACTTCAAATCGATCTTTTCTGAATTGTGAAGACGATCAAAATGTCTATTTTTTAGCCTTATATTTTTATAACTTTCCTTAAATCAAATTTAGGAATAAAAATCTGACATTGGAATAAAAAGTAGTCACAATAATTTATTGTTGAGATTTTATGCAGAATATAATGTTACTTCTTTTACAGTAAAATTTTTTTATAAAAGAGATAAGAATGGAGTTTTATTTCAAGAGCCTTTTTAATCGATTTAATCCCCATTTTCACCTTGTGTGCTAACTAGGGAGTAAAAGAGTCATAAAGAACTTTCAATTAATCAGGAATTATTCCAATTAAATTTTTTAAATATAATCAATAAGATATAAAAATAAAATAATGTTTAATAACCGTTTCGACATTTTTGCTGATGCTCACCTTACACAAATAAGGTTAATTCCATGACTTATTACGACATTTATCTATTGGCATCAGAAAAACATTTAGAAATAAAAATTAACACTGAATTCCAATAAAATTTATTTCTTTAGTTTGAACTTATGATATAAATAACAAATACGCACTTTGAAAAACAATATTTCATATTGCATTGCGATGATATCCATTTCAATAAAGAGCAAAAAGATGAATATGAACACTAACAACCGACTTTTAGGCCTAAACCTACTACTACTTCGTTAGGTGGCCGCGCTTATTCATCTTTTGCAAAAGCCACCAGTAAGGTGGTTTTTTTGTTTGTAACCTACTGGTGGAACTGATTTTTTAGGGGAGTTCTATGATGTTTAGTTTCACCACAAAGGTTATGAATTACAATGTTTTATCTGCAATTCGTTGTTTGCCAGCTACCTCCATCACTAAAATAATTAAATCGGAGGCAAAATGAGCCAGCAATGGACATCACGAGTCGGCCATATCTTAGCAGCCGCAGGCTCTGCAATCGGTATTGGCGCAATCTGGAAGTTTTCTTATGTCGCTGCCAATAATGGTGGTGGTGCATTCTTAATCGTCTTCTTATTATTTAGTTTTATTATCGGGCTTGCGGTATTACTGGCTGAAAATATATTAGGCAGTAGCACACACGCCGAAGCAGTTAATGCATTTAAGAAAATGATGGGGCGCAATTGGGTCATCATTGGCGTTATTGGTGTATTCAGTTCATGGTGTATTTATAGCTTCTATAGTGTTGTCGGTGGTTGGACAATTGGCTATACCGTTATGGCGGCAACAGGTCAGTTGAATATTACAGATAGCGCTGAATTAACGGGTATTTTTACCCGCTTTATTAGTGATCCTTTATGGCCTATTTTGGCTCACCTTGCTTTTGCTGGATTAACCTGTTTTGTGGTTTTAGCAGGTGTACAACGCGGATTAGAAAAAGCCGTTAAAATCATGATGCCAATGTTATTTATCATTATGATTTTATTGATTATTGTTGGTATTAGCTTACCTGGTTCTTCTGAAGGCTTAAAATTATTTTTATACCCTGATTTCAGCAAATTAACCCCTCAAGGCGTATTAGATGCGTTAGGGTTAGCCTTCTTCTCACTGTCTATCGGTTTAGGTATTCACATCACTTACAGTGCTTATTTAGCGGATAATAAAGGTATCGCTAACTCCAGTATGTGGGTGGTTATTCTGTCTTGTATGGTATGTGTACTTGCCGGATTAATGATTTTCCCTGCATTATCTGCCGCAGGCTTAGAGCCTAATGCGGGCCCAGGTTTAACCTTTATGACCATGCCAGTTTACTTTGCTAACTTACCTGGTGGCAATATTTTAGCCGTGACGTTCTTTGTCTTGTTATTAATGGCAGCGTTAACTTCTGCAATTTCATTACTGGAACATATCGTCGCTTACGTACAGATGCGTTTTCAGTGGACACGCCGTCGTGCAGGGTTAGTCGTAACCGCATCGATTATGTTGATGGGTATTCCAGTGTCATTATCTTTTGGACCGATGAGTGACGTGACGCTGGGGGGCAAAACAGTCTTCGATTTGTTGGATTACCTGACTTCTAATATTTTGATGCCACTGTTTGGTATTGCAATGTGTTTAATCTTTGGTTGGTCACGTAGAGCGAATGCCTTTATTCCTGAAAATATCACAGGATTAAAACGTCAAAGCTTATTATTGGTATGGCGTTATATTGGGCCAATTTGTATCGGGATTATTTTAGTACATGGTTTGATTGGTTAGTCATCAGCAAAAAGAGCCACTCAAAATGAGTGGCTCTCGACTTAACTGATAATGATTTATTGATGGATACTTGATAACTTTTACGACTTATTTATAGCTTTGCTTAATTTCTTGAGCCGCCACTAATCCACGTTTTGCTTCTTTTTCAGCAAGTTCAACAGATAAACCGATATAAGAACGAGGATCAAGCATTGCCTTAATTTCATCTGCATTAAATGCCGCTGTAATGGTTTCATTCTTCATCAGATTAGTGTAAAAATCTTCACCATCTGCCGCCGTTTTAATGGCTTCTTCATATAACAATGAATGCGCTTTATCTTTGCCTAATTTTTCTGCCATTTTCATCATAACGTATTCGGTATTATCTAAACCCTTATTTCTCATCACGTTATGTAGCATTCTCTCTTCATGAGGAACGATGGTTCTTGAAAGCTCTTCCGTTCTTAGCAAAATTTCTGTTGTTAATTCTAATGCTTCTTCAATTAAGCCATCGAATAACATATAAGAGCTGCTATCGCCCTCGTATGGTCTTACTGCGGAATACATGCCCACATTCGGTAATGAGTAAAGCTTTTGTGAGTTAGCGATAATTCCTTTGGCTAATTTTGGATTAATTTTATGAGGCATCGTGCTACTACCCACAGTGCCTTTTGTAAATCCTTCAGAAACTTCAGCAATTTCTTCTAACGTGGTGCTATACACTTCTTCACCCATTTTATGGCAGATATTTGCCATCAATGCCAAGTTCATCATGTACTCTAATTTATGCGTACTTAGGTTACGTGATGGGACTTCCATTGCTTGCATACCCACTAATTCAGCAACGCGTTTTTGTACTTTCATCCCCACTTCAGGCATGGAGTTAAAAGCACCTACTGCGCCCCCCATCATGATAGTGAATACACGCTTTTCACACTCTTTCATACGCTGGTAGCAATCAATAAAATCACTGATCCAAACAGACACTTTATAACCATAAGTAATTGGAATAGCATGGCGACCGTGTGTTCTACCTGCCATCACCATATGTTTGGTTCTTTCAGCGAGATTTGATAAGTTTTCGATGATCTCGCTTAACAACAACATAAATTTGTTGTGTACCGTTTTCATCATATACAGCTGTGAACTTTGCTGTATATTTTGAGTGGTAATGCCGTAGTGCACATATTTACCACTCTCTTCAGAGCATGCATTCACCAGTACTTTTAAGAAAGGCACAAAGCCATGACCGATTTTTTGATAAATACGGTTCATCTCTTCGAAATCGATATTCTCAATAATCGCCTTTTCTTTAATTTCATCTGCGGCAGACTGTGGAATAAAACCGTATTCAGCTTGTGCTTGCGCTAACATGGCTTCAAACATCAACCAAGTTGAATATTTCGCTTCATTGGACAGCAGATTTTTTATACCGCGATCGTCGATTGTTTTACTTTTAGAATCGTATAACGCTCTCATCATGTATCCTTTTATTTCTTCATTGCTTCATCAACAGCATTGCGAACAAATTCGACTTTAGGGCCATAAACGACATGGACATGGTTTGCTGCCGGAAAGAAGAATGCTGTACAGCCAGACTCTAACATTAACTCTTTATCTATTTGATTAACTTCATTAATATCGATACGTAATCGTGTAATACAGTTATCAACATTACGAATATTTTGTTTGCCACCTAACGCTTGAATAAGAATTTCTGCAATTTCGCCATAACGTTTTTCTTTGATTAACGTATTTTTCATATTGCTTGATTCTTCTCTACCTGGTGTTTTGATATCAAATTTGACGATAGCCCAGTAGAAAATAAAGTAGGTCACAACAGCCAGTGCGCTACCAATCAACACTAAGAAGATCCAGTTAGTATGTTCGTACAGCAAACCAAAGATGGTGAAATCAAAGACTGTGCCTCGAATATAACCAATCGCAACTCCCGCAAAAGAGAGCAGAACAGCGCCAATACCGACGATAATCGCGTAAATTAAGTAGAGTAACGGCGCGATAAAGACGAAAGTAAATTCAAGTGGCTCAGTAACGTTACCTAACATTGCCGTTAAGACCATCGTCACCAGCATCGATTTAACTTCAGCGCGATTTTCTTTCTTCGAGGTTTTATAAATTGCTAATGCAATCGCAGGGAATAGGAACAACGTAACCAACATTTGTTGTTGAGCCATAAAGCGCGTTAGGCTTGGCATCATTGCCCAATATTCACTACTTGGCCCTTGATTAAACAATACTTCGGTCATTGCTGGCACAACACCCACATAGGTTTGACCTTCAATAACATAAGAGCCACCCGCTTCGGTAAATCTAAACAGAACGTTCCAAACATGGTGTAAACCAAATGGAATAAATAGACGTTCACCACCCGCGGTAAAGAAAGGCCCGACAGGGCTTAAGAAGACAGCCGAGAGCTTAGTTAAGCCCATGACTAATACTTCCCAAATAAATGGCAATAATGCGCCTACGCCTATCATCAATCCGACCATAATAATGGCGACAGATTTTTTCCCTGAGAAGAAAGCAAATGCAGTTGGTAATTCCAGGTTATAGAATTTATCCGTTGCCCATGCGGCGATTAATCCCGTGATAATCCCCCCTGCTGCACTGATATTCATGGTTTGGATACCAAGCACCTTGATTTGCCCCACTTGCGTCATAATCGCAGGATCAGCCAATTTTCCTGTCAATACCAGCCAGATATTGATAGTACTTATCAAGGTTAAATAGCCGACAACAGAGGCAAAGACCGCTATCCCCTTATCTTTGTGGCTCATACCATATGCCACACCCATTGCAAATAAGAGAGGGATATTGTCAAACACAACGCCCGCAATAGAACGGATACTCACTAACAATGCGTTGACGGTTTCATTTCCTAAGAAAGGAAAGCGTGCAATCATATAAGACTGAACTAAAGCACCACTGATCCCCAATATCATACCGATTGGTGCCAATACGCCGATAGGTAGAAGTAGGGTTCTACCAAAGCGCTGAATAGATTCGCTGAACTTTTTCCTGGCCATATTTTTTTCCTTATGACTTCTCGAATATAAAAGAATTACAGAGGTACTCTATCTTAGGGATTATAGGAAATGAATGACGCGCTGGTTTTAAATATTATCTCAGGTCATATTTTATGACTTAGGTCTTTTTGTTAATTATCGATGTAATAAAGAACAATGAATAAATCCTTTTATTCTATTAAATAATATTTATTTTAGGGTTGAGAAGTAAGATTGAAAAGAAAAGCTATTTTAGAATAAATAACGATTAATCTAACAAGATATATTAATATTATTCACGCTTTAATAATTAAAAATAGTATTTAATAAATCATATAAGCTCTATTATCCCTTTTTAAAGTAGATTTTCTAACTCATTAATCAGTAAATCCACCAGCATAAAAAATCCAATTCGTGATTTGGTATCATCTTTTTTAGTATCATGATTATCAGCAAAACAAAATAGAGCATGAGTTGCATAAGTGGTTAATTCATTGGTATTAAATGCTGTCATACTAATGATGTTAGCATCTTTTAGCTGCACGATTTTTGCTGTCTCGATGATTTTCTTAGTGCCACCAGAAAGAGAGATAAAGATAACCGTGTCATCTTCATTAACAAGACGTGTAAACGAATCAGATAAGTTGTAATCATTAATAAAAAAGCAATGCAGACCTAATGCAAACAATAGGTGTTCAAGGTAATACCCTACGGCTTTGCTTGTACCTCTTGCAACAATAAAAATATTCCTAGAATGGCGTAAGGTTTTTGCACACTCCTGAATTTGTTCTTCATTAATTAAGGTAAATGTTTTATGAATATTTTTTTCTAATTGTTTTTTATAAGATGCCGCATTCGTTTTTTCGACTTTATTTTTCGTCAAAATATAATTATTAATTTGGAATTTAAGCTCTTTAAATCCACTAAATCCTAATTTTTGCGATAAATTAATGATAACCGTTTTTGATACAAAGGTTTTGGCGACTAAATCATTAATATTTAAATACGGAATATCCGCAATATTATCGGTGAGATATTTTAATACTTTCTTTTCGCTGATCGTCAAATTGTCATAATTTTTTAAAAAATCCAGCATATCTCACCCAATAAATTAATCTAAAATATCTAATGAAAACAGCAAACATCAAAAAAGCAGTTCGGTTATTTTTTACGAGTTTATGTGAAATAAAGTGCATAACGAGTATACGTTAAATCATACAGTTATGTAGGATCAGAGTGACATTTTGTGAATTAGGATAATATTGAGCCCATTTTTTAATGAGCCCAATACGTATTATTCGTTACCCCAGCGATTAAGAAACATGGCGATATCATCAATGCGTTTTTTATCAATACCCGCTTCTTTTGCCATCTCTTGCTGTGCGTTTTCGCTAATTTCTTCGTTATTCATTAATCGTGTAAGTAGTAACTGGAAGTAGAGAGCCAGCGCATCTGCTTCAGCCTCAGCAACAGGCTCTATCGATTCCATCGCATACTCTTCTACCATGTCATAATATTTAAAATGAATGTCATTGTTCATCGGTTGTCCTCAGGGATTAACGTTTATACTCGTCGTATTCAAATTACTAAGAGTATATCTCTACATTCGCCTGTTAACCTAAAATTCGCTATCATCCATTTCCTTCTTTTTCTGCGGATAAGCTGATGTCTACGATTATCGATACTTTTATTGCCCCACCTTGCCATGATGAAATCGAGATCCTTTATCAAGACGAGCACTTAGTGCTTATCAATAAGCCAACAGGGCTACTCAGTCTGTCAGGAAAGAATCCACAAAACATCGACTCAGTACACTATCGATTAGTGAAGCTATTTCCGGGTTGTACGCTTGTTCATCGACTTGATTTTGGTACATCTGGATTGATGGTTGTGGCACGCAATAAAACAATCAATGCTCTTTTGTGTCAGCAATTTAGCCAGCGCAGTGTAACCAAAGTATACAGCGCGCTACTGTGCGGGCATTTAGATGATAATGAAGGAATAATCGATGCGCCGATTGCAAAAGATACGGCTCTGTTCCCACGTATGTCGATTAGCCCCATTAATGGCAAACCCGCGCGCTCTCGCTACCACGTTATTGAACGTTTTTATCATACGTTAGAAGATGGAACGTTATTGCCTTTAACGCGAGTACAATTTATGCCTGAAACAGGGAGAACTCATCAACTTCGTATTCACAGCCAGTTTATAGGGCATCCTATTTTAGGTTGTGATTTATATGGTGGGTGCGACGGAGATTTAATTAAAGGAATAGAAGGAACTGAACGGACTCCGCGACTTATGCTTCATGCGAGTGAACTTCATTTTGTTCATCCCATTAGCCAAGCACCCATAAAAGCGCGCTGCGAGAGCCCGTTTTAAATATCGATATTTACAGTTTAAGTGCTTTTACTGTTTCATCGATATCAAGTTCATCTTCAGTAAAAACAATTTCTGTTCCATGCATAGTGGTGATCGCAAGCTTTCTCAACGTGCGCATATTATTGGCGTCATCCGCTGATTTTGGTCTGATGCTATTCATTAAAGTACCGACAGAAAGTACGGTGTTTTCTTTATTGATATGCGTATCTGCGGGCACATCTTCACTATAAATTCGAAATGATTTAATGGATGTCAGTTTAACTCGCTCACCTGCAATATAGACATATTTGCTGTCTGGGATCACTTTCACAGCGTAAGCAGATAGACCTTTAGTATTTGTGGTTGGTTCAAACGTGACATTTGCATCTGTTTTTATCAAAGCAGGGTTGGCAACTTTAATCACATGAAAATAACGGTTATCACCGTTTTCATCTTTAATAAATCCAAAACCTTTATCTTCAAACCACTTTGTGATTATTCCGTTCATTGCCATTATCGCCTACTTAATCGTTTATCTACAAAAATTTCCAGATGCAGTATAAAGCACAATGCTTATACAGACTATGTCTTTGAGGTAATAAGCTACTTTGCTTATTACCACATCAAATCATCTGGGATTTTAAAATCAGCATAAGGATCGTCTTCATCTTGTTCTGTTTCGCTAAGTGCGTTATTTAACAAGATACAGTCCACATCTCTTTGTGTAATTTTATCCGCAACACTTGCTGGAATAATCGCATATTCAGTTTTATCTGCACTATCCAGACGAGCAATGGCGAGACGTCCATTAATCAATTGAGATTGTGTCAGTTTATCCACTACGATATTTTTAATCACATTATTGTCAGTGAAGTTAAAATCAATATCGCCTGTTGCTGGCGTAATTCTATTCATCTCAATAAGTTGCTTAACTTGCGCTTTATACTCTTTAGATAAAGTTGCTTGTTTTTGTTGCTCACTAAGCAGTTTATCGCGCTCAAGTTGGGCTTTTTTATTTTCTTCCACGGCTTCTCTTGCTTCTCGTGCCTGAACGCGTGATTTTTTCGCCGTTCTTTGAACTTTCGCCATTTTTTTACTGGTCACAAGCCCTGCTTTTAACATTTGCTCTTGTAAGGTAAGTTTTGCCATTTTTATGCCTAAGTCTGCTCAATAAGTTATGAAATTATACCTGTAATTTCCAAGAGTGCATCAGATTGTGAGTGTGGTAGTTTATTAGAGGAAATAGGCCTTGTGAGATTTGAACCAATGAGTGCATTCAGAGTATATTGGAAAAACTATCGTCAAACTTTCTCTTATAACAGGTAATAACAATGGCTCTGATCCCCAAAAACTATGCACGGTTGGAAAGTGGCTACCGTGAAAAAGCGCTGAAAATCTATCCGTGGGTATGTGGGCGTTGCGCTCGTGAGTTCGTTTATTCCAATCTACGTGAATTAACCGTTCATCATATTGATCACGACCATACCAATAACCCAGAAGATGGCAGTAACTGGGAGTTATTGTGTCTGTTTTGCCATGATCATGAACACTCGAAATATACAGAAGCAGACCAATACGGTACAACCGTTGTCGCGGGTGAAGATGCACAAGACGATGTAGGCGCAGCCACTTATAATCCGTTTGCTGATTTAAAATCGATGCTGAACAAGAAAAAATAATGAATGTGATGTCTGCTTTAATTCGTCCCCCTTTTCATGCTCCTATGCAGAATGGTGTATACTTGCCAACAAGAAATTTGTTCACGGTTAATTAATAATGAAAGAAATCGAAAAAGCAAAAATCAAACTCCTTAGCGACCGTTTAGATCTTATTCGTCACAAAATGGCAAATATCTCGCTGACAGACGAAGCAGAAAAATACGCAGAGTTTGAGAAAGAAAAAGTAGAACTGGAAACTGAAATCGTTCGTTTGAAAGAAGTACGTAGCAATAAACTAAGTAAAGAAGCGCAGAAATTAGAAGATATGCCATTCAAACGCCCCATTACTAAGAAAGAACAAGCTGATATTGGCAAGCTGAAGAAAGCCGTACGAGGCTTGATCATTGTCCATCCAATGACAGCATTAGGCAGAGAAATGGGGCTAGATAGTATGACTGGTTTTTCTAAGACTGATTTCTAGTTAGAAAATTACTCCGGCTAAAACCTGCAAAGATCGACTAATACTGGCTGGTTCTTAATATACTTTTCGTTGTTATGAACCGTCAGTAAATAATTCGCCTTCAATATTTGCTACCTCATCTTCTGCCATAAAACTGATCCTGACAATTTAGTTAATATAAAAAATTAATAGAATGACTACTTTTTTATTTACCTCTTTTTAGCAAATCTTTCAGTGCCGCAATATTCGCTCTTGCCCCTTCGATTTCTTTTAATCGACGACGTTTTTGGGCAACAATATCAAATACTTCTTTGGCTTTTTCATCAGCGACTTTTTTACTTATTTCACCTGCACCTTGTAATACTTCACGGTCGTTGAAACTTAAAAACTGATCCAGCTTAGTATCCCAATCTTGTAAGAAAATTTGCTTACGGCGCAGTGCTTGGTCTTCAGCAAAATCGAGCCACATATTGACGATACGGTTTAATTCTTTAAGTTCATTTTCACGCAGATAGTTCTTCGCAATCGTTACATCCGTTTTACGTACTTCATCAAATTTATAGCTGGTTAATCCCATATCTGGCTGACTCGCATCTGCACGGCTGGCAATAAGCTCTGCGGCAGTCATTCCCGTACAGGCAAAATGCAATTTGTTTTGGATGGTTTGGAAGAATCGATTGGTTTCTTTATTGGAAGGTTCGTAGTCTGCTGCCATAGTGAATATCTCTTTCACCCGTAGATAAACTCGTCGCTCACTGGCACGAATATCACGGATACGTTCGAGTATCTCATCAAAGTAATCTGGCACGACAGACTGACCAATAGGCGGGTTTTTCAGCCGTTCATCATCCATCACAAACCCTTTGATCAGATACTGCTCTAAGGTTTGTGTTGCCCACTGACGAAACTGAGTACCGCGAACTGAACGGACGCGGTAACCAATAGCAAGGATCATTGAAAGGTTGTAATGCAGCGTATTGCGATTAACCTGCCGATTGCCTTCTTGTCGAACTTGTAAGAAAGACTTACAAGTTGAATTTTGTACAAGCTCGCCTTCTTCGTAGACAGCTTTAATATGTTGAGTTATTGCCTGAGGTGTTACCTGATAAAGATTGGCAATTTCAGCCTGAGATAACCACAGAGTATCCGACTCAAAGCGGCATTCGACGTGAGTCTGACCATCTTCACTACGGAACAAAATAAATTCGCCCTGTGGTGCTTCAGGAAGATTTTCGCTCATCAAATTGCCCTCACTCTCTATACATTACGAATAAACTGTGAACAACAATATACCATGTTTAACAAAAAAATAAGGGCATCAGTAAATAGATAACAAACGTACTATTTTGCTGAAAAACAATATGATAAGAGAGTAAAAAAAGGTTTTATTGGAAGATCAGTTAATACAAAGTGGCGATCACAGGAGTCCACATTGACTCTTATTATATGATTTTAAATGAAATATAAAATTTAAAGATAAGACTTACACACATTTCTACTCACAGCTTTCATTTTTAAATGATTTGTTTACAAATTATTGATGATTATTTGTAATCTAAAACCACCAAATATACATATAAAGAATAAAAATATATTTATATAGAACGATCTATATAGTTTCCTATACCTAAACCATCCAACGCTAAATCATTGAAATAAAAATTTATTATCTAAGTAAATCCTATAACACGATGCTATCGACACATCGATAAAAATAACGAGCTAAGCATTGAAAAAATATAACGCAACAGATTGGACAACAGAAAATTCAATTAAAGGAAATATCGCAGGTAAAATAAGGTGTGACAATCCATTTTACGTGAAACCCATTAAAAAATACAAATTAATCATTAATTAATGAGTACACCAGCTTTTATAAAAAAACTAACCAAACACATCCATATACATACCCACAACGATACAAATGAACAATTTTATGTTATTTTTAGCTATAAAAAATACTGATACAAAATCTGACAACTAAAAATTTCCTCAAAATTCGCCCACTCATTGTGGGCTTTTATTAAAGTTAATTTTCAAGTTAATTAACAAAAATTTATTTATCTAATTTATTTTCGAAAATTCTTTTTGTTTCTCGTACAAGTTCTAATATTCTATATAAATTAGATTCTTCCTTTGTGAGGTTTTTAATTTCAGTTGTTTTTGAATTTATAACTCCAGAATACTGCTTACTGCCAAGTAATTTGCTCTCAATATAAGAAACCTCTTGCTCAACTTTATCTAATAAATCAATAATATCTTTGTTGTTTAGCATATTGAGTATCCTCATGTTAAATTATATCTATAAGACCCGACGGTATTATAGCATATATCAACAGCAAATTAATCGTAGGCTCATCAAATGGACTTTTTATACCTAAGGCTTAGTTCAACATAGTGCGCTCTGATAATCATGTCACATCTGAAACAAAGTAAAGTTAATTAACTACTCACACCCGAAATAAAATAAAATCCCACGTAAAATGCACTACACCGCACCCGCCTGCACAATTTGGATCTTAAAATTATTTCAGTTTGAATTTTTTACAAAACATATCGCGAGAGCGCATGGTGACTGGGTTCTTTGCGTCAGAGTCAAACTGAAATGATTGAAAAGGATTTCAGGTTATTTCAGTTTGACGAAAAAAAGAGAGAAGCAAGTAGACTTGTAATGCCATGAAAATAAAAGAGTTTTCATACTTTACGTGAGAATTATTTTTAATGTAAACCCCACATGAAAAACTGAAAAGCCCAATTCATGCGGGTTCACAGAAAATTCAAACTGAAATCGAATGAAAAAATAAATCAAGGGTGAGGCGGTAACAATGGATGCTTTACTTGTTCTGATACGAGAGCCTGAATAATTTTTATTGCATCCTCAGCACTAAATCCAGATAAATTAATCACCATTGAATTTTGATTTACTTCGACAGAAATAGACGGTGTTGTTTTAAATAACATGACTATTTTCTCCTTGTTCAATGGAAGGACGAGATTGCGTTAATTTACTGGGATTCAATGTGTGTGAAAAAGTGACATCTAAAACAAACGTCATGCCACACTCCAAGTCATTACAAGCACAATACAATTCAGGGTCATTGTTTTCGCCTTTCATTTTAATGTAATGGATCTTCGCTTTTGCTGAACATGCAGGACAAAGCACTTTTATTAATTTCACCTTGTTTCTCCTTATCGGGCGTTATGCCCGCCAGAAAAAAGCCAATTAAATACATCTCTTGCTATTTTGAGGTGTAACAGGTGTAACAGGTGTTACACCGTTGAATTATAAGACTTTCCTTTGTTACACTTTTAAAAAACAGAGGTGTAACAGGTGTAACAAATCGGCTGTGTTACACCTTGTTACCCATTTAAAAGCAAAAGGTGTAACAGATAAAAACCTTTAAAATCAATCTTGTAACACCTGTTACACCTGTTACACCAAAAACATAAGACGGTCAGTTTTTCTTACTCTATTTCGGAACAGCCTAAAACGTCGCTATTAAAGACATAAACCCGTTTAACGCCTATTTCTGGCAGGCGAATACTGGTTTGCGTTTTTCCATCCTTACCCGTTTCAAGCCACCCTTTTTCAACACACAAACGCACCACTTTACGGGCATCAAATCCCTTGCAAATTTCTTTCCATGCAGTGGGTAATACATAAAAGGTGATACTGCTTTCACCGTTACCCGTGTCTTTTTCAACACGCCTAAAACCCATCATGCTTGCAGGTCGGCTGTATTCATCGTACCAATCCGCAAAACGGCTAAATTGATGACGAGAAATAAAATCACTGACTTGCTCCAATGCGGTCATATCTTCCTGATTTGCGGTGTGCCCGCGTTCTTTCATCCATGCGGATAAGCATTTCTTCGCCGATATAAACGCTTCGCCTTCTTTCCAGCCTGTAATACCTGCACGCGTGGCCATTTCTCCCGCCATAGCGACTAACGCAAAGCGTGTAATAGCGCGCCCCACTTGATTCCCTGCATTTTCAGGCATCAATTTTGTGGTGTACTCTTTTAATAAGGCTTTAGCGGTATTTGACACATCAGACAAATTGTTAGTGATGTATTTAAGCCAGTCGCGAAAGGGGGTTCCGTGATAACGTGTGACAGCATGTTCAAGGTATTCAGCAATCGCTTTACCACTGGTAAAGTGGTGTAAGTCTTCAAAAACACCGTATTTACCGGAGTCACTCGGAATTTGTATCATCCGCACTTCAACCCCCGCATAAGTGCGTTCGCCTGCGTTTGAAGCGTGTTCAACAAGCGAGAGTTCCCCTGTTGATAGGAATAAGAGATTCCAACGGTTAGTCTCTCGGACACTGCCGTCTGTTTTGGCGCGCGCTTTTCCTTGTCCGTTTGCCAGCATATAAGCAATGTTACCCGCTTCGCGTCCGTCTACTTCCCTGATTTCATCTAACATCAACGTGGCATCATTACGACGGCAAGCCGTTCCTTCAAGGGCATTCCCCGTAGCACGCCATGTATACCAATAATCCGTACCGCCACACACTGACGATGCCACTTTCATTGTGGTTGTTTTACCGTCTGTGGATTCACCTTTTAAGTGATAACCGCCACCGCCTACACCTGCTAACCGTAATAAAGGGGAAGCAAAGGCAAGGCTCACCGAAAAGGCAAGGCGGGCATTACCGACACAATATTTACCAATATGCTCACGCCATTGTTCGCTTGTGCCTGAGACTCTAAAGTCTTTACCCTGAACGCTAGACGTTTGTAAAATTACCGAGTCCGCCCCGTTGCCGACCACTTCATCTTGCAGAACGTATACATTGCCATGCCAACCCGTTTTATTTACACAGGTGACTTTTCTTTCTGGACGACAAAGGGAGATATACTCCATTAAATGGGCGCGTGCCTGTCCTGAGATATTGATATAAGATAATCCATTCACCAAAAGCACACGGCGCAATTCTTCTCCACTTCCGCTTAACATCTCCATGGGCATTGCCCATTTACGGCAATTACCGTAAGTGTCTTCCCATTCCAATAAGCGCCCGTAGTTACTCCCATCTGCATCACACGTAATCGCGGTAACTTTTATTGGACTGCTGATTTTGATGTTTCTGACTTCGATATCACCGTCTGATTTAGTGATTTGTTTATCAAACCACAGATATTCTTGCGTGAGACGAAAACCTTGCGGTAAACGGGTACGGTCTTTGCCGTAATACGTCATTTCCTCAAAGAACGCTTCTTTGAGTTTTTCAAGGCTATTTTCTTGTCGGAAATCATCCCAATCGGCTTTATAGTGCGTTGGCGGTAATGTTACCCATCCATCAACGGCTTTCCCTGCACGTTCTGCCCACATTTTACCCGTGTTATCTTTACCATCCACAAAGTCATTATCCCCTGCGATAATTATCTTCGTTTCAGGGTATTGCGCTCGTAGCTGTTGAGCGACTTTCACTAAGTTAGTCGCGGAAACACTTGCTACAATGAGCGCATCAAGGCATTTTGAGAGACTTAATCCCGTGGCAAAGCCTTCTGTAATAACAATTTGTTCTAAAGGCTTCTTCTCTGGCTGGCGAACGACAATAAAAGAGCCTGAAAGGGTTGAGCCTGACAACAGACTTTTTTCACCGTTTAGGCTAATCAGTTGCCCGCCTTTAATCACTGAATCAGTATCAACCAACGGAAGCAGTAAAGAGCCCACTGGAAAGCTAAACTCACCCTGTGTATACTGTTGGCGAGTTATTAAGCATTGATGGTTGGCTAACCCTTTATTGATTAAATATTGGCTTTCGCCCAAAGAACAAAAGGCTTTTATTTTTTCATAATGTTCAATGCCTTTCTTAGCGCTAACTTTTTTAATCGGGGTTGGCGCTATTTCTTTAAATGCGGGTAATAAAATAATTTTATTCACTTCCTGACACGCTGTTTTCGTCTCTTTCCCTGTTACCAATTTGACTAAATCTAACCCGTCACCGTGCCCACATTGGTTACAAAACCATGTGCCTTTGCCGTTCTTATCATCAAAACGAAATCGGTCTTTACCGCCACATTTAGGACATGCACCGTGTTTATGATTATCAGGTACGGTAATACCGAGATTCGCTAGGATATAGAGCCAGCGCCCTTGTGACGCTTTCACAATGTCGCTGACAGAGGGAGTTTCTACTGAAAAATGAGTCTGAGTCATGACTTGATCTCCTCCGTCATTAAACTGCTTTCTTGAATAATGGATTCCATTTGCTCAGAAAGGCATTCCATCAGTGCGCCCATACCTTCACAAGACACAACTTCGCTTCCTGTCATGCTGTGGCTGACTAAAAGTTCAGAAATAAATGCGGTAACTTGTGCCGTGCGAATGAGTTGCTTTTCACCCGCAGAAGACAGCGTAGTCAATTGAGATAAGCCGTTTTTCATTGTGCATTCCCTCTTGTGTCATGTAAGGGAATTTGTCCTGCAAAATACAAGGCATAATCGGAAGAATATTGTGCGCGGGCCTCTTGCTCGTTAACCGCTGTAATTTCAAGACGACAAGGTTTAGCCTTGCTATCTGTTCGATTAACGCTCAAAAATAAGAATTTGATTTGAATAGAGGTAGGGATAGCCATCATCATGATGATCTCCAGTAACTTAGTTAAGGAGTCACCACCAGAGTTCTCACGCTCTAAAGGGGTGGTGACGCTGACAGGGGTGAGAATACTGGAGTTACTGGAATCCAGCCAACCTTGCGGTTGCCCTATCAACGCCACCATTGAATCAGGACGGTATAATACCGTATTTTTTATCGGTGCGCAGATATGGACACAAAAAAAGACGCTTGGCGCGTCATGTGTCGCCAGTAACTGATTCAGGTTCTCACGCCTGACGTTAGATTTTGCTAACGCGCCAACAATATAGCCCATCCATTTGAAGAGATGCAACACTTTTATGCTCCTTAGAAAATAACCCAAGACGAGTAGAGGGGATATTGCCCAGCCGAAACTGGGCATCGTATTAACCCGCAGAGATAGCGGAAAACCAGAGGTTTTTGGCTTGCTTCAAGTCTTTATCTAAATGAAAAACGGAAGGTGAACTTAAACTCAACTTACGTTTTCTTCGGGAAAAATGTGCCCGATTGATACTAAATTGAAGCCTATCCGTTCCTACACTGGCGGGGCTATCAGTGACGGCAAGTCCACCTAAATAAAAAATCCCTCTGCCTTGAAAATCGTCTTCTACTTCGATTGAACAAAATAGCTTTTGTCCTTTTTCGTTGTAATTCAGTAGTTTTCCATTTGGTCTTAAACGAACATAGAGTTTTGTTTCACCGTCAACGATATCCACTTTGGCATCGAGCACTTCGCCTAGATTATCCAGATTACGGTTATGCTCTTCCCAAATTAACGCGGTGTAATAACTGGGATCGTAATACTCGGCAATATCAGTTAGCCATTCCGCCTCAATTTCACGGTCATCCATACTCGTGAGTCCCGCTGTTGCGACACAAATCC
The DNA here is from genome assembly GCF_047921575.1 of Proteus sp. TSJ240517. Taxonomy (NCBI): domain Bacteria; kingdom Pseudomonadati; phylum Pseudomonadota; class Gammaproteobacteria; order Enterobacterales; family Morganellaceae; genus Proteus; species Proteus sp. TSJ240517. Next base: position 220,274 of record NZ_JBLRMH010000007.1, read on the forward strand.
AACCTGTTGTTAATTGTGATGTGCTTTTATCACTCATAAGGAATAGACTCCTTCCTCAATCTCAATGGCACTTTCATCAATCGAAGCATACAAATTGATATCACCTAAGCCATAACCCTCGTTACGTAAATAGCTATGCTCATAGGCTGAACGGTCATCAACAAACTCAGCTCTAAAGCGACGGCTTCCTGTTTGTGTGTAGATATGCAAATTATCAAGACGAGTAACAACAATGCGTCGCCCAGGCATAAAGGGGGGAACAATAGCAAGACGACCTGCAACGGTACTGAGCATTTTTTGACTGGCATTTAAATCGGATGGGCTGTTAGCACCATTAAATAAGGATGTGCGATACATGCCTGCTAATTCAGCGCCCACAAGTACCACTAAGCGAGGGTCTTCGCGGTATTCTTCGGGAATTTTTTGCATAATGAGGTAATTCACCAACGCATCTAAATTAGGAAATTTTCCATCCTTACCTAAGGTAATTTTATCAGTAATAATTTGAGCACCATCATTCGTGGTTTTGGCGATTTCATGCCAACCGATATTGACATCTTGCCCTTTAGGGAATTTTTGCGGATTGGTCGGATAGTTACAAAAGTGACCATTAAAGCCAATACGTAACATATCTAAAGCAACCGCTTTTGACATATAATCGGACATGGATTTATTGATATGGTCATCATCTCCACTGCCACTATTGCAAATTAAAGATAATTGTTGATACGTGAGCGAACAGCAGGTATCCACTTCTTCTAACGCAAAAGGTGTTCCCGCAAAGGCGACATTTTTATAGAAACGGCTTTCAACTTCTCGCCCCGTATGCAGTGAATTATCCCCTAAATTAACGGTATCCCCTTTAGCTTCATCAACATCAGCAAGCGTTAATTGATTAATTAACCAATTGGAATCCATTAACGCCACACGAATTAAATTCGTTGACGGTTCTGATAATGAAAAATAACGACGTGATGAAGATAAATACTTTACGCCACGGGTAAAATTCTCGTGAAAAACCCTTGCGCCTTGAGGTACAATATAAGACATAATTAATTTCCTTATTATTAAATAAATGATTTAGTCATTAAGTATTTTTTATCGTGAACTTCTTTCTCTTGAGTTAGAATATAATTCACATAATCATCTGCACTCAAAATAGTTTTTATAATCCAATCCGTCTGACTGTAATAATATTGATATAACTCAACGCCTCGTTGGTTCTCCCACATTCGCAGTTTGTATCTATCATTAGAGGGTGTGCAGGAATTAAGAATGCGTAAGATATTTTCATTCAGTTTTTCAAAAGATGATTCAATATATTGATACGCATCTTTATATTTCATCGGTTTTCCATAATATACATTTATACGAAATTTATTCCCTTTATATATTTCATCAGGAATGATATTCATCTGTTTTTTGTTAATGTTTTTTATATTTTCTTGTGGAAGAGATTGAATGATTATTCTCAACAATCCAAAAATGCCATTAAAATCATTTAATTGCTCTTTCGCAACAAGTAAATTACTTTCATGCTGACTTACTCTAGCAGAAAGACTTTCTTTCCAAGCCTTTACTGATGGGGCGCTATCAGGTTTTTTAAGTCCACCTTCTTCGGCTTTTTCTTTTATATTTTTAGCTAAATCATAATTCTTTGATAATTCAGTAACGATTTCTTCATTCCGCTTTGAAATAGCGTCCCCTCGTTCAATTAATGCAATAACTTCATCTATTGAGGGTTCGATATTATCTAACGTTAACCCTGTAAGCTTTTGCAATTGTATTAATTGATTTTTAATTTGAGTAAACTTAAATAGTTCAATAACACGAATAATAAAACCATTGTCCTCATGTTTTTCATTAAATGGAATGGCTTTGTAATTTGCAATGGCGTGTAAGCTTTCATCTTTATAAAAAGAAATATTATCCATAATATTTACCTAACATAATTTAATTAATAATAGAATTAATTGAAAAATAATTAATTCATTCTCGAATCAGCAATTTTATTGGCTACCCATGTATCTATTTCTGATTCAATAAAAGCAACCGCACGAATACCTGTTTTTACCTGCTTTGGAAATTGACCACGTTTAATTAATCGGTATATCCACGCCTTGCCGTAACCAGTACGACGTTGAACTTCTGGTAATCGAATGAGGGTTTCTTTTTGTGTTTGGTGAGTAGACACATTTCCTCCTGTTATTCATTCCTTAATACGCCTTAGTAGACGTTCGTAGATGACAGGAGCAATGTACCGATATTTGATAGGCTATATTGTAATATTACAAAAATAGTTCGTAATATTACGAAATAATATCTTTTATCCAGCCAGAAACAGTATTCCCACTCGGCAAAGATAATCCTTCTTTCTCAAAAGCGAGACGTATCACGCCTGCTTTCCCTTCAATATGTCTTCTAGGATTTTCTGCAACATCAATACCGTATTGAGTACGGATTAATCCATAAATAAACTCAGATTGAGCATTTGCTGTTTTAGATGATATTTTCTTCTCTGGCTGGCACCATGAATGAATAAAATCATTAATATCTTCTCTTTTTAATGCTAAATAAGCATTAGGAGGTAATGAAATGCAGGGCATCAGTGATTCATAAGCGCTATTTGCTTCTAATTTATCCCTAATCTCTTTCAATTTAGCAATATGACCATTCAAAAAACCATTATCCGTGATATTTTGCGCTTTAGTCAGTTGGACGAGTTCCATCAATTCTCGCTGAACATCAAAAGGCGTGACGATTTGATAGTATTTATCTAAATCACTCACAATGATCCCTTTTACATCGTAAAGAGAACGACAAGGGGATGATAACTGCTCTTCTTCGCTATATATTCTCTCTGCTTCATGAAGCGTAATACCTACGGGTAATACTGACCATACATCTTTTATACGGATAATATTTTGATTAATAGGTGTGGCGTGTGTGACCAGCGTTTCCGCAATAATGGTTTCTTCACTCAACAAATGGCGATTGCAGGATAATGCCGTTTCTATTTCGGCTAATAAATAGGAAAGAGGTTTTTCTTCCAGTTTGACTTCTCTGGCAAAAACAGGTGTACGGAAGAAAATAGAGGGCTTTATATCCTTATCTGCAATTAACCTTGCCACATCAGATAAGCGGATTGACGCATCCACTTTTTTTTGAAGTAATCGAACAGTTTCCTTTAAATTTAGCCACTTCCTATTTTCTAAAATATCTAAACTCATACCCTTGAGTATCCTCCAGTCCATTGACGTCTACAAAAGCTATTTTAAAATAACTAAGTCAAATAAACAAATAGAAGATAATCATATTTTGATTGAGTTATTGTCACGCAAACAAGAAAAACCAACTATTTACTAACTTACTCTGATTATAAATACTGGTGACTTAAGCACGTTTAAAATTACCATGAACAATATTCTCACCATTCTCTAACGCATCCATATAATCCGCATACCATTGAAGCATCTCTCTGCGACCTTCAATATACTGAGCATGATTATATGTTCCTCTAATCGAGTTTTTATCTATATGAGCAAGTTGGGTTTCAATCCACGAACTATTATAACCTTGTTCATGTAATATTGTGCTCATGGTATGCCTAAATCCATGCCCTGTTAATCTTCCTTTATATCCTAATAATTCAATAACTTGATTAATACTTTCTTTACTAATAGGCTTATTGTGATCGTTCCTACCAATAAATACTAATGGGTAACTTCCACTGATTGGTTTTAGGGATTGAAAAAGTTCAATACATTGAAATGAGAGAGGTACTACATGTGGGCGTTTCATCTTCATAATTTCAGCAGGAATTTCCCATATTCCATTTTCTAAATCTATATATTCCCACTTAGCAAATCTGAGTTCCTGCGTTCTCACAGCAGTTAACATTAATATTTTTGTGGCAGTCTTAGTAATAAAACTCCCCGTATAACCAGATAGATCACGTAAAAAGAAAGGTAGCTCTTTAGCGCTTAAAAAAGGGAAATGTTTTTTCTTTGGCGGGGTAAGTACACTTGCTAAATCTGGTGCAGGATTATACTTTGCACGTCCAGTCACTATGGCAAATTTAAAGACTTCACCGCATCGCTGACGCACTTTTCTCATTTTTTCTAGCGCCCCTCTTGCTTCAATTTTTTTGAGCACTTCCAGTAATTCCAAAGGCTCTATTTCTGCAATTTCTTTGCCACCAATAAATGGAAAAATATCTTTTTCAAATGTATCTATTATTTCATCACGGTACTTTAACGACCATCTATCAGATTTTGCTTTATGCCATTCCCTAGCTACGTTTTCAAAAGAATGAGTTACTTTCCTTTCAATTTTTTCTTTTTTAGCTTTTCTTTCATCGCTGGGATTAATACCTTCCATAAGTAACTTTCTAGCAGCTTCACGTTTTTCTCTAGCCATCAATAAAGTCACTTCTGGATAAATGCCAAAAGAAAGCATTTTAGCCTTACTCTCAAAACGATAACGAAAACGCCAACCTTTAGAACCATTAGGCTCAATTAATAATGATAACCCTTTTCCATCAGCAAGAGAGTATGCCCTATCCTTAGGCTTCGCCTTCTTGATTACCATATCCGTAAGCTTCATAAATACCTCAATTGTGTATAGGAAAAAGTGTATAGAAAATTCTACTCACAAAATTATACACAAATGGTCGTATATTTGGGTAGTCCTCAGAATACCTTAGTATACTTGAATTAGACTAATAACATTGATTTTAAAGGAGAAAGTAGACTTTAATAGACATTGGTAAACTAGGCGTGGCGGAAGATCACAGGAGTCGAACCTGCCAAGGACCGCTGGCGGCCCCATCTGGATTTGAAGTCCAGCCGCCCCACCGGGGACGATGATCTTCCATTTTTGAATGGGTCAAAAGGAAATAACGGGATGATTATACGCTGAATTATTTTTAATCCCAAGTGCATCAAATCAATAAAAGCTCTTTCAAATAAAATAATCCCATTTTTGAGTAAAACCTCGGATAATTACCGCGATACTATTGAACTTATGCGGTTTCATCCTCATCTTACTCTCTATAACGAATAAACTCAGTGGTGTGTTTTACGCCGCTGCAAACCTAAATACAGGATGTTTTTTATGTCAAATCCATTACTTAGCACAACGGGATTACCTGCATTTTCCCTTATCAAACCAGAACACGTTGTTCCCGCTCTTAAAGAAGTCTTAGCAACTTACCGTGAAACAGTTGAAAAATTATTGGCTGATAATACTCAATTTAACTGGGATAACCTTTGCCAACCGTTAGCAGAAGCTGGCGATAAACTGTCTCGAGTTTGGTCTCCTGTTAGCCATTTAAACTCAGTTAAAAATAGTGCAGAACTGCGTGAAGCCTATGAACAAAGCTTACCGCTATTGTCTGAATTTAGTACTTGGATGGGGCAACACGAAGGTTTATATCAAGCTTATAAATCCATTAAAGAAAGTGCAGATTTCAACACATTAACTCAACCTCAGAAAAAAGCGGTTGAAAATGCACTGCGTGATTTTGAATTATCAGGTATCGGTTTACCAAAAGAGAAACAACAGCGTTTTGGTGAAATTAGTGCGCGTATGTCAGAATTAGGTGCGAAATACGGCAATAACGTATTAGATGCCACAATGGGTTGGTCTAAATTAATTACCAATGTAGACGATCTATCTGGTATGCCACAAAGTGCGATTGATGCAGCAAAAGCAATTGCACAAGCTAAAGAGCAAGAAGGCTATCTGTTAACACTTGATATGCCAAGCTATCTACCAGTTATGACTTACGCAGATAACCGTGAACTGCGAAAAGAGATGAGCATTGCTTATAGTACTCGCGCCTCTGATCAAGGTCCAAATGCTGGTCAGTGGGATAACAGTGAAATTATGGCGGAAATCTTAGCGTTACGTCATGAACTCGCTCAACTGCTAGGCTTTAAAAATTACGCTGAAAAATCCCTTGCTACTAAAATGGCAGAGTCTCCTGAGCAAGTAATTAGCTTCTTAACTGATTTAGCCCAACGCGCTCATCCACAAGGTGAAGAAGAATTAGCAGAACTCACTCAATTTGCAAAAGAACACTATGGTGTTGATAAACTCGAATCGTGGGATCTGGCTTATTACAGCGAAAAGCAAAAACAACACCTATTCTCAATCGATGATGAACAGTTACGCCCTTATTTCCCTGAACAACGTGCTTTAAGTGGTTTATTTGAAGTCGTTTATCGTATCTATGGTTTAACAGCCAAAGAACGTAACGACATCGAAACTTGGCATGACGACGTCCGTTTCTTTGAGCTTTATGATGAAAGCAACACTTTACGTGGTAGCTTCTATCTTGATTTATATGCACGCGAGCACAAACGTGGTGGCGCTTGGATGGATGATTGCGTAGGAAGAATGCGTCATGCTGACGGTTCACTACAAAACCCCGTTGCTTACCTCACTTGTAACTTCAATAAGCCAGTAGGCGATAAACCAGCACTGTTTACTCATAATGAAGTAACCACTCTATTCCATGAGTTTGGTCACGGCTTACATCACATGTTAACTCAGATTGATACGGCAGATGTTGCAGGCATTAATGGCGTGCCTTGGGATGCTGTTGAATTACCAAGCCAATTTATGGAAAATTGGTGTTGGGAGCCAGAAGCGTTAGCCTTTATTTCGGGTCATTATGAAACTGGTGAACCATTACCACAGGCAATGCTTGATAATATGCTTAAAGCAAAAAATTATCAGTCAGCGATGTTTGTGTTACGTCAACTGGAATTTGGTCTGTTTGATTTCCGTTTACACGCTGAATATGATCCATCGAAAGGAGCGCGTATTATGGAAATCTTAAACAGTGTGAAAGAGAAAGTTTCCGTGGTTCCTTCTACACCTTGGGCGCGTTTTCCTCACGCCTTTAGCCATATTTTTGCAGGTGGATATGCAGCAGGTTATTACAGCTATTTATGGGCTGATGTACTGGCAGCAGATGCATTCTCTCGCTTCTCTGAAGAAGGCATTTTTAACCGCGAAACGGGTCAATCATTCCTTGATAATATTTTAACTCGTGGTGGTTCAGAAGAGCCAATGGAGCTGTTCAAACGCTTCCGTGGTCGTGAGCCGAAACTTGATGCTATGCTCAAAGGCTACGGCATTAAAGGATGATATGTGAATATCTGTTTACTTTGTGAAGAAGGCGCTGATAACAGCGCCTTATCTGATTTAGCGCAACGTTGGGGCTTAGTTCACGATGAAACGCAAATTATGGCATTAGTGTTAACACCTACTCACCTTGAATTACGCAAACAAGATGAACCTAAATTGGGTGGTATTTATGTCGATTTTGTGGAAGGCACCATGGCGCATCGTCGTAAATTTGGCGGTGGTCGAGGTGAAGCTGTGGCAAAAGCGGTCGGCATTAAAAAAGACTACCTACCTGATGTAGTTGATGCAACAGCGGGACTTGGTCGTGATGCGTTTGTATTGGCCTCTATTGGTTGTAAGGTGAGAATGGTTGAACGCCACCCTGTTGTCGCGGCGTTGCTTGAAGACGGCTTAAAACGAGCTTATCTTGATCCTGATATTGGTGAATGGATGCAAGAACGTATGACACTGATCCACGCCTCTTCAGCTCAAGCACTGACAGAAATCACACCAGCACCCGATGTAGTTTATCTTGATCCTATGTATCCACATAAAGCGAAAAGCGCATTAGTGAAAAAAGAGATGCGAGTATTTCAGTCTTTAGTAGGTGCCGATGAAGATGCAGATGCACTATTAGAACCAGCAATGACGTTAGCTAAAAAAAGGGTTGTGGTAAAACGCCCTGATTATGCAGAACCATTAAATAATCAGCCCGCACACGCCAATGTAACTACAAAAAATCACCGTTTTGATATTTATCCTTGTGTGTAATCACTTACACATTAGGAAAAAATAAATAAATTTTAAATCTAACGGGTGTTAAACACCCGTTCAGAATAGATAAAATTTACAGAACGCCTTGTGCCAGCATTGCATCAGCGACTTTAACAAAGCCTGCGATGTTCGCGCCTTGGATATAATTAGTTTGCTTACCTTCACCACCGTAATTCACGCAAGCATGGTGAATATCTAACATAATGTGATGTAAGCGAGCATCCACTTTCTCTGCTTTCCAGCTTAAACGTGCCGCATTCTGTGCCATCTCTAAACCAGAGGTTGCAACACCACCAGCATTAGCAGCTTTACCTGGCGCAAACAGGACACCCGCTTCAGTAAAGGCATCCGTTGCTGCAATCGTTGTTGGCATATTCGCGCCTTCAGCAACGGCTTTCACACCATTTTTGATAAGTATTTTAGCCGCTTCCAAATCTAACTCATTTTGTGTTGCACAAGGCAAAGCAATATCAACAGGAACAGCCCAAGGTTGTTGCCCTTCAAGATACGTTAAGCCAAATTCTTTTGCGTACTCTTCAACACGACCATAATTATTTTTAATTTCAGTGAGTCGAGCGAGTTTTTCAGTAGTAAATCCAGCTTCATCAACCACAGTACCACCTGAATCCGATGCTGTTATTACTTTAGCGCCTAACTCTAAACATTTTTCGATAGTGAACTGTGCAACGTTACCCGCGCCAGAAACCGCTACACGCATTCCCTCAAGAGACATACCATGACGTTTAAGCATCGCATTAGTAAAGTAAACTAAACCATACCCAGTAGCTTCTGGGCGGATTAAACTACCACCAAATGAAAGACCTTTACCTGTAAATACACATTCATTGCTATTAGACAGCTTTTTCATCATGCCTGCCATAAAGCCGACTTCTCGAGCACCTACACCAATGTCACCAGCAGGAACATCCGTATTAGCGCCTAAATGGCGATAGAGTTCCGTCATCAGAGCCTGACAAAAACGCATGACTTCCCCATGACTTTTACCTTTAGGATTAAAATCGGAACCGCCTTTGGCTCCTCCCATTGGCAATGTAGTTAATGCATTTTTAAATGTTTGCTCAAAACCTAAGAATTTTAGGATAGAAAGATTTACTGATGGATGAAAACGCATACCACCTTTGTAAGGTCCAATGGCTGAGTTAAATTGGATACGCCATGCACGGTTAACTTGCACTTGTCCTTTATCATCTAACCAACAGACGCGAAACTGGATAATACGTTCAGGCTCAACTAAGCGCTCAAGTAATGATTGTTCACGATATTGTGGGTTTTTCTCTAAAAAAGGCCACAAAGTGGTAAAAACTTCACGAACCGCCTGATGATACTCAGGTTGATGAGCGTTATATTTTTCTACCCCTTCTAAAAACGAAGATAATGAGCCAGATATATTCATTCAGCTATTCCTTTTTTGTGTAATGTGATGTTGGCATAACCTCATTTATTCGGAATATTTTTGGGTTTTGTGAGGTTGATGTTGTTTTGCTTCTTGAATATATCATTAAAATACATTCACACTTCAAGACATTTTTTTCATAATTAGACAAAAAAAAAAGGTTGACTCGGTTTAAAAGCAGGAAAAATAGGAATTTTAGGCAAAAAAATACCTGCATAAGCAGGCATTTTTTTTGCTTAAACAAGCAATCGATTATTATTCATCATCTTTCAGAGGAACAATTAGCATATCAACATGCACAGTATTAATTAGTTGACGTGCTGATGACATCAATTTGCTCCAGAAGTCTTGGTGATGACCACAAACGACTAAATCCATATCGTATTTCTTAATCGCATCAACCAGAACTTGGCCTAAATCACCACTACCACTCAGGGTTTCCTGAATTTCATAACCTGATTTATCAGAGAGGTCTTTTAACGCGTTACGGGTTTCATCAGTAATACGTTGCTGCATATCACCGAGGTTGACATCAATTAGACCGGTATAAAGATCAGAGTAGTTAACATCAACGTGAATTAAGGAAACTTTGGCATTATAGGGTTTTGCCATAGATACAGCTTTCTGTACTAAGACGTTACTCTCAGGGGATAAATCAACTGCCACTAGAATATGCTTATAAGCCATCGTGAACTCCTTCCATAAGCTGATTAATCGGTTGGAAAGGCTGTTAAGCCTAAATCCTATGTATTAAATATAACGTTTTAAGATGAAAATTAGATGTCGCCTTGATCACAACTTATGTCAAATTCATCAAGAAAGCATCTATCGATAAATAACAATATACACCATTTTACATTAGCACGATGTCATTCACCGACAATATCATCATAATAATGAGAATTGAGTATAAAAAACAACAAAAACACCCTTTTAGAGTTATTTTTTATCTTTTTTTCTGAAAAAGGAAACAACTTGAAAAAGTCACTTTTGTTTATTGCTTAATTTCACCTAAACTTAAATTAGAGAAAAAAGTAACCTTTATTGGTAAAGGTTTTCTCATCTCAGAATCTATTATTCTAGGGAGGGGATTATGTTTAATGTCATTGTTGTCTTTTGGGCGCTATGTATTCTTTGCCTGATTAATATGATGCGTTATTTTTCATCTATTCGGGTATTGCTCACGATATTGCGCCAATCTGATCCTTTGCTCTACCAATCTGTGGATGGCAATGGATTTTTTACTATGCACGGACAATTTTCAAAACAACTAAGACTAATTCGCTATATCAACCAACGCCAATACGTCAGTCATCATAATCCTGAAGTCATTATGCGTTGTGAGCGGATTTATCGGCAATTTTATCTTGTTAGCCGTTTTTGTATTTTGGCTGTCGCAAGTTTAATTGCCATGCTTTTTTGGTAAGTGACAAAAATAAAAAACGGTGACTAAAAGTCACCGTTTATAAACAAACTTAGGTAATTATTGTTATCAGCTATTCACAATAAATGTAAGTGATATCCAATAAAGTAAACCTGATAAACCAATGCTAACTGGTAATGTTAAGATCCAAGCCAGTGCAATATTTTTCACCGTCTTCGATTGAACACCACCACCATCAACAATCATCGTACCTGCAACTGCAGATGACAGAACTTGTGTTGTTGATACAGGCATACCCGTATAACTTGCTACACCAATGGATACCGCTGCTGTTACTTGCGCAGAAACCCCTTGAGCATAAGTCATACCTTTCTTACCAATCTTCTCACCAATCGTTACTGCAACGCGTTTCCAACCTACCATTGTCCCGATAGAGAGCGCTAATGCCACTGCGATAATGATCCAAATCGGAGCATATTCCACGGTGTTTAGCAGGTCACGACTCAATGTTTTTAAGAACCGTGCATCTTGGGCGCTAGTTTCTGGTAATTTAGCCACTTCTGTTGCGGTATCAGCGATACACATAAGTAATCGACGCATTTGAGCACGTTGGTCTGCAGTTAGCTCATCATAAGAGCTAATATTTGCAAGCATCTGTTCTGTTTGATTCAGAACAATTGGCGTTCTTGCGCTATTACAATGGAAATCTGTATCACTAGCATCAGCTTGTACTGGTACTACTGGTGTATTATCAATAGCATGCTGTAGTGCTGGCTGATGTTTCTCATAATATTGTTGTAAGTGCACAACTGCATCATGAGTTTTGGTGATATCGTATCCGCTCGCACTCATATTGACGACAAAGCCCGCAGGCGCCACGCCAATTAATACCAACATGATAAGACCGATACCTTTCTGCCCATCATTTGCACCATGAGAGAAACTCACCCCAACTGCAGATAAAATCAGTGCAGTACGAGTCCAAAATGGCGGCTTACGCTTACCATCTTGCTTCTCACGTTCAGCAGGTGTCAGGTGAATACGACGACGTTTTTTCGTACCACTCCAGTAACGGCGCAGTAAGAAAATCATCGCGCCTGCAATAACCAAGCCGATAATTGGTGAAAGAATGAGTGATAGAAAGATACTGATCATTTTTGGTATGTTTAATGCGTCAACGATAGACGAATCTGTCACGATAGCATTTGTTAAACCAATACCAATGATAGCACCTATCAGCGTATGTGAACTTGATGCTGGAATACCGAAATACCATGTACCTAAGTTCCAGATAATGGCGGCTAACAGCAACGAGAAGACCATGGCAAGGCCATGAGCTGAGCTCACATTCAGCAGAAGATCTGTCGGTAACAAGTGAACGATAGCATAAGCTACGCTCAATCCACCGAGCAAAACTCCAAGGAAGTTAAATACACCCGCCATCACGACCGCAAATTGCGCACGCATAGCACGAGTATAGATAACAGTTGCTACCGCATTTGCGGTATCATGGAAGCCGTTAATAGCTTCATAAAATAGCACAAATAACAGTGCTAAAACCAACATCAAACCTGTGTGAAATTCTAGGTCAGTAAACAAATGTAGCATAGACGTTAAGCCAGTTAGTTGGACATGAACGCGGCGCATTATCAGCGACAAATGCGAACGGTGGAAGCGAAATTTAACCTTTTTTTGATTTGATAACCAAGAAAATTAGAACCTTTTTAAGATAATTCCTTATATATCATTTAATTAATAAAAATAAAAAAAAAGTAAATTTCTGACAATTTTTTTCCTTGCTAATAAGAATTTAGGTGAAAAATGCAGATTTCTCCATATAATTTTACAAAAATACTCTGATCTTACGCGAAAATCATTGATTAAGTTGTCAGAGAAAACCAAGAACGAGACATCATTGTGGGATCATACGATACAGTAATTATAGGTGCAGGTGCCGCGGGGCTTTTTTGTGCGTCTTTAGTAGGACAAGCAGGATTATCTGTTTTAGTCCTCGATAATGGCAAAAAAGCGGGCCGTAAAATTCTAATGTCGGGTGGTGGGCGTTGTAATTTCACCAATATGTATATCGAACCTTCAGCGTACTTATCAGAGAATCCTCATTTCTGTAAGTCAGCACTTGCTCGCTATACACAATGGGATTTTATTGAATTAGTGCAAAAACATAACATTGCCTACCATGAAAAAACGCTAGGACAGCTATTTTGTGATGATTCAGCACAGCAAATTGTTGATTTATTACTCACTGAATGTCAAAAAGGGAAAGTAAGTGTTCGCTTACGTAGTGAAGCCACGCAAATCGAGAAAACGGATGTGGGCTTTACTATTTTTGTTGATGGAAAAACGATCACAACACCTTCGGTGGTCATTGCCAGTGGTGGTCTTTCTATGCCTGGTTTAGGAGCTACTCCTTTTGGCTATAAAGTTGCAGAACAATTTGGGCTTTCTGTTTTACCCACTCGCGCAGGTTTAGTGCCTTTTACTCTGCATAAACCCCAACTTGAGCAATTAAGCCAACTATCTGGTGTAGCTGTACCTGCCATTGTGACGGCAAAAAATGGGACAAGCTTTAAAGAAAATATTCTTTTTACACACCGTGGTCTTTCAGGTCCCGCGATTTTACAAATTTCTAGTTATTGGCAAGCTGGAGAGTATGTAAGTATTAACTTACTTCCAAGCATTGATCTTGAAAGCCTTCTCCAAGAAAAACGTCAAGAGCATCCGAATCAATTATTAAAAAATACACTTTCTCGCTTATTACCAAAGCGTTTTATTGAAATAATGATAGAAAATAAACAGTTACCTGATGTTTCCCTGACCCAACTTAGTAATGAACGTATTACGCAAATTGCAACGTTATTACAAGAATGGCAAGTTCAGCCTAATGGTACTGAGGGATATCGCACCGCAGAAGTCACACTAGGTGGCGTAGATACCCGTGCCCTTTCCTCTAAAACAATGGAAGCCACAAAAGTAAAAGGACTCTATTTTATTGGGGAAGTGGTTGATGTCACAGGTTGGTTAGGTGGATATAACTTCCAATGGGCGTGGAGTTCAGCTTATGCCTGTGCGCAGAGCCTTATTTCAACACCAAAATCAACAAACTGATAAATTACACATAATAAAAGCCAGCCATCATCAATCAGTGATGGCTTTTTCTTCTTGTATTTCTCGGTAGAGATTAAAAATACCTTATATCCCTTCCTTTCCTCTGGTTCTATGCCACATTTTCTCTTCTTTTTCCTATAAATGACCCCATAAAGAATATTGTTAACTATTTGGTTATATTACTGTTTTAAAAAATTATTAAAATAAAACAACTCTTTAATCAGTGAGTTAAAACTTTTTTAGCGCTTTTTTCTAATTTGCTTAAAAAAAGGGCTTTACAAATGATACTGAGAACTATTATCATCAATAACACTTTCAGATGCACCACCTTCAGGGTCATATGAAAGAACGACATTGCTCACATTGCTTCCAGTGTTTTATTTTAGCCAGCCGGGTGCTGGCTTTTTCTTTTCTAGAACTTATTCGATGTTTTTGTTTTCTCTTATTCAAATTATTTGGATCTTCAGGTTAAATTCCTCCGCTTTTTTACTTTGCGCTATTGAGTAAACTGTGTTCAACAACTTCAGAGAAGGAAACACATTATGATTTATCTACGCAAAGCAAATGAAAGAGGACACGCTAATCATGGTTGGCTAGATAGCTGGCATACCTTCTCTTTCGCAAATTACTACGATCGTGATTTTATGGGATTTTCTGCACTACGAGTGATTAATGAAGATCGCGTAATACCCGGTGAAGGTTTTGGTACTCACCCACATAAAGACATGGAAATTTTAACCTATGTGCTTGAAGGTAATATCGAGCATAAAGACAGCATGGGTAATAAAGAAAATGTTCCCGCAGGTGAGTTTCAAATAATGAGTGCAGGTACAGGTATTACTCACTCAGAATATAATCCAAATAGTGATAAAGGACTGCATTTTTACCAAATTTGGATTATGCCAAACACCGTCGGTATCACACCACGTTACGATCAACGTCGTTTTGATACAACAGTGAGCAAACAGCTTATTTTATCGCCAGATGCCCGTGATGGCTCTTTAAAAGTCTTTCAAGATATGACGTTATGGCGCTGGAACCTGAAAAAAGGTGAAGAAGCACAATATCAAGCTGAAACAGGACGCAATGTTTGGCTACAAGTTGTGAAAGGCAAAATAACGATTAATGACATAATTGCGACCACCAGTGATGGTGTGGCTATCGCAAATGAAGATATGATCCGTTTCGTTGGTGATGAGGACAGTGAAATTTTACTGTTTGATTTACCTCCAGTAACAGCATAGTTGGGTTATCACCCTCTAAAGTCACTTTTTCTCTAATAAACAATTTCACTTTATTTTCTTTCTATTCCCTGAAATCTTCTCGCATTTCAGGGATTTTTTTTATCTCAAAGATCTCAAATAAAAAACACCAAACATCCTATGAGTTTGGTGTTTTTATTCATGCTAATAAAAATTAACGTTTTGGCCCAACTTTAGTCAACGCTTGACCCGCTGGGGTGTCTGTATATTTATCAAAGTTTTTCACAAAGCGATCGGCAAGATCGTCTGCTTTGGTATCCCATTGCGTTTTATCAGCATAAGTATCACGAGGATCTAATATTTCACTGTTAACGCCTGGCAGTGCGGTTGGGATCTCTAAATCAAATACTGGCAGTGTTTTCATTGGTGCTTTATCAATATCACCATTTAAGATGGCATCAATAATAGCGCGTGTATCTTTAATAGAGATACGCTTACCTGTACCGTTCCAACCTGTATTAACCAAGTAGGCTTTAGCACCTGATGCTTGCATACGTTTTACCAATACTTCAGCGTATTGTGTTGGGTGCAGAGATAAGAATGCCGCACCAAAACAAGCCGAGAATGTTGGCGTTGGCTCAGTCACACCACGTTCAGTTCCCGCAAGTTTAGCGGTGAAACCTGATAAAAAGTGGTATTGCGTCTGTTCTGGTGTTAAACGTGAAACAGGAGGTAACACACCAAAAGCATCCGCTGTTAAGAAAATAACTTTCTTAGCGTGACCTGCTTTGGAAATGGGTTTAACGATATTATCAATATGATAAATAGGGTAAGAAACACGAGTATTTTCTGTTTTCGAACCATCGTCGAAATCAACAGAGCCATCAGATAACACAACCACGTTTTCTAACAGTGCATCACGTTTAATTGCACCATAGATATCAGGTTCGGCTTCTTTTGATAAGTGGATTGTTTTCGCATAACAACCGCCTTCAAAGTTAAACACACCGTCATCATCCCAGCCATGTTCATCATCACCAATTAGCTTACGCTTAGGATCGGTTGAAAGGGTTGTTTTACCTGTGCCTGATAGACCAAAGAAAATAGCAACATCACCACTTTCGCCAACGTTTGCGGAGCAGTGCATAGAAGCTATGCCTTTAAGAGGAAGGAAGTAGTTCATCATAGAGAACATACCTTTCTTCATCTCGCCACCGTACCAAGTACCACCAATTAACTGAATGCGTTCAGTTAAATTGAAAGCAACGAAGTTTTCTGAATTCAGACCTTGCGCCTTCCAATTTGGATTTGTACATTTCGCTCCGTTCATCACAATGAAGTCTGGTGTGAAATTCTCCAGCTCTTCTTGTTCAGGACGAATAAACATATTTTTAACAAAATGCGCTTGCCAAGCAACTTCTGTGATAAAACGAACTTTCAAACGTGTATCCGCATTCGCACCACAAAATGCATCGACAACAAACAAACGTTTGCCTGATAGCTGATTGGTTACTAATGATTTTAAGTCAGTCCACACTTCTTGTGAAAGTGGCTTATTATCGTTCTTACCTTTACCCTGATCAGCCCACCATACGGTGTCACGAGTAACATCATCACGAACAATGTATTTATCTTTCGGAGAACGTCCAGTAAATATACCTGTATCAACGGCAATAGCGCCTAACGAGGTTTGTGTACCTCGCTCGTAACCTGTTAATCCAGGCTTGGTTTCTTCATTAAATAACAGTTCATAACTTGGGTTATAAATGATTTCACTCGTGTCCTTAATACCGTACTGCTGGAGATCCTTAGGGGTAAGACCTTTAACGCTCATAGTTTCGCTCCTGATAAATAGACCTTTCTACGAATAATATTAAGGTGTTACGAGTAATTAACAGCGATTGTTATCAATATTTTGAAAATTTATAATTTTTTTATGTTAAGAACGAGAGCTAATGCACAAAACTACAGAAAAATTGTTGAATAAAAAAGGACGCAAAATGGCGTCCTTTTGATAAAACTGACTTGCTAAATCGAATCAGTGCAATTCAGAGTCGCTCAACTTATTGATATTATTAATATCATTCTCATTGAAGATATAATGAGTTCCACAATATTCACATTCCATATCAATATTTCCCTGTTCTTGCAACAGGTGAGTTACATCTTCTTTCGACAATGTTACTAATGTATTTTCACAGCGTTCACGTGAACAAGTGCAATGAAATTCAACAGGTTGAGGATCATAAAGAGTGACATCTTCCTCGTGATATAAGCGATGTAAGATCTCTTTAGTATCTAGCGTAAATAGCTCTTCAGCTTTAATTGTGTGCGTTAACTGTGTGAGCAATTCAAAATGTTCAGCAGTATGTTCTGCTGTGAACTCTTCTGATGCAGGCAATACTTGTAATAGCATACCCGCTGCGGCTGGTTTACCCGCTTGCATACCACTACGAATAAATACGCGTGTAGGTAACTGTTCTGATTGCTTAAAGTAGTTATCAATACATGCTTCAATAGTTTCACCATCAAGAGCAACAATACCTTGATAACGTTCACCTTTTTCAGGCGTTACCGTGATGACCATAAAACCATTACCGATCATCTCTTTTAATGTACTTCCAGCCTTAACATCATCACCTACACGCGCAACACCACGCATTTGTTGATTATTGTTGCCATTAATAACCGCCAATCGTACTGGACCATCGCCTTGTATTTGAACTGTAATATCTCCTTCAAATTTAAGCGTTGCTGTTAACAAACTCGTTGCCACCAACAAATCACCCAAAAGGCATTGAACTGGCTCAGGATAATGGTGATTTTCAAGCATTGATTGATAGGTTTCAGTCACATTGACCAATTCACCACGTACCGCGTTTTTTTCAAATAAAAAACGTGATAAAGCGTCTTTTTTAGACATAACTTTCTCTCATTTCAGGGAATCGGTTAATCCGATTCTTGTAAATTTGTCTGTTTGAAGCGAAGTAAGGTGCGTCTTTCCTTTTTATCAGGGCGACGCTCAGGATGAGGCATTGTTAACGCATTCATTTTTCTTGCTAGAGCAATTTTTTCTCTTTTAGCAATACTCTCTGGTGTTTCACAATAGAGTGTCTGCGCTTGTGTAGCACCTTGTCGCTGTGCACTTACCATGAGAATGGTTACCGTCCGTTCATCATTACCTTGTCGTAGGCGTATTTCTGCGCCTTCTTCAACGATTTTACTTGGCTTGCCTCTCACACCGTTGTAATGGACTTTACCACCTTCAATCATTGTGCGAGCAATGGCACGCGTTTTATAAAAACGAGCGGCCCAAAGCCATTTATCTAAGCGGACACCACTTTCTTGTGATGGTTGACTCATCCCTTTCTCCTTAACTTCAACTTCTTTACGAAGGCGATAGTGTAAACACATAGCCTTCCACAACAAGGGACTTACTGAGGAGGGCGATAAAAACAGTGCTCATAATAGAGACTGATTTTATTCATGCGTTGGTTATTTTGTCGCCGGCGCCGGATGATAAGAAATAGGTTCAATATTAAGAACCCGATAGCAAGAAACAATAATAACGTATTACCGATGTAATATAACATTGTCATCGAGTCTGGCAGGCTATGTAAAAATATCTGTAACGTACCATTTGCATCGATAACCATGCCTGTTATGACACCTCCGGTATCAAAAGGCGTGTGTAATAAAATATCAGATAAACGTTGTAGTTCTCGCCACTGTTCTAACGGGGTCGGTTCAAATACCGAATTTGAACTTGAAGCGTAATCAACAAGTTGTTTTCTCTCATCACTGATTAACAGCACACCACCTGGTGGAGGACTGTTTAACAGTATTGCGGCTTTATCTATTTCTCGGTAGATAAAAGAAGATGTGGTGGTGTCGATAAGCTTTTCCAAGGCCTCAGCACTCACTGCACGCAATAAAACATTAGTTCCGGTTAATTTTCCACTTTCAGCTCGTTGAACTAATGCAGTCCAATCATTGACGTTACTTAAGTTAACTAGCGCCATTTTTAGCCGAATACATTCATTTTCTCGTGGACATAAATCCTGTGTTTTCAACACAATGCCATCAAAATTATCTAACAAGTTCATCCCAGATTTAGTTATCGCTTGGCCTAAACTTGGGTTAACTCTGTTATTAGAAACAGGGTGTAATTGCTCTTCAACCATATGCAATAAAGCGGCAGCTTTTTCTATCGTGCTCGATTCAGGCATTGGCATTGGATTACTGTTATTCCAATAAATCCCTGAGCAATCAAAAGGTGCAAAAATCGTTTTATTATTCTTACTTGATAAATTAGGTGGCATGTAGCACATCCCAACCCCTTTAGCTTGAATAATATCTCCGACATGCAAATCGGTTGTTTCCAACTCGGTAAAGTTGGTGACTAAATGAGGTTCAGTATCTTTAAGCCATGAAAAGCTGAGTTTCATAGAAAGAGAAAGTGGCTGATAAAGATACAACATTCCAATAATAAACAAACTCCAAAAAACGAAAATAATATTTTTAATATATCGTTTATAAGGATAATTTTTCTCTTCATCATGTAATGAAAGGTAATTTCCTTGTTTTACAACATGATGGTTTGGATACATTTCTAAATAGGTCACCTTATCAATATCGTTTTGGATATAAGGCTCCCAATGAGGCGGGTAAACAAGATCAATCCCCCCTAAAGAAACATTTTTTACCTGCCCATGATCAAAATTACCAAAAAGCCCCCAGCGCTTTAAGCGCCCTTTAAAACAGTGGATTTCTTGTTTACGTGGTTTGATTAAAGGGTTGTGGATCAGAAAAATACCAACAGCAAGAAAAGCACCACCAGTCGCTAGGATCCAAGGAAGAAAAACTTGAGGCATCATTAAGGCTGTTAGACACAACGTAAGCCCTATACAAATAAAAGAGCCATCCCAAAAACCAGATGAGTTATGTAATCGATATTCTTCGTTAGTTTCTTCTCGGATTTGTAATAAGTGAGCCGCATCACCTTCGTTCTTTTGGATAGTTGATGAACCATTTGCCAATATCGGTTCAGACAGCTGTTTTAAACTTAGCGCAGAAAAATGAATTTTTTCATCTTTTAAGAAATGTCCATTCACACCAACAACGATGGGGATCGAAGGGGTACAGACAACATCAAGAACGTTTTCTTGCTGAAGATAAGGAACGAGCAGCGGGGGAATATGAATTTCTACAGCATCAATATAGTAACGCCAATGATTTAATCCTTCACTAGAACCTGCAAAGCGATTAACGATATTTCTTAATGTAGTAACGACTTCGCCTTTAATTGGCATTTCGGGGAAGTTTTGTAATGAATAGCCAGAAGAGAAGTTTGATGTACCAAAATAAGATAAATAATCACTAATAAGCCCATAGTCATCAGAAGTGAGCTTGCGATAAGTAGGTTTAGCGAGAGATGGGAGATGATGTGAGCCATCAAGCCGCCTTCTTTTAAAGAATAGAAAGGCGGCCATTATAAATAGGCTTATCATCAAGATAGCCAATATAATGACTGATAATCTCATTTTTTCCCCATGCTTATACTGATGCTGCGTAGTAACAATAACAAATTTAAAACCCTGCCTAACATAAGGCAATTCCTATTCTTTTGTTCTATTTTTTATTTAAATACAATAGATTATATTTTTGCAGTCGCGTTATAATTTATATCTATAATCAAGTTTATATCCGCTAACAATGCTATCTTCGGGTAAAATAGCGAATCAATAAATAATAATATTCTCAAAAAATCAATAAATAACTAGATTTGATAGCGGAGTGTACTCAATTTTCCTTTAAAAGCTAAATCTAATTGTTAGATTTATTTTGTCATTAATGTGTTAAATTCAGGTTAATCTCTATTCTGCCAGGGACTGTTATGAAAGAACTAAAAAAACCCAATATATTAAACATTGATAACATCGCCCGTTCTCGATTATTTCAGATCCAATCCGTTAATCTGGAGTTTAGCAACGGAGAAAAGCGCACTTATGAGCGAATGAAACCCGCTAATCGTGAAGCTGTTATGATTGTTCCTATTATTGATGACAATCTTATTCTTATTCGTGAATACGCCGTAGGTATCGAAAATTACGACTTTGGTTTTCCCAAAGGCGCCATTGATCCTGGTGAAAATGCCCTACAAGCCGCAAACCGCGAACTAAAAGAAGAAATTGGTTATGGTGCCCACTCATTAATAGAACTCGCAAAGCTTTCTATGGCGCCATCTTACTTTTCTAGCAAAATGAACATTGTCATTGCGCATGACCTTTATCCAGAGCAACTCGAAGGTGATGAGCCTGAGCCACTAATCCAAATACGTTGGCCTATCGCCAAAATGATGGATTTACTCGACCACCCAGATTTTACAGAAGCTCGTAGTGTCAGTGCTCTCTTCTTAGCTCACCGCTATCTATTACAAAAATAAATAGATAATAAAAACCGGATGTTAAAATCCGGTTTTTATTTTCGATTAATTAGAATAACTCGTTAGATTCGCCATTATCCTCAAAAATCTGTGTTCCTACTTCATTTTTTGCCCTTTCTGTCGGTTGAGTCCCATCAATAAAATATTCTTTCATTGAAGGGCCATCACCTGCCAATTTTCCTGTTCTTCTATCAATTTGAACAGCCACAACACCTTTTGGCACAGGCATCATATTAACAGGGACACCATCTAGAGCCACTTTCATAAAGTCATTCCAAATAGGTTGCGCTGTTTTAGCACCCGCTTCACCACCACTCGCGACAGTTCGACCTAAATTGCGGCTACTGTCATCAAAGCCAATCCAAGCTGTGGCAACAATATTGGCACCATATCCAGAGAACCATGCATCTTTAGAACTGTTTGTTGTTCCGGTCTTACCACCAATATCTTGGCGTTTAAGATCACGAACAGCACGCCAACCTGTACCAGACCATCCCGGTTCACCCACAAGGTTTGTCCTTAATGCATCATGCATTAAGTAAGCCAGTGGTGTGCTGATAACGTGTGGTGCATAAGGGCTTTCTTTTACAGTTTCAGCTAACGGCGCTTGTTCTAATTCAATTTCAGGCGTAGCAGTTGCTGGCTGAGATTTATTAGATTGAGCAACGTTTTCCATATAGTCATCAGATAACGCAATAGAACGCATGGTATCGCCGTAAATAACAGGGATATCAGTACAATCCGGGCAAGCTATCTTTGGTTTTGCAGTAAACAGCTCTTCACCATCAGCATTTTCAATACGTTGGATATAGTAAGGCTCAATGAGATATCCGCCGTTTGCCATAACAGCAAATCCTCGTACCATTTGCATTGGTGTAAATGATGGTGATCCTAATGCTAAAGATTCTGTTCTATCGATATTTTGATTAGGGAAACCAAAACGTAATAGATAATCAGCAGCATAATCCACGCCCATCGCGCGCATTGCACGTACCATCACCACGTTTTTAGACTGGCCTAAACCTTGACGTAAACGAATAGGGCCGGCATAAGTTGGTGGTGAGTTTTTAGGGCGCCAATCTGTTCCTGCACCAGCATCCCAGCGGCTAATAGGTAAATCATTAAGCAGTGTCGATAACGTCAATCCTTTATCTAATGCAGCAGCATATAAGAAAGGTTTAATGTTTGAACCGACTTGGCGTAAAGATTGAGAAACTCGGTTAAATTTACTGATCTCAAAATCAAAACCACCAACAAGCGCAATAATCCCTCCATTGATAGGATCTAATGCAACAAATGCCGCATTAACACCCGGAAGTTGCGCTAGCACCCAACTTTTTTCGTTATTTTGACGTACCCAAATTTGCTCACCAACATGCACAACGGCATCAACTTTTGTTGGTGTTGCGCCTTGAGAGGTGTCAGAAATAAATTTACGTGCCCAACGAACCGCTTTTAAATCTAGCGTAATGTTGTCGCCCGTTTTTAAAATGACTTTGGCTTCTTTCGCATCAGCAGATAACACAACAGCTGGAATTAAAGGGCCATAAGTTTGGATCCCTTTTAATTTCTTGTTGATAGCTTCGTTATCCCATGGTGTTTGCCCTTCACTCCACAAAACTTCTTGAGCACCACGGTAACCATGACGCATGTCGTAGTCGATAACATTATCACGCAAGGCTTTTTCTGCCGCTAATTGATCTTTACGAACCACAGTGGTGTAAATTTTATAGCCATCAGTGTAGGCATTTTCACCATAACGCTCGTACATCTCCATACGCACCATTTCGGTTAGATAAGGCGCTGAGAAATCAATTTGAGGTGCGTGGTATTTCGCAACAATAGGCTCTGCTCTTGCACTTTCATATTGTGCGCGAGTGATATAGTTCTCTTCATACATACGCTGTAAAACGATATTACGACGTTTTAAGGCACGATCATAAGAATAAAGTGGGTTAAGTGTAGAAGGTGCTTTAGGTAAGCCAGCAATCACAGCCATTTCATTAAGGCTCAGATCGTGAACACTTTTACCAAAGTAAACATAAGCGGCAGCACCCACACCATAAGCACGATTACCCAGATAAATTTTATTTAAATACAGCGCTAAAATTTCATCTTTAGTGAGCTCTTTCTCAATGCGGATCGCCAAAAAGGCTTCTTTTATTTTGCGCATTAATTTCTTTTCAGGCGTTAAAAAGAAATTTCGAGCTAATTGTTGCGTAATGGTACTAGCGCCTTGGGAGGCTTGTCCTGATGTTAATGCCACTACAACAGCACGCGAGATCCCAATAGGGTCAATACCGTGGTGTTCACGAAAACGCGTATCTTCTGTTGCGATAAAAGCATTAATAAGTTGAGGAGGCATCTCCTCCAATGTTAGCGGTAAACGACGTTTCTCGCCGTATTGCGCAATCAACTCTCCGTCTGCACTAAATACCTGCATAGGGGTTTGTAAACGAACATCTTTTAATGTCGCGACATCGGGTAACTGAGGCTCAACATACTTATACATACCGTATATCGAGGCTGCTCCCAAAATTATGCAAGCAAAAACGAAGATGAAAAAATATTTTAAGAACTTCACCTTAAATTTCCCATGTAGTGTGAATTGGGCGGTTTATAAACAAACAGTGCGTAGTATAAAGGTAACGCCTCTTTGAAAATAGGCAATTACTCATCAATAGATATGGATATCATTTATGGAAACACACAATTACCAGATTGGTATTGAAATTAACACTCATCATATCAATGCCGTTTTGGTATTTCAGCAGAATAAACAATGGAAGATCAGTGCATTTTGGCAATTCCCTTTACCTCTTAATGACGATTTAAATGATATAAAATTAAGAAAAATCCTAATGGGTTGGCGTAAAAAATTACCTTCTATTAATAATGTTACGCTTTCTCTACCGGATATTTATGAAAACTATCAAATTATCCCACTGCCTCATGCAGTTTCCCTTACATCAGCAGCATGTTATCGGTTGGCGCAACTACGAGCCACATCTTACACACAAAATACGAAAATCCCTGTTAATTTTGATTATCGGCAAAATAAGGGGAAACTCGCTATTCACCTGTGCCATAAAACGATTTTAGATAAGTATATTGACTTATTTGCTCGAATAAACTTAACAATAACTGCAATTGATACCCCAGCGTGTGCACTACGCTATTTAGCAACTTACCTCGGCATCTCACCTCAGAATCCCCTTTTGTACTGTAAAAACAAAACGCTACTTTGGGTATCATCTGATGAAAATATGCCCCATTACGGCACTCTCACCTATGAAAACCAACAAGAGCAACAAGCTTGTATTTATCAGTTAATAGAAAAATACCATTGGCCATTAAAACAGTGTTATTTAACGGGTGATAATGAAGAATATTTTAGCCAGTTGATGCCTCTTTGGCCCAATCTTTCCCTCGACTTATTTAAAACAACGTCAGATAAAGATCTCATTCCATTTGTTGCATTAGGTTTGGCATTACGCCCTGAAGAGGTGCTATGTATCAAGTAAATTACCTACCTTGGCGCCACAGCTTATTTAGACAAAAAGCATTGTTATGGCTTTCTCAAACGCTATCATTGGTCACGATCACTTTCGTTATTTGTAGCTATTACACCTACCATTTGGCACAAAAACGATCACTCATAACAGATCAACAACGCCAAACTCAGCAACAAGAAGATTTATTACTAAAACAGATCGATATATATCAAACACAGAAAAAACAAACACTTTTACACTATCAGCACTATTCACTCTATTATCAAAACTGGTTGCGCTATTTACATTACATTCGCTTCTTTCGAGCTATCGAAACCCATCTTCCCTCAACTGGTTGGATTAGCCACTATGGTGAGGCAGATAATCAACGCTCACTGCATCTCACACTCCCCAATACACAATCACTCTCCTTTATTACCAACCTTAAAAGTCACTCTGTTTTAGCCTCTTTAACGTTGAGTTATTTACAACAAAACAAAACTGATCCGTCTTACACAGAAGTGCATTTAAACGGAAAATCAGAAGAACAAGAGCGATGGAATGAAGAAGATGAGGGAAGCCAATGAAAATAAATGCACAATGGTTGTTACTTATTGCGTTTCTACCTAAGTGGAAACTCACTTTACTGAGCTTAATGATACCTTTTATTACCCTGCTATTTTATTACCTCTTTATCTACACGGACTACCAGCAAGAGATAGCCCAACAACACCTAGAAATAGCACAAAGACTAAAGCGTATTAATCACTATCAAAGCACATTAGACACAATGCCATCTATTAATTCACTAATCACACAACAAATAGATTATGGCATTCCATTCGATAACCCACCGGTTAGTGAGCAATTACAACGCTTACTAATGACTTATCATTTTATACCAGAGATTTGGGAAAACACGCCTAACTCTTTATATAAACTCACTTTTACTTTGTCTTACCCACAGTTTTTAACACTATTGGAATACCTCAGTCAAACAAGTTTAGCGCTGATCTCTCTGCATATTGTTCCAATAAAACCCCACCTAATTTCAGTACAAATGAGTTTTACAGAGCTAAGTTATCCTAGTGCAATACAGGGTGATATATCATGAAGATAGGAATTTTAATCGTCATATTATATATGATGACAACCACCATTTGGGCTCACACTCGAGACCCCTTCTTTCCTGAGAATAGCGATGATGAAAAGATATCATCTACCTTTATTGAAGAGCGAACATCTACTACAGAACAACCTGAAGAATTACATCACCAACTTTATCCTTTAAATTATGCTGATGCTGAGAGACTAGGCGAACAACTAAGTGATCACACTATTCCATTACTAAGTCAGCAGGGGCGAGTTATTATTGATAGAGAAGCGAATAGTCTTTCAATAGTTGATAATAGTAAAACACTATCTGAAATTGGGGATTGGCTAAAATTACGGGACACCCCACAACAACAAGTTCATATCACCGCACATATTGTGAGTAGCAGTCAGGATGCTCTAAATGAATTGGGTACTCAATGGGGATTACAAGCATTAAAAACACAAACCGAAGCCGCATCTACAATACCTAATGCTATTTCAACAACCTCCTCGCTTAATTCAGCGCTATCAACGCCTTCACTTTCTGCATTATCACTCCATCAAAACACCAAAAACCCTCTTCACTATATTGCATTTAATATTGCTAGAATTAATGGGCGCCTATTAGAGCTTGAATTAAGTGCGTTAGAACAAGAGAAACAGTTATCTATTATTGCCAGTCCGCGGCTAACAACCGCTCATGAAAAAACAGCCTCCATCAAACAAGGAACAGAGATCCCCTATGTCAGTCGAGATAATGAAATCACACGAGTTCAATTTAAAGAAGCCGTCTTGGGTATGGAAGTAACGCCCATTATTCAAAGAAATAAAAAGATAAGGTTAATACTTAAAATTAGTCAAAACACACCAGATATTGCACTTGTTCAAGGCGGAAGTGAACATCTTTCTATTGATAAACAAGAGATCAGCACAGAAGTGACTATTCGCGATGGAGAAACCATTATGTTGGGAGGTATATTTCAGCAAAAGCAACAAGAACACACAGCAAAGATCCCCTTCTTATCCTCTATTCCATTACTAGGCGTACTTTTCAGTCATAAAAGAGATCAACACAGTCGCCATGAATTGGTTATTTTTATTACACCCAAATTAATATAATTTTTTATGTGATAAATACTTTTATTATAAAATACAAAGCACTACATGTTTTTCACTAGAGTTAAACTGAGAGTTATTCATTGTTTTTTCTTATAATCAGTATTTATAGATTTGACGATGAGGACGATTTAGCTTACAAGGGTTAGCTAATTTGAGTGAGCCTGAAACATCAC
Source organism: Proteus sp. TSJ240517 (assembly GCF_047921575.1). Taxonomy (NCBI): domain Bacteria; kingdom Pseudomonadati; phylum Pseudomonadota; class Gammaproteobacteria; order Enterobacterales; family Morganellaceae; genus Proteus; species Proteus sp. TSJ240517. The sequence goes on from NZ_JBLRMH010000007.1 coordinate 247,637, forward strand.
AATAAAAATACGGATACATTTTATGCACTTCCTCTATTCTTGGAGGTAGGGCTTTTTATATGTAATATTGATCGATTGATGACGAAAAAGACAATATTATCAGATGCGGTTTTCCGACTAAATTGTGTTAGAATCTCCGCGTTGCCAACAAAGATAATTACTTTTTTAGTAGTTTTTGTTATGTACTGTGGGCAAAGGGATTTTTATCCTATGTTGTCGCTTATGACAGCATGTGGTTATTTTATAGCGATCTACTGAAAGAACTCAGTCTTATTATGAGAGTAGATAACAAATGTTATCAGGTGTGAATTAGATAAACACTCATAAATTTCAGTTTAGGTCCCGTCGCTGAATGAATTTGGCGGGGCGGGTTATCATTAACGAATATCTTAGTAATACCAAAAACATGGCAGAGAAACGTAATATCTTTCTGGTTGGGCCTATGGGTGCCGGCAAAAGCACTATTGGTCGTCAGTTAGCTCAACAACTTAGTATGGAGTTTTATGATTCCGATCAGGAAATTGAGCGGCGTACAGGTGCAGATGTAGGTTGGGTATTTGATGTTGAAGGCGAAGAAGGCTTCCGTCAACGAGAAGAAAAAATAATCAACGAACTCACTGAAAAGCAAGGCATTGTGTTAGCAACAGGTGGTGGTTCGGTGATATCGCGAGAAACCCGTAACAGATTATCTGCACGCGGTGTGGTTGTTTATTTAGAAACCAACATCGAAAAACAGCTCGCGCGTACCCAACGTGATAAAAAACGTCCTTTATTGCAAGGTGTTGAACCTGTGCGCGATGTCTTAGAGACATTAGCTGAAGAACGTAATCCTCTTTATGAAGAAATTGCTGACATCACTATTCATACTGATGATCAGAGTGCAAAAATTGTAGCCAATCAAATAATTGAATTATTAGAACAAAACTAATAAATTCAGCTATTTATAAGGTTAAGTAAAGACAATAAAAAGAAGGCCACTGTTATGGAAAAAATCACTGTCACATTAGGTGAAAGAAGCTATCCCATTACCATTGCTTCTGGCCTTTTTCATCAAGAAGATACCTTTTTACCTTTAAAATCAGGGCAGCAAGTTATGATAGTCACAAACGTGACACTTGCTCCACTCTATTTAGAAAAGGTAACGGACACCTTAAAAAAACAGGGTGTTTTGGTTGATAGCGTAATTTTGCCTGATGGCGAACAATACAAATCGCTTGAAATCATGAATGATGTCTTTACTGCATTATTAGAAAAAAATCACAATCGAGATACAACACTTATCGCATTAGGCGGTGGTGTTATTGGTGATCTAACTGGTTTTGCCGCAGCAAGCTATCAACGTGGCGTTCGCTTTATCCAAGTACCAACAACACTATTGTCACAAGTCGATTCTTCTGTTGGTGGAAAAACCGCAGTTAATCATCCTCTTGGCAAAAATATGATTGGTGCGTTTTATCAGCCCGCTTCTGTTGTTATCGATCTCGATTGTCTTGCCACATTACCGCCTCGTGAACTTTCATCGGGTTTAGCTGAAGTTATTAAATATGGCATCATTTTAGATAAAGACTTTTTTATCTGGCTTGAAAATAATATTGATAAACTCTTGGCTCTTGATCCTAAAGCCATGGCATTTTGTATCCGTCGTTGCTGTGAGCTAAAAGCTGACGTCGTTGCTGCTGATGAAAAAGAAACAAGTGGCTTACGCGCACTACTCAACCTTGGCCATACCTATGGACATGCCATTGAAGCCCATATGGGATATGGTGTTTGGTTGCATGGTGAAGCCGTTGCCGCAGGTATGGTAATGGCGGCAAGAACATCTCAAGCACTTGGTCAATTCACTGAAGAAGAGACTCAACGTGTTATTCAATTGCTTGAGAGAGCCAATCTCCCCATCAATGGTCCTATTGAAATGACACCTGATGACTATTTACCTCATATGATGAGAGATAAAAAAGTATCTGGTGGCAAATTACACCTTGTTTTACCAAAAGGTATCGGTCAATCCGAATTACGTGCCGATATTACTCGCGAACAAGTCCACAAAGCGATAACATCTTGCATTAATGCAAATTAAGCTCCCCATTACCTGACAAGCAATAAACTAGAATATTCATTTAAGGAAAATTCTGGTTAATATTGTCAAATGCAACGTTTCAGAAAAAGCGTTTCATCCTTATACTATGAGGTAATGGCTAAGGCTGAATAGAATATTTTTCGCTTTTTGACGCTCTGACGGAGGGCATAATGGACGAGTTCAAACCTGATAATGAAACCAAGGGTGATAATTCACTCAAACCTGATACTTCGGATAGACCTGAACGTCGAACCAACCGACCTCGTAACAATCCATTAAAAAACGCACGATTCTCTGTATCCCGTCAACAGATGATGATTGGTGCAGGTGTTTTAGTCCTTATTCTGCTAATTATCGCAATAAGTTCAGCATTAAAATCACCAGAAACAACTGAACCTGCACCTTCGACCAATACGGAAAGAAATATCGACCTATCTCAACAACCGTCATCCGTTACGCCTTCAGAAAATGGTCAGCCATCGACACCTCAATCTATTTCTGGGCAAGAGATACAGCCTGCAACACCACCTTCACAAAATTTACCTCCAATGATTGATTCGCAAGGTCAACGTGTTGAGATCCCTGGAGATATCGTTGATTCTTTAAATCAACAACAAGCAGGTATTAATCAAGCCACTAATCAGCAGCAATTAAATGCGCAACAGCCACAACCCGTGCAGCCTGTCACGCAACCACCTGCAACTAAACCAGTGCAACCCGTACAAAAACCGGCTGAAGTAAAAACACCACCGACAAAACCAGTAACACCACCAGCAACAACGCAACCTAAACCTGCAACGACTAAACCTGTTGTTTCAGGCTCATTATCAGCAAGTAATTTAAGCACTATCCCTGCTACTAACTATACTTTGCAATTAAGTGGTGCAAGTCGCCAAGATACCTTAGAGGCTTTCGCTAAAAAGAACCTCAATGGAAACTACACTATTTACAAAACGCAGCGTAATGGTAATCCATGGTATGTACTCATCTATGGAAATTATCGTAATATAAGTGAAGCCAAGCAGGCTGTTTCTTCTTTACCTGCGCCAGTACAAGCCAAACAACCTTGGGTTAGACCGATGAAACATGTTCATCAGGATCTAAAAAAATAATTAAGACGAAGTTCACCGCTGATATGCTGTCTGAAACAGAGTACAATCGGCGACTCTGAAACGATTGAGAAATTTGGACGGCATGAAAAAAAAACGCGCATTCCTAAAATGGGCTGGTGGTAAATATCCTTTGGTAGATGACATTAAACGTCATCTGCCTGAGGGTAATTGTTTAATTGAACCTTTTATGGGTGCCGGTTCTGTTTTTTTAAATACAGAATACGATTCATATATTCTTGCCGATATAAATAGTGATCTAATTCATCTCTATAATACGGTAAAGCAACATCCTGAAAAATTTATGAAGGATGCTCGCTTATTATTTACCCCTCAAATGAATATCGCAGAAGAGTTCTATCAACTACGACAAGAATTTAATCGTTCAACGGACGCTTATCAGCGTAGTGTGTTATTTCTCTATCTTAACCGTCATTGCTACAATGGGCTGTGTCGTTATAATTCAAAAGGTGAATACAATGTCCCTTTTGGTCGTTATAAAAAACCTTATTTTCCTGAAGCAGAGCTAATTTGGTTTTCTGAAAAAGCACAAAAAGCCGAATTTGTTTGCCAAAGCTATTCATCAACGATGACAAATGCAAAAAAAGGCGCCGTTGTTTATTGCGATCCTCCTTATGCACCGTTATCACCGACTGCAAATTTTACGTCATACCATACAAATAGCTTTAGTTTTCAAGAGCAGGAACATCTGGCTCAACTTGCCTCAATGCTGGCTTACGAGAGACAGATACCCGTGTTAATATCAAATCATGAGACTGCGTTAACAAAAGAGTGGTATGTAGACGCAAAAGAGCTACACAGTGTGAAAGTCAGAAGAACAATCAGTAGCAACACACTTGGTCGTAGCAAAGTGAACGAATTACTTGCCTTATATAAATAATCGTTAACACCTCCCGACAATGGGAGTGTTGTCTGGAGAATGCGATGAAAGATTTTCTGATTGCCCCTTCTATTTTATCCGCTGATTTTGCTCGCCTTGGCGAAGACACTGAAAAAGTGCTCGCAGCTGGCGCAGATGTTGTCCACTTTGATGTTATGGATAACCACTATGTACCGAACCTAACGTTTGGTGCGCCAATTTGTAAGGCTCTGCGCAACTACGGTATTACAGCGCCCATTGATGTTCACCTAATGGTTAAACCCGTTGATCGCATCATTCCTGATTTTGCAGAAGCTGGCGCAACGTATATCTCATTTCACGCTGAAGCCAGTGACCACGTTGACCGTACAATTCAACTAATAAAAGATTGTGGTTGTAAAGCAGGCTTAGTGCTTAACCCAGCAACCCCATTAAATTATCTCGATTATGTAATGGATAAATTAGATCTTATTCTGCTGATGTCTGTTAACCCAGGCTTTGGTGGTCAATCATTTATTCCTAACACCCTCGATAAATTACGCCAAGTTCGTAAAATGATCGATGATGGTGGTTATGACATTCGTTTAGAAATTGATGGTGGTGTTAAAGTCGATAATATCGCTGAAATTGCCCAAGCAGGTGCAGATATGTTCGTTGCTGGCTCAGCTATTTTCAATCAACCAGATTATAAGCATGTTATTGACAATATGCGTCACGAATTAGAAAAGGTATCGTAATGATAGACAAAAAACTCAAAGGCATTCGTGCTATCGCCTTTGATCTTGATGGCACACTCACTGACAGCGCTGTTGGACTAACAGAAGCAACAGATTACGCATTAACATCAAAAGGTTTTGCACCTGCTGGTAAACATAATGTCACAATTTGGGTGGGTAATGGCGTTGATATGCTACTTACGCGCGCTTTACATAACGCTGGCGTAGAAGATGTCACAGAAACCTTATTAAAAGAGATGCGAGACCTTTTTGATGAACATTATGCAACATCGGTCAAAACAGGCAGTGATTTATTCCCACACGTCAAAGAAACGCTTGAAGTATTAGCTTCACATAACATTCCATTAGGTATCGTTACCAATAAGCCTTCACCTTTTATTGCACCACTATTACAGCAACTGAAAATTGATAAATATTTTTCCTTAGTACTAGGGGGAGATGATGTCAAAGAAAAAAAACCACATCCAGCACCATTATATTTAACAATGGGTACATTTGGTGTTAAAAAGGAAGAACTCCTTTTTGTTGGGGATTCTCGCAACGATATTATTGCAGCACAAGCGGCCGAGTGCCCTTGCGTAGGTTTAACCTATGGCTATAACTATGGCGTCTCTATTGCAGACAGCAAACCTGATTATACACTCGATAATTTTGCTGACTTGCTATCAATCCTCGACATCACGCAATGACAACTGTGGAACAGAATTAAGATGACGACTTCAGTAGAAAAAACGGCACAAAAGCCAATTGTATTCAGTGGTGCACAACCTTCTGGTGAACTCACTATTGGTAACTACATGGGTGCATTACGTCAATGGGTACAAATGCAAGATGACTATGATTGCATTTACTGTATCGTTGACCAACACGCCATTACAGTTCGTCAAGATCCAAAAGAACTTAGAAAAAGAACCTTAGATACGCTGGCTCTTTATCTTGCTTGCGGTATTGATCCAGAAAAAAGCACTATTTTTGTTCAGTCACATGTTCCACAACATGCACAATTAAGCTGGGCACTTAACTGCTATACCTATTTTGGTGAATTGAGCCGAATGACTCAATTTAAAGATAAATCAGCGCGTCACTCTGAAAATATCAATGCAGGGTTATTCGATTATCCTGTATTAATGGCGGCAGATATTCTGATTTATCAAACAAATCAAGTCCCTGTTGGTATCGACCAAAAACAACATCTTGAATTAAGCCGTGATATTGCTCAGCGCTTTAACGCTATTTATGGCGATATCTTCACCGTACCCGATCCTTTTATTCCAAAAGGCGGTGCTCGTGTTATGGCTCTGCAAGATCCGACCAAGAAAATGTCCAAGTCTGATGATAACCGTAATAACGTTATCGCATTGCTTGAAGATCCAAAAGCAGCAGCCAAGAAAATTAAACGCGCAATGACAGATTCTGAAGAACCACCTCGTGTTATTTACGATCTTGAAAATAAAGCAGGTGTGTCTAACTTACTCGATATCTTAGCGGGTGTTACAGGTAAAACTATTCCTGAATTAGAAGCTGAATTTGAAGGCCAAATGTACGGTCATCTAAAAGGTGCTGTCGCTGATGCGGTATCTGAAATGCTAACCAACATTCAAGAACGTTTTAACACATTCCGTAATGATGAAGCATTGCTTAATAAAATCATGAAAGAAGGTGCTGATAAAGCCAAAACTCGTGCTCAAGCAACCTTAGACAAGGTTTATGATGCGATTGGATTTATCGCACATCCGTAATTTTTCGTTAATACATAAAAAAACACCTCACCTATGTTTAGGGAGGTGTTTTAATACCATTAATTATCAATTAGATAACTATTTATCTCTTAAACAGCCGTCTATCAAAGCTCTCAATAGTTTGATTTTGCAGTCTTAGCTGCATGGTTTTACTCCAACTCGCTGATAATCCTGCCGCACTTAATAAACGATGATAAAGCTCTTCATCAAAAGGCATATGAAAAGCAATAGAAATAGCTTCTTTAACAGAGACATCACTGTTTCTTGAAACCAACACAAGAGGATGATGACTGCCTGTTTCTCCTGCACTCACAACACGATATAACCAACCACAATAACCACTATCTTGCATAATTTGCGAAAAGTTACTGACTTCTGTCACTGTGTTAAGTTTGTAGCAAGGAGAGCGAGGTTGAGTCACTTGAATTAATGCAGTTCCCCATTGATAAATATCCCCAATAAAAACATTCTCTTCCGTCATGCCTGTTGTTGAGATATTTTCACCAAATGCGGGAGCATGGAAAAAATCGACTAATTGTGGAAATTGCTCAGCCCAATAAAGATAATGTTCGTTAGGATAGTGACAAAGGGCGCGATCAGGACCACCGTGAAAACTCTTTTCTGCTTGCTCATCACCTTCTAATCCTAGTGATGTCAATTTGATAGTGCCATCCACCAGCCTTTTGGTGATCGCACTGGTAAATCCATTAGATGTTGTTGTGATATTACCGATAAAAACACTAGGAAAATAACGCATAGCTCACTACCTAAACAGAAAAGAATAACTCATAGTAAAGATAGTGTTCAAAAGAAACAATGCCGACAAATGTCGGCATTGAAAATATAAAAAAGAAAGGATGTTATCTACTCAATTATGCTTTGCTCTGAAAACGTTTTTGCGCTTCGTCCCAGTTAACGACGGACCAGAACGCTTTAATATAATCAGGGCGGCGATTTTGATATTTCAAGTAGTAAGCATGTTCCCACACATCTAACCCTACAATTGGGTAACCTGATGCGCCAGCTAACTCTTCACCCATTAATGGGCTATCTTGGTTTGCAGTAGAAACTACCGCAAGTTTGCCATCGTCTTTTAATACCAGCCAAGCCCAACCTGAACCAAAACGGCTCGCAGCCGCTTTTTCAAATAACTCTTTAAAGGCATCAACGCTACCAAAATCGCGCTCAATCGCATCTTTTAGTGAACCTTGTAATTGAGTACCTAGCTTCAAACCTTTCCAGAATAATGAGTGGTTAGAGTGACCACCAGCGTTATTACGTAAAAAAGTACGTTGATCAGCAGGCACTTTATGAAGATTTTTAACTAATTCATCAATCTCCAAGCCAGCAAGCTCAGGTAATTTTTCTAATGCTGTATTGGTATTATTCACATAAGTTTGATGATGCTTAGTATGGTGAATTTCCATTGTACGCTCATCAAAGTGAGGCTCTAATGCATCATAAGCATAAGGCAGTGCAGGTAATGTATAGCTCATATTAATCTCCAGTGCTGTTTTATCTTGGATCACATCATGTGATTTATCTTTTCATTTCATTATAGTGAAAAAAACGTTAATGAAAATCATTATCATATCCATATTATTTTTGTGGTTTTTTTATCCAGCACGGTTAAATTAATTTTCACAGTATATTATTTTAATTTAAAAGCATTCTATTAAACGATGATCCTATTAAACAAGAAAATAGTAGATAAATAATGCACTGCTAGCTTTAGCACTAATTGAACATTCCATGAAAAGCATTTCCATTAATTCGTGATCTTCTGCGCAAAAAAGAAACAATCTTTATTTACCCTCTTTTGTTAACGACTTTTTGACATAGTATTAACAAGAGTGAGGAGAACTATTATGACAAAAATAAACCAACATCATATTCCTGCAAGCATTGCAGAACACGCCCTGATCAATAAAGAGCAATACCAAAAAGATTATGAATTATCCATTAAAAACCCTGAGGCCTTTTGGGCAGATAAAGGGAAAATCATTGACTGGATAAAACCATATACTGTGGTAAAGAATACTTCTTTTGACCCAGGCCATGTACGCATTCGCTGGTTTGAAGATGGTCAGCTAAATATCAGTCAAAACTGTCTTGATCGCCACCTTAAAACACGAGGTGATCAAACCGCCATTATTTGGGAAGGCGACTCACCTAATGAGTCGAAAAAAATCACTTACAGACAACTCCACCAAGATGTTTGCCAATTCGCTAATGTATTAAAAAACTTAGGTATTAAAAAAGGCGATGTTGTGGCGATTTATATGCCGATGGTACCAGAAGCGGCAGTCGCTATGCTCGCTTGTACTCGTATTGGTGCTATCCATTCTGTTATTTTTGGTGGTTTCTCTCCTGAAGCTGTCGCAGGCAGGATCATTGATTCAAAAGCTAAATTAGTGATTACAGCTGATGAAGGATTACGTGCAGGTCGCGCTATTCCTTTAAAGAAAAATGTTGATGATGCTTTAAATCACGCTGATATCCCCCCTATTAATCATGTAGTAGTATTTCGTCGAACAGGACATACCGAACAATGGATTGAAGGACGTGATGTTTGGTGGGATGAAATCACCCAAGGTGTCAGCACTGAGTGTGATGTTGAAGTAATGGATGCAGAAGATCCTCTCTTTATTCTGTATACATCAGGTTCAACAGGCAAACCCAAAGGTGTACTGCACACAACGGGAGGTTATCTCGTTTATGCTTCAATGACCTTCAAATACACCTTTGATTATCATGAAGGTGATATTTATTGGTGTACTGCTGACGTGGGTTGGGTAACAGGACATAGCTACTTACTGTATGGCCCTCTGTCAAATGGTGCGACTACTGTTATGTTTGAAGGTGTCCCTAATTATCCATCTGTTAACCGCATGGCTCAAATTGTTGATAAACACCAAATCAATATATTATATACAGCACCGACTGCAATCCGTGCATTAATGGCTGAAGGCGATAAAGCGATTGAAGGTACTCAACGCACCTCTCTGCGCATTCTAGGCTCCGTAGGTGAACCCATTAATCCAGAAGCATGGGAATGGTTCTATCAGAAAATGGGACGTAGCCAATGTCCTATCGTTGATACATGGTGGCAAACAGAAACTGGTGGTTTCATGATAACACCATTACCGGGTGCAATGGATCTAAAACCAGGCTCAGCAACACGCCCTTTCTTCGGTGTTCAGCCTGCAATTGTCGATAATATGGGCGAAGTACAGCAAGGGGCTTGCGAAGGAAACTTAGTGATTACTGATTCTTGGCCGGGTCAAGCAAGAACACTTTTTGGTGATCACGATCGTTTTGAGCAAACTTATTTTTCAACCTTTAAAGGGATGTATTTCTCTGGTGACGGCGCTCGCCGAGATGAGGATGGTGACTATTGGATAACAGGGCGTGTTGATGATGTCTTGAATATTTCAGGTCATCGTTTAGGAACAGCAGAGATTGAATCCGCTCTTGTTGCACATCCTAAGATTGCAGAAGCCGCAGTAGTTGGTATTCCTCATAATATTAAAGGACAAGCTATTTATGCTTATGTCACTTTAAATCACGGTGAAGAGCCAACTCCTGAACTTTATACAGAAGTTCGCAACTGGGTACGTAAAGAAATTGGGCCAATAGCCACACCAGATATCCTACATTGGACAGATTCCTTACCTAAAACACGATCAGGGAAAATTATGCGCCGTATCTTGCGTAAAATTGCCTCTGGCGACACAACTAACCTCGGGGATACCTCAACACTCGCTGATCCGGGTGTTGTAGAGAAACTGTTAGAAGAAAAACAGTCTCTATCACTCACTGCTTAATACACAACAAATAACTGTCGTTCAAAAAACGTAATACGACAAAGCAAAGGCATGAAAAATGCCTTTGCAGGGCTCTCTTACCTGAAAATCATGGAATGCGGGGGATTTAAGCCTCTAAATCAAGTGATAAACCAAACAATTATATAGAGGAGAACTCTGATGAATTCCAATATTTATCAAGAGATAGAAAACAACCCTCGCTTTAAAGAACTGGTTAATAAACGTAGTCGTTTTTCATGGACACTTTCAATTATTACGCTCGTTATGTACGTCTCATTTATCTTACTTATTGCGTTCTATCCACAATGGTTAGGTACACCATTATATGAGGGCAGCTACATTACACGAGGTATTCCTATTGGTATGGGTTTAATCATCGCCTCATTTTTATTAACGGGCGTTTACGTTATTAAAGCCAATACAGAGTTCGACAAACTTACCGCTGAAATTATTGAAGAGGTAGAAAAATGAGAAAGTTACTTTATGCAATAAGCTTATTTTTCCTCTCCTCAACGGTTGCTTACGCTGCCGCAATAACTGAAGGAGGTGAGAAACAACCTATGAATATTCAGGCCATCATCATGTTCCTAATATTTGTAGGATTAACACTTTACATCACTTATTGGGCTTCTAAACGTACCCGCTCTCGTGCTGATTACTATACTGCCGGAGGGAAAATTACTGGCTTCCAAAACGGAATGGCAATCGCCGGTGATTTTATGTCTGCCGCATCCTTTTTAGGGATCTCCGCACTGGTTTATACCTCGGGTTATGATGGACTTATTTATTCAATTGGATTTCTGATTGGTTGGCCTATCATTCTTTTTATCATTGCTGAACGCTTACGTAATTTAGGACGCTATACCTTTGCTGATGTTGTCTCCTATCGCTTAAGCCCTAAACCAGTGAGAACACTCTCCGCTATTGGATCACTGGTTGTTGTCGCTCTTTATCTGATTGCACAAATGGTTGGTGCCGGTAAATTAATCGAACTCCTTTTCGGCTTAAACTACCATATTGCCGTTGTGCTCGTCGGTATTCTAATGGTGCTATATGTTTTATTTGGAGGCATGTTAGCCACCACTTGGGTTCAAATCATTAAAGCTATTTTATTACTTGCAGGTGCAAGTTTTATGGCTGTTATGGTGATGAAAGCTGTCGATTTTAATTTCAATACCTTATTTAAAGAAGCCGTTAGTGTTCACTCAAAAGGGTTCTCTATCATGAGTCCTGGTGGATTGGTTTCTGATCCTATATCTGCTCTCTCTTTAGGTCTTGCACTAATGTTTGGTACGGCGGGACTTCCTCATATCATCATGCGCTTCTTTACTGTTAGCGATGCAAAAGAAGCCCGTAAGAGTGTTTTCTATGCAACAGGTTTTATCGGTTATTTCTATATTCTTACTTTTATCATTGGTTTCGGCGCTATCTTACTCGTTAGCCCTAATCCTATGTTCAAAGATGCCGCTGGCGCTTTGATTGGTGGAACCAATATGGCGGCTGTTCACTTGGCGGATGCCGTTGGCGGTAACTTCTTCTTAGGCTTCATTTCAGCCGTTGCCTTCGCTACTATTTTAGCCGTTGTTGCAGGACTAACTTTAGCGGGCGCATCTGCGGTATCACATGATCTCTACGCAAATGTAATTAAAAATGGTCACGCAGATGAAAGACAAGAGCTAAAAGTATCCAAAATTACTGTGGTTATCTTAGGTATCGTCGCTATCGGTTTAGGTATTTTATTTGAAAAACAAAATATTGCCTTTATGGTGGGGCTAGCTTTCTCAATTGCAGCAAGCTGTAACTTCCCAATCATATTGTTATCAATGTATTGGAAAGGGCTGACAACACGAGGTGCAGTCGCAGGAGGATGGTCTGGTTTATTAGTTGCTGTCACGTTGATGATCTTAGGGCCAACAATTTGGGTAAGTATTTTAGGTCATGAAAAACCCATCTATCCTTATGAATATCCAGCATTATTCTCAATAATCATTGCTTTTGTTGTCTCATGGCTTTTCTCTGTTACTGATAAATCATCTTTAGGTGAGCAAGAAAAAGCAAAATTCCAAGCACAGTTTATTCGTTCTCAAATTGGCTTAGGTATTGAACAAGGTAAACAGCACTAACAGTCTGAAATAATGTTATCTTTCTAAATAAAAATAACCCCAAAGTGAATTTCAACTTTGGGGTTATTCATTTTCAATGATTTTTATCCATTATCATAAAAATCTTGATCCTATTTCTATTATTTACTTATTTAGAATACTTTTAAGCTTTAACTACATATCTATACGATTATTTAAATAACTTATTATTAGTTATTCTACTGTTATAAAAATAAAAACAAATTAAATTGAAATCAATTAATTACAAATAAAAAGAAACATAACTTATTTTCTACAAGGCTTATTAATAAAGCCAAATAGCTCAAAATAGTGAGGAAGAAACATAGTAATATCAATTTCAGACACACTTCAGCCAAACAAGGCTTGTATTGTCAAAAAGTAAATGGTTAACTTTTTATTCTGTATAAAAAGAGGTGGTAGTTTTTAAATAGATTATGTCTCAATTAACTCATTACGCACTTTTATTTTTCTTATCTATGGCACCTGCAATATTGGGTGGTTCAACACTGCATATAGAACAAAAAATCTATATTGTTCTTATTGGTTGGCTACTTATACTGATATGTAGTGGCATTTATCGTTCTGTTTTTGGAAAAATAATAACCTTTATTACTAGTGCGCTATGGTCTTTAAACCTGTCTATTTCTCTATTTTTCTATCGTGAACACGATATTGCTTTTTCATCATCCATTGCTGAAACTTTTATTAATACCAATGGCAGCGAAACTGTCGGTATGCTCTCTTATAATAAGTATTATGTCTTATTTTACCTATGTGCTTTTGCCATTTACTATTTTTTCATCCATAAAGCAGCTCAAGTATCTGATCTAAAAACGACAAAAAAAAGTGTGACTGCTTTTGTTATATTAATAGCCATCATTCCAATTTATAAAATCTTAGCATTGAAAAACGATGACAACAGTAAATTACTTGCAGAATATACCCTTCTGAACTCACCTTTTTATAATGCAGCAGCACTTGTCCGAACCTTCCATGAAAATCGCCAAATTAGAAGAATTACCTCTCAAAAAGTTGAGTTTCAATATAATAAACATAATGATAATACAGAAATTTATATCCTTATTCTTGGAGAGTCCGTTCGCAGAGATCATCTAGGAATTTATGGCTATCAGTACGATACAACACCTAATCTAATGAAAGAAAAGAGTAATCTTATCCTATTCAATCAAGTCTATTCTCCTGCACCAGTAACTATTCTTTCTGTACCAATTTCACTCTCAAATATAGGATTGGAACAGTTACAAGATAAAAGTCATTACGCTGATAATATTGTTTCTCTTGCCAATCATGCTGGGTTTAAAACATATTGGTTAAGTAATCAAGGTGAAGGTAATCAGAAAACCAGTGTTATTTCTGTCATTGCTAATATGGCTCAAAATAAAAAGTGGAATGAATTTATCGGTTATGATGAAGAGTTGCTTCCTTATTTAGACAGAGCTCTCAATGAGCCATCTGAAGAGAAAAAACTAATCATCTTACATACATATGGTAGCCATGAGCCGGCCTGTAATCGATTTCCAAGTCAGTATTTAAAGAAATTCACGCAAGAAGATGATGATAACTGCTATGACAGCTCTATTGCTTATACAGATAAATTAATTAATGACATCATCGAGAGAGTCAAAGATAAACCAGCTTCTATTCTCTACTTTGCAGATCACGCTTTACAGCGTCTCGATAAAAATAGAGAGGTTCGTTATCATCATGGTGTAAATACGCCACGAAAAGAAGCTTATGATATCCCTTTGTTTATTTGGTATAGCCCATCATCTATTAAACCTACTATCAATAATGATGCATTGAATAAGCCTTATTCAACAGTAAATAACTATTGGCTACTAAGTAGTTGGCTTGGAATAGAACATAACTCCCCTCAACAGTGTCACTCACCATTAAATGAGTGCTATCAGCCTAAATCACCAATCACTGTTATTGATGGTAATAAAAATATCTTAAACTATGATTTACTGCGTTCAGAAGAGCAGGAGCCTCAATAACATTCTCATTAAAAGATATCTAAATAAAAATAGACTCAGTAATAAAGAGTGTGTTTTTACATTTACACCTTCTGCTTTTAATTAGATCCATCAGAGATAACAAGAAATAAAAGATCAGAACACTAGGCATTAAATTAATGTGATATTAGATGCTTGATACAGGGATCATTTCACTAATGAGTTGCCATAAATAGTGTTTAACGGCATGAAGATTGGCTATTTTATTGAGGAATGTAACCATAGTTTCTAATTAACGACTAACATATAAGCTG